>CAJXZK010000120.1 GCA_913063055.1 uncultured bacterium
CTAGTACGGTCTTGTGGGCTCGGAGATGTGTATAAGAGACAGGTGAATGAGGTGGTGACTCTTTCGCGCACGGCCCTGAAGCGCAGCAAGGCTGGTGGCAAGAACAAAGTATCTCTGGCTCGTGATCATGGTCTAGAAAAGGCCGAAGACGATCAACCAACACCGAAAAGTATTGTTGCTCAACTCTGCGATAGCTCACAGTTTCGCACTGTTTATCAACCGATAATGGATCTAAACAACGAGCAAATCGCTGGCTACGAAGTTTTGACACGCGGCCCTGATGGCGCCTTTGAGAGCCCGGCTGATTTCTTCCGCATCTGTATCGAGAACAATATTCTCACTACGGTTGATTTGCAGTGCTTGCAACTCTGTCTTGAAGATGCGCCAAATGTGGGGCAAAACATGCGCTTGCATGTCAATCTCTTCCCTTCGACTTTGCTTGAGACGCCGGTTGAAAATCTGATTAAGCTCTTCCCTGAAGAGCGCAACGGTACAACCTATTGTTTGGAGATAAGCGAACAGCAGTTTATAACTGATCCCGGTTACTTGCGCGATGCCATCAACGCTTTGAAGCAAGCTGGAATATTGGTTGCTATAGATGATGTCGGCTTCGGTCGCAGTTCGCTAGAAACTTTGATTTTGCTTGAGCCAGATTTGGTTAAAGTTGATAGGAAGTATGTCTCGGGAATATCAGTTGAACCATCCAAAGCTAGGCTTTTGCGGCGCTTGGCCAACGTTGCTAAATCGCTTGGTGCCGAAATTGTGGCTGAAGGAATAGAAGATCGCAATGATCTTCCCCTGCTCAAAGAAATGGGAATTAACTATGGTCAGGGCTTCCTCTGGGGAGATCTGTTAGCCGTCTTGCCCGTTCCTGGTGATAGCGATAAAACGTAGAGGAGCAGCTCTAAGAGCTGAGAGAAGCAGTGCAAGGACCAATCCAAGGTAATGTAGTCTTTAAGCCTGAAAAGTTCTCGATAGAGAGTGCATTTTCAATTGGCTGGGCGCACACAAAGCGTCAATTTGTGCCCCTGCTTCTGGTTATGGCAGTATCGTGGGTGATACCGATGGCGTTCGCCGTTGTCTCATTCTTGTTTGCTCTCTTAATTCCTAAAGACCAGGCTGTAATTAAGCTACTCTATAGCTTCGTTGCCGGGATTCTATCTCTAGCCGTCAATGCCATTTTAGAGCTCGGTATGATCAACGTATATCTGCGCGTATTAGATGGCGATGAGGCCAAGATTTCTGATTTGTTTTCTGCTACAAAGCAGATGTTTACCTATGTCATGGGTAATTTCTGCTTTAACTTCTTATTGTTCTGGGGCTATCTCTGCTTCATCGTTCCCGGAGTAATAGTAAGTATTGCTCTGCAGTTTTACTCATACTTTATTGTTGATAAAGAAATTGGCCCAATTGAATCGATCAGGGCCAGTTGGATCGCTAGCCGTGGAGCGAGGCTCAATATTTTCTTGATGGTGGTGCTTTTTCATGTCTTGCGCAGTTTCGGCACCTTGATGTTCTTTATTGGTTTGATACCGGTCAATATGGTCATTTCGCTGGCTACAGCAGAGATTTATCGCCAGCTCCTGCGCAATACCGAACCGAATGACTTTGAAGGCATTGAAGGTCTGCGCTTTGCTTTGCCTACCCAGGAAGAGTTTGAAGAAAGTCACAGGTTGGTGAAGCCGCTGCCTTATACTCAGCCGCCGGTTCAGCCTCCCAGTGCATCTACTCAAGTTCAGTCGCCTGCTGAGCCGTCTGTTCAAGCCCCAGAGACTGCTTCTTCTTCTTCTTCTTCTTCTTCTGATTCAAATTCGGATTCTAGTTCTAGCGCTAATTCCGAGTCTGCTAATTCCGATTCGCCAACAACAGGGCAACAGCCAGGTGAAGTGCAATGAAACGCTTTTATTCTTGCGGTTTTTCAGCCATAGTTCTGACATTGGTTTTTACTGTGGGCAATGCTTGGGCAGATTCTAGTGCCGAGTCTAGTGCCGATGAGAGTAAAGCTCCTGCTCCTTTAAGCGGTGGTGTTGTATCGCTAGCTACTAGTACCGAGGCCAACTTAAAAGAACTTGGAAAAATTTGGCACCATTTGAAGAGTGCGGCCTGGGAAACCTTTTGTGAGACACAGCAGCCAGTTACATATTTTGTTGGTGGCCCTGATGTTATTGGTGGCATGGTAATTCCGGCTATCAATGGTACGGGCACTATCAGCACTGGTGATTTTGTTCCGCCGAGAGAGAAATGGCTTAGATACTATGCCTCGGAGCTAAATTACTTACTGCCGCTGATAAAGTCTGAAACAGAGGCATTGCAATTGCCACCAGACCTTAGCCCTGATCTTGCTGATTCCCTAGCCCAGTTGAAAAAGGCTGCAGCAGCTCTACCCGCTGACGTCGATAAGCTGGTATCACTTTGTCAAAATCCACCCTATAAAAATATAGTAGTTGCCACAGCGGCTCAGCAGTTGATAGACGATTTGGATGCCTATGAGAAACTGCGAAAGCAAATTGATAAAGCCGTAAAAGATGATGTACAAAAGCTAAAGCGTAGTCAGAGTAAGAAAAGCAATAAGTAGATTAATGCGTCTGTACATTGCTACATTTCAAGAGCTACTTGCAAAGCCTAAAAATAAAACTTCTCGCCAAGATTTTTGGCTTATCTCAGCGGATGCCCGCCGGGTGGCAAATATAGAGGTAATACCAGCGACTGTTGTCAATGGCAGTCGCTTGCCTTAAGGCAATCTTGAGGCAATATGGAACAAAGGCAATAGAATATACATCTTGTGTTTAAGTAGTTGTGGGACGTCTTCTGACAACTGCCGGGCTATTGCTAGATTGTTTCTAATCGTTTTCTGATGGAGATTTGTATGAAGCGTTCTTCTTCACTGTTGAGTATTACAGCAGCGTTTCTTGCTGGCACCATAGGGCTTAGTTCTCTTTCTCCTGCTATGGCCGCTGATACCACTAAGCTTGTTGCCGTGGCCGGTTCAGTCAGTGAGGTGGATGCCCGCTTTGCTGCTATTGAAAATCGCTTGAACGATGCCTACGCCGCCGGTCGTCTTACACAGCTGCAGCGCCAACGCTTTAAACAAGATTTGCAGAGAGTGGCTGATCAAGAAGCGGTTTTCAGTGCTTCAAATGGCAGCCTCAGTTTATGGGAAACCCTGCGCTTGCACTTTGATCTCGACTTTATTGTCAAAGATATGGAAGCTAGCTTGGGTGACCGCAAGTCAGGTTTTGTCGATGCTTCTTCGCGTTTAGATGAGATTCAGAGACGATTGTCCACTGCCTTTTCGCAAGGGCGCTTGAGCCGCCAAGAGTTCGAAGAAATGCGTGTTGAGACTGAACGCGAAAGTCGTGCCATTGCAGCAGCTAAAGATAGAAATGGCCAATTAAGTATCACTGACAATATTCGCCTTGTGCTTGAACTCGACCGCTTGAGCCAACGCTTGACTCGCACCGTGCATGACCGCCAGTTCAGTCTGACTGCCATAGATGTGCGCCAAAGCGAAGTTGGTCGGCGGATTGAAGACGGTATTAAGACCGGTAAGTTGACTGATGCGGAAGCTGCCGACCTTAAAGCTGAGTTCAAGAGAATTAGCGATAAGCAAGATGAGCTGCGTAAATTGGCGAGACCATTGACTTCTGAAGAGCAGTTGAGTATGGCTTTAGACATCGAAAAATTGAGCGGTCAAGTTGATTCTCAGATTTACGACAATGAAGTAGTTACTCACGATACTTCGCGGGTGCCAAAGCGTGAGAGTGAAGTTGATCGCGACATTGCCTCGGCTTTGGCTACTGGTTTAATTACCTTGACCGAAGCGCAGGTCTATAAACAGCAGCTTGATCAAATCATAGCTAAAGAGAAGAATTTCAAAATTCTTTCTGGCGGCGAGCTTGATGCCCTCCAGACGCAAAATCTCTTAGTTGAGCTGGAACAGTTGAGTGGTAGCGTTGATCGTTCAACCTCTGAAAAGAAACCAGTTTGGTCTGGAGTAAACGGCACCATTGCTGATATCAAGAAGAATATTGATGACGCCAAGAAAGCCAGTCGTCTTGACCAGGCTGACGAAGATTCTTTGACCAAGGAAATTAATGCCATTGAGGCCAAGCGCCTTAATGGTGGAGCTACGGCTCAGGCTACGATGGAGATTGTTGTAGCTCTCAACCAGCTATCTTCGAAGCTAACTCGTAGTGTTAAAGATCGTGAGATTGCCTACATTCCCGATTTAGAAAAACGCAAGAGCGAGATCAATAAACGCATAGCAGAAGGTGTGGTAAGCGGTAGATTGACTCTTGAAGAAGGCAATTCAGCTATTGCTGAGTTTAACCGAATTGGTGCACAGCAAATTACTTATAAGGCTGTGGATGGTGTCGTTGATGAAAGAGAGAAATTGACTCTTGCCTTAGAGTTAGAGCGTCTCTCTACTAAGGTAGAAAAGGATATTCGTGATAATTCCTTTGCTTCTAAACCTGTTCAAGTCTTAAAAGAAGATGCCGACCGCAGCATTGCTAGTGGCACACTTTCTGGCAAGCTAACGGCTCAAGAAGTACAGAGTCTTAGAGCCGAGCTCAATCGCATCAATAATTTTGAAAACAGCAAGATTGCTAGCCAGGGCAAACTTGATGCTCAGGATGCAATATTGATTGTCTTAGACTTGAACAAACTGATCAAAGACACAGAGAACTCTAGTAAGAATTCGGAAGTAGCTCTTCCTGATATTGCTAAGCGTGAGGCTGAGCTTTATCAACGTATTACTGAAGGGGTTATGCAGGGTCGTTTGACTGTTAAAGACTCCGACAGCTTGAAAAAAGACTTTTACCGTATTTTAGATCAAGAGTCTAAATACAGAGCCTCTGGTGGTCTGAGTTTTGGTGAACACGCTGCTCTCTCTCTGGAGCTAGAGCGCTTGGCCAACAGTATCGAGTCAAATATGGGCGATGCTCAAGCTGCTGTTCCCGATGTTGATGCCAGACAAGCTGAGCTTGATAGCAAGATTGCAACCGCTGTTGCTTCTGGTCAGTTGACCATGGCTCAGACTCAAGACTTCACAAAAGAACTTGATCGCATTAACCGCGATGAGATTTCATATCGCTTCTCCGGTACAGGCCTGAGCTATGCCGAGTCAATCTCGCTAGTAGCTGATTTAGAAAAATTGAACGGCCGGATCGATACTCAGATTGCTGGTCAGACAGCTCGATGGAGTGGTATCGATGGCAGAGTTCAGAGTATTTCTAAGCAGATTGGACAAGCTCTATTGGCGCAAAAAATCAATGGTGCCACAGCTTCTCAACTTAAGCGTGAAGTAGATCGGGTTGCTCAGGCCAAGATTGCCTTCGAGACTTCGGGTGGCGGCCTTAATTTGGCAGAGACTGAATCACTTGTGCGCGATCTCGATAGACTTACTCGCAGTCTCGATATTCGTCAAGGCGTCGGCCAAGTAGTTGCTTGGACTGATATTGATGGCAGGCAGGCTCGGGCAGAAGCTCGCATTGCTCAAGATACGGCTCAAGGAAAATTGAGTGCTAGTAAAGCCAGCAAAGCGAAGAAGCAGTTGCAAACATTCAAGCTGGTAAAAGCCGCTATGAAGGCTTCTGCTGGTGGTAACTTTACTTATTCGCAGATTGTCACCATGGCTCAGACTCTCGACAAAATTGATTCCCTCGTAGGCATTGCTCCTGTGGCAGCGCCTACTCGCAATCAGTAGCTCGTAATCAGTAACTAAGGCTCTAAAACAAAAAAAACTACAGGCATTTAGGGCCTGTAGTTTTTTTGTTATTGCTATTTACTAGCGATTATCTGCGAGTGATCTGACGCTTACGCATACGCACTGATTTTGGTGTTACTTCAACGAGTTCATCGTCGTGGATGTATTCCAAACATTTTTCTAGACCCATTTCAGCTGGTGCTTGTAGGGTATAGAGAACTTCAGCAGATGCTGAACGCATGTTTGTCAGCTGTTTTACTTTGCAGACGTTGATGTCTAGATCTTGTGAGCGGTTGTGTTCGCCCACAATCATGCCAGCATAAACGTGAGTTTGTGGGGTGATGAAGAAGAAGCCACGATCTTCAGCTTTGCCGAGGGCATAAGCTGTAGTTGTTCCTTCTTCCCAGGCGACAAGGGCGCCGTTTCTTTGACGAGCAATTTCACCACACCATGGACGATATTCAAGGAAGGCATGGTTCATGATGCCGTTACCTTTGGTCAAACGCAAGAACTCGCTGCGGAAGCCAATCATGCCGCGGGTAGGCACGATGAATTCTAAAACAGCCATGTTGCCTTCGACGCCCATGTTCTGCAATTCGCCTTTGCGTGGTCCCATTTCGTTCATGACCGCACCAGTGTAATCATCTGGAACGTCGATGAACAAACGTTCGAATGGTTCGTTAGTGACGCCATCGATTTCTTTGCAGATAACTTCTGGTCTTGATACCTGGAACTCATAACCTTCGCGACGCATGGTCTCAATCAAGATGCCGAGGTGAAGTTCACCGCGGCCACTGACGATGAATGTGTCGGTGTTATCGGTTTCGTCAACACGCAAGCTGACGTTTGTTTCTAGTTCGTGGAAAAGGCGTGAGCGCAATTGACGGGAGGTAACGAACTTACCTTCTTGTCCGGCAAACGGGCTGTCGTTAACCAAGAACGCCATCTTCATGGTTGGTTCGTCGATTTTGACGCGGTGCAATGCTACTGGTGCTTCGAGGGAAGCAATGGTGTCGCCAACATTGGCGGTGGCGAAACCAGCAATCGCTACGATTTCTCCAGCTTCTGCTGATTCAGCTTCTACTTTTTTCAGGCCATGGAAAGTGAAGAGTTTGGCAATTCTGCCTTTAACTACAGAACCATCCTCTTTGATCATGCTGACTTGTTCGCCGGCTTTAACGCGACCGTTATAGATACGACCGACGCCAATACGACCAAGGTAATCGCTGTATTCAAGAATGCTGATTTGCATTTGTAGTGGTTCTGTTGGGCTGCCGGTTGGAGGTGGGCAGTGCTCCAGAATCAAATCAAGCAATGGCTTCAAGTCGACGCCTTCTTCTTTAGGCTCCTTCATGGCGATGCCTTTGACACCAGAAGCGAAGATGTAAGGGAAGTCTAGCTGCTCAGCGCTGGCGCCGAGCTCGACGAAGAGATCGAATACTTTATCTACTGCCAGGTGTGGATCGATGTTTGGACGGTCAACTTTATTGACCACAACGATTGGGCGCAAACCGCGCTCTAGGGCCTTGCGCAAGACAAAGCGAGTTTGTGGCATTGGGCCTTCGCCGCAATCTACAACTAATAGGCAACCATCTACCATGCCGAGAATACGTTCGACTTCGCCGCCGAAGTCTGCGTGTCCAGGGGTGTCGATGATGTTGACCAAATGATCTTTATAGGTAACTGCAGTATTTTTGGCAAGAATGGTGATGCCGCGTTCACGCTCCAGGGCGTTGCTGTCCATGACGCATTCGACCAGCTCTTGGTTCTCACGGAAAATACCGGTCTGACGCAAGAAGCCATCAACAAGAGTAGTCTTGCCGTGGTCAACGTGGGCGATGATGGCAATGTTGCGAATGTGAGTAAGCTCACAAGTCGATTGTTCTTTGCCGGTGATAGCGGAGGTCATATCTTCTCCACTGGTTTCAGTATTGCTGATTTGTGTCATGGTTGCCGTGCTCATGTGCGATTCTCTGTGCCTATTGAGTAGAGTTTTGTATTGTTGCCGTTCTTTCCTTATTTAGCTATCCTTACCTTATGTAGGTAATAGTTTTGTTTAGATAGCTGCGGCTTGGTCTGCGTTTATCGGAGTTTGAGAAAGTTTTGTCGATTGTTGGAACCGTTCTTAGAAGTCATGCTGGAGGTTATCTCGTGCATGTCACCAGTTTGGGCACTGATCAAATTGATCAGACGGAGACGGGAACTACAACCGACATTTTGCTCACCTGCCAGGCCAGAGGGCGCCTAAAGAAAGAACGGGTGGCAATCGTCACAGGTGACAGAGTTGAACTCGACGAACTCGATTTGACCGAAAAGAGCGCCATCATTACGACGATACTCGAGCGGCGCAGCCTTATCGCAAGACCAACACTAGCCAATGTAGACCAGGTAGTCATTGTACAGGCTGTCAAACAGCCCCAATGGAACCCCCTCTGGACAGATCGCTATATTGTCCACTTTCAGCTCACACTGCCATCTTCGCGCCCTATTTTGTGCTTCAATAAGGCCGATTTAGGGGCCAAAAACGACTTAGATCATTTAAGATCTATTTATGAACCTCTTGGATACTTCGTTATATTTGTTTCTGCTAAGACTTCGGCGGGTCTCTCTGAACTGGCCTCTTTACTAGCTGGCAAAATCTCTGTATTTGCGGGCCCGTCAGGGGTTGGCAAATCGACCATGCTCAATAAACTTTGCCCGGGACTGAATTTAAAGACCGGATTAATGGAAAATGACTTTGGAGTCGGTCGTCACACAACTACTTATAGTGAACTCTATCGACTCAATTTAAATCTCTCCGATGCCCCAGAAGGATCAAATGAGCTGAAGTCCGTCGGTGAAACCGACGAAGTTTCTTGGATTGCCGATACTCCAGGCTTCAACTTAATTGAGTTCTTGCATCCTGAGCCTCGAGACGTCGCTAAGCAGTTTCCTGAAATTGATGAACTAGGCTTGCAGTGTCGCTTTGCTGATTGCTTACATTTAGTTGAGGCCGGTTGTGCGGTATTAGATTCGCTTTCTGATTTGTTGGGTGATGACTCTGACTCTGATTCAGACTCAGAATCAGAGTCAGAGTCAGATGCTGTTGATAATGAAGAGCAAGGCGAAGATCAAATTGAAGATGAACTTGATGATGACGCTGAAGAACAAGTTGAAGACGAGGCCGAAGACGAGCCAGTAGAACCCCAGGACGCTTCTATGGAAGCCGAGCAAGAAGAAAAAGAGCGCCCAGTTTCGCTCACTCGTTATGAGAGCTACCTCATAATGGTGACTGAATCACAAGCCGAACAGTCGCTGCAGAAGACAACCTCTAAGAAGGTAGAAAGTTCAGTTAAGGCTGCCGGCGGTGCCAATGCTAAAACCAAATTCATCCCACGCTTAGCCAATAAGTATCGGCAAGCATCCCGCAACACCGTTAAACAGAAGGTTATAGACACCACTGAGTTTGATGATGAGCAAATAGACAAGTCTAAGTCGAAGTCGAAAAAAGTTTAGGGCCTTAGGCTCAGTGTTTTAACCAGCGCTCAAACAAATCGCCGTTTAAGGCGTTTGCTGGTAATTGGCCTGCTAAGGCCAGCTCAATACTCCTGACTGATAGCTCAGCCATGGCATAGCGAGTTTCTTCTGAGGCAGAGCCAATGTGTGGGGCCAAGACGACATTGGTAGCCTTAAGTAAGGGCTCACTGACTTTGGGTTCGTGATAGAAGACGTCGAGGCCAGCTCCTCTTATTTGCCTGCTTTCAATGGCACTGACTAAGGCTTCTTCATCAACTATTTTGCCTCTAGCTGTATTGATAAAAATAGCGCTCTTCTTCATCAGGGCAAATTGTTCTGCGCCAATTAGTTTTTCAGTTAGCTTGTTATGGGGGCAGTGCAATGAAATAAAGTCTGACTGCTGCAAAAGAGTATTGAGTGACACTCTTTTAGCTGCTAACTCGGTTTGCCATTTCAGATCTTTTTGATCGAGTTCGATGCTCTGGTCTTGCGCAAGACTGTTTGTCTCCGCCTGACGACAGTAAATTATATTCATGCCAAAACCGTAAGCCCGTCTGGCCATGGCTGAGCCGATGCGGCCCATGCCAATAATGCCGATGGTGCGGCCGCTCATCTCAGTGCCTAAGAGCAAATCGTTCTCAAAACCTTGCCATTGACCCGTTCTAACATAATGATCTGCTTCGACAATGCGACGACCAGTGGCGAGTAAAAGGGCAAAGGCTAAATCAGCCGTGGCGTTATCGAGCACCCCGGGAGTATTGGTAACAAGAATCGGTCGACTCTGGCAGTCTTTGAGATTGATATTGTCGTAACCAACTGCTCTTTGGGCAATCATTATTAGTTTTGGGCAAGCATTGATTATGTTTGCTGTAATCGTATCTGGTGGCTCAGTGGAAATTATATGGGCATCATTGGCGGCGGCAATTATTTCGGCTTCGCTCAAGGCAACGTTGCGCTCTAAGTAGCTGACTGCGCCAAGTTTACTGAGGCGGTCGCCCAAGTCATTAGGTACTTTGCCAATCACTACAATCTTTTTGCTCAAGCCTGGCAATTTGAACTCGTTAAGTTACTTAGACCGATACTAGGTGATGCAGGTGCTAGCTGAGCTAATAAGCTTTTCTCGAACTGGCTCAGTTCTATTGCTGCTCTTTGTGAATCCCAGTAGGAGAGGCTTTGAATTAGCCTTGCTACTTTGGGTGCTGACTCCAGGCACTGACCCTGGTGCACAAAGCCGAGGCGAATTCGTCTTGACAAAATGTCTTCTAGTGAAACAGCCATTTCATTGTTGAGGCAGTAAGGCACTTCGGCCATTATCGGTGGGAAATCGGGACAAATGCGCTCACTTAAGCTGGGGTTTTGTTCTACCAATTCGATAATTTTCAGAGCGTCTTTGCCGTAGGTAGCAATTAAGTGATCGATAGTAGCTGGGTCGAGAGAGAGTTTTCTGGCCTGGGCCGATATTTGAGCCGTGCTGTTGAGATAGTCAGTTTTATCGCTCCAGCCGCCGAGCATAATCTTGTCTGTCTTACTATGTTTGAAATCGTGATACTTACTTTCTTGTGTCACTAGTTGTTTCAGTGCCATATCAACCACATGGATAGCAAGCATTCTGTAGTTGGTTAATTTACCGCCGATTAAACCGATAACTCCATAGGGCCCTTCGAACAGTAAATGCTCACGCGAAATGGTGGCAGTTTCTTCACTGTCTTTAGAGTTGTCTTTATCTTGCTTTTTATCACCGTGCTTCTTGCTGCCACCATCGTGCTCTCCGCCCACCAGTGGTCGCAGACCGGCCCATGTGGCAATGACATCAGAGCGGGTGATTTGGGCGTCAGGATTAGATTTAGTGCCGTTTTTGCGGTACGAGTTGAGGATGCCTAACAAATAGTCGACTTCTTCAGTGGTTGCCACTGGATTGTCTAGAGGGCCTTGGTAGCCAATATCTGTGGTGCCTACCATGAGCGCTTTTTGCCACGGTACAACGAAAACGTAGCGGCCATCATTTGTAGGAAGAAAAAGTGCAGTGCTGGTCTCAAAGCACGACAAGGGCAGCATTATATGGGTGCCTTTGGCCGGCTGTACCTTGCTGCCCCAGGTTGGCTCTAGTTGTCGCAATAAGATATCTGACCAAACGCCGGTGGCGTTGATGCAAGATCGACTGCGTACAACTAACTCCTGGCCATTGAAGCGGTCGCGGCAAACAATAGCTTCTACCCGACCATCCTTTGTCTTGAAATTTACTGCTTCGAGGTAGTTGACTGCAAGGGCCCCAAATTCACAGGCCGACTTGATTACCTCCATTACCACTCGGCTGTCATCGGTGATGCAGTCGTGAAAACGCAAACCTCCCGATACCAGCGCTGCATTAAGTGATGGGGCTGCTCCCAGAGTTTCTTTGCGATTGAGTCTTTGGTGTGTGCGCACGCCTCGGGCGTTGATTGAAAGCAGGTCGTAGAGAGTTAGGCCGATGTCGGCCTTGAGGCCGAAGAATTTCTTGCCTTTGGTAATCGGCAACATAAAAGAAAAGTCTCTCACCATGTGCGGTGCAAGGGTTTCTAGCAATCCGCGCTCTTGGCAGAGCTCACGGGTTAGTCTAAATTGCAGTTGCTCGAGGTATCGCAAGCCACCATGAATGAGTTTAGTAGTGCGGCTAGAGGTGCCAGAGGCGAAGTCATCTTTTTCTAGAAGTAATACTGATAGACCACGAGAGGCGGCATCTTGAGCAACTCCTGCTCCAACGATGCCGCCTCCAATGATTACCAGGTCAAATTCTCTTTCTGCTGCGATTTGGAGTACTTGACTTCTGCTCTTCATAGTTCCTTTTAGATACTATTTGGTCTATTTGAGCTTGTCTCTGAAAAGACCTACTCCTAGACCTAGTGCTGCTCCGAGGGCTGCGCCTTTCATTGTGGTTTTGGCACCGCCATGGCCTCTTGTTGCTGCCATTGTAATACCTGTGGCCGCTGCTGTACCTGTTGCCATGTCTCTCATGATCGGATGTTTAGCCAATGTTTTGTTGCCATTGATAACACCGACGGCTGCACCGGTGCCAGCACCAATTGCCGCACCTCTAACCATGCCCTTACCGGCCACTAAGCCGGTGACCGCACCCGCTGCTGTGCCAACGCCAGCGCCGATAGTGGCTTTGCGCACAGTGTCGTGCTTTTGGAAAAACTGTTTCGTTTTGCTTGGTTGCGCTTTGGTCACAGTTGCTGAGTAAGACTGAGCTTGTGCTGGCAAAGTGCTGAAAGCCATTGCTTGGCTTGTGATCAGGCCGAGAATAACTAATGTAGCGTTACGAATCTGCAGTTTCATCGTGTGCTCCTAAAGTTCTAGGGAATTTCTTCCGGATTGAAAGCTTCTAATAAAAAGAATACTTTGGTTGAGTGATGGTGCGAGCTTAATGCTCGGTAACAAGAAGACTACCATTAAATTTATTTTTTTCGATAGGCGGAGACCTCGTTGAGCAGCAGACTTTCGAGAAATTTTGCATTCTGAATATGCTTTGCATATCGCCTGCATGTCCGCTGCTTGTCTGCTTCTGGCTAATAACAATTGTTTGAGGGGAGTGTCTTGGTAAAACAGCCGGGGTGACTGAGACGACGGTAAACAGGCTGATGTTCCCAATTAGCCTCATCTCACTATCACTCGGCAACCTTATTTTTTGCCCATCTGAGGTGGAAAGCTGCTGATTTCCCAGGCAAAAATCGTGCAAATTGACTATCCTACAAGTCGAGGTCTCAGACGGCTTGGAGCTGTTGCTCTTTTCTGCTCTTGAAGGAGACTTCAGTAGGTCTGGTTGTACGTAGGAAATTTGAGAAAAATTTGCCAATGAAAAAAGTTATTGCAGTTGCATGTACCGTGCTTGTCGCCGGCATCGAGTGTGGTGCCCCTCTGTCAGTGTTGGCTGCTGAGCACAACACACCCTCGGGTGCGACGACCCAGGTGAGGCAAAATTCCAGCAGCCCGGCTGTGGTTAACCCTAACCCTAATTCGCAAATGGGTAACTATTTGCCCGACAAGTCGAAGGGTGGCGAGACCATCATTAAAGAGTTAGAAAAAATCACGGAGATGGCTAAAACTCCTGAGTCCATGGAGAAAATCCAGGAGCTGGAGAAGCGTGGTGAGAAGTTTTTCGAACAACATTTGATTAACCAAGCCTTGATCGCTTGGCAAGAAATGTACGGCATGAGCTTAGAAATGAAGTACGCCGAAGGCCAGGGTAAGGCCCTGACCAACATGTGCCGCTGCTACGTCGAACAGGGTTCTTGGATTAAGGCCAAATATTTGGGCGAGAATGCCGTTGAAGTTCTAGCCAGTGTGCAAGATCAGCAGTCGTTGGCCCGGGCCAGAGTGGCCCTGGCTCAAGCATACTTTGGTCTCGACAACCCAGTCTGGGCAACACAACAATTAGATGCCGCCCTCAAGGTCTTGACTACGTCTGGCTTAAACAACCCTGCTGAAGCCGCTCGGGTTATGTATCTCTGCGCCAATCTTTGTCTGCAATTTAACAAGCCAAAAGAGGCCACCAGGTTCTTCCAAGAAGGAGCTACCTATAGTGTGCAAGCTGGCGATTTGCCTAAGGCTGTGCAAATTAGAATTGCCACTGTCACCAGCATGATTGAGCTGGGATGGTTTACTGCGGCCCTCGAAGAGGCTAACAAACTAGTATCACTGGCCCGCTCAAACCCTAAAGATGGTGTGGTCTTCTTAGTGCCAGCCTTGCAGACCCTGGCTAACGCTCAGTATGCCTCTAACGAATTTTCTAGTGCTCGCAAGACCTACGAACAAGCTTATGCTTTGCTGCCTAAGCTAGATTCAAGAGCCGTTTCTGATGTGGCACGCGCCAATATGGATCAGGGCTATGCCTTCTGCTTAGCTTCCACTGGCGATCTTGATCAGGCCCGACAGTATCTTCTTAAGGCTTTGCCCGTTTTCAAAGCTAAGTCTGATGCTTATGACCAAGCACAGGCTACCAATGCTCTTGGTGTGATTGAGGTGATGGACGGCCAGATGGCAAAAGGCATGGCTTATTTCATGCAGGCCGTTGATTTCCAGGCAGTGATTCAGCCTAAGGCACCGAAATTGCACGCTACTATTTTGCAAAATATGGCCGGTGCTGAGTATCGTACTGGTGCCTATCGCGACGCCAAGAGCCACTTGGAAGGCGCTTTGAATATTTTGGCTAACACTAAAGAGCAACAGCTGAAAGGTCGACTCTATCAGTGCTTGGCTGAAACTGCTTTCAAAGCCGCCGATTTGACCTCGGCCGAAAATTATGTCGGTAAGTCGGTTGGTATTTCTGAGCGTATTAACGATGACGGCTGCTTGTGGCGCTCTTACTTGCTTAGAGCAAGATTGCAACTGGCAAGACAAGAAATTGAACCTGCTAAAGAGTCGCTCAAGAGTGCTGTTTCTTACTTCCGTTCACCCCAGGCTGGCGACTTCTCTACCGCTGATAGTCTTGGTTTCCCTACCAGTCGCGAAGACATGGGTGCCTCACTAGTTCAACTGATGGCTAATCAAGGCTTGACGGAACAGGCTCTGTTGGCTGCTGAGCAGATGAAAGAAGAAAACTTCATTAGCGAATGGCTCCGGCGCGGCGGTCAGGTTAAGCCTGAAGATCGCGATGTCTACCTCGAGCTGACTACTCAGAGAGCGAGAATTCACGCTGCCGAAGTTTCTGCTACACCTGATAAGTTGGTTAAGGAATGGCAGAGCTGGATGGAGCGTTTCCGCTCAATCGTTACTTCTAATCGTTCACTGGCCCGCTTGATTGCCCCAGTGCCAAATTCACCTGCCGATATCATTGCTGCGGTGCAGAAGACCAAAGCGACCGTGGTTGAGTATCTGGTTGGACCAGAGTCGACCATGGTATTTACAATTGATCCACTCGGTCGTATTTCTTCGACCAGCTTGCCTGTAACTAGAGCTAAGTTGAAAAATCAAGTGGCAACCTTGCTTGAGACTGGTACTAAAGGTAGTGCTGAAGAAGAAGGAAGTCAGGGTGAGAAGTTAACTCTACGCGCTCTCTATAACCAGTTGCTTCCTGCTTCTGTAAGACAGTTCTTGCCTACAACTGCAGACCAAATGGTTGTCTTCATTCCAGACGGCCCGCTTTACAACCTGCCCTTCGCTGCTTTGATTGATGAGAAAGGCAAGTTCTTTGTTGAAGGACATTTGCTATCGATGGCATCTTCTATGTCGGTGATAATGGATTGCCCACCGGAATACACCACTGATTTGAGTATGTTGGTAGCTTCTACCAACTCTGCTAGTGGTGGTTCCGAGCAGACTGAGACTGCCCAAATTACTTCTGCTGTTGGTGCTGATCGGGTAACAACATTGACCGGTAAAGATGCCAGTCTGACCAATTTAGAAGAGCAGTCTAAAGGAAAGTCAGTGGTGCACTTCTCAGCAAAAATGCCTTTGACCGAGAATAATCCACTTAGATCGGTCTTGCCAATCTTTGGTGATAAAGATGACCAGGGCAGAAAAGTCACTGTTGATCGCCTTTGCGGCACTCCAATGGCTGTTGACTTGATTGTCTGGAGTGCAAGCTCTGTTAATGCCAAAGACGTGCGCGGTAATGCGGTGAAGATTTTCAGCCGCGGATTGAATTATGCTGGCGCTCGCAACGTATTGATGAGTTTGTGGTGGCAACCAGATTCACAGCGTATCGACGAGTTAGTTAGTGTCTTCAACGGCAAGCAAGCTGGGTTGAACCCAGCCCAGGGTCTGCGGAAGGCTCAATTGGCTGCGATCTCACGTGACCCATCAGTGAAGAGCTGGGCTGGCTTCCAACTTCTTGGCCCTGGCTACTAAGTTGGCAAGGTGCTTGAACCAAGATTGAGCGATTTGAAAGCTTGGTGAAGGTTTGGTGAAAGGTTCGCCCAATTTTCATCGAGTTTTCAGCTCGATAAAGTCATATAGCCAATATGTGGCAGATTAAGAATTGAAGTCAAGCATGTATATATTCGCCTATTAATTGTATAAATTTCTAACTTGGCATCATCTGCCTTTCTATTTGTCGTTTGAAACTGAAGCAGGCTCGTAAATGATTTCTCAAAGTAAAAGTAACCGGTATCCTGAAAACCTAGATGTGACAGCGATTACGCGTGGGATAGTGCCTCGGGCGCTTTCACTGCTTTTGAGCTTAGAGTTAGTCTGTTCTGGCCTAGTCTTCTCTGCCGTCGCCGTAAGCGTGCCAGTGCAGGCGGCTGAGTCAGAAAAAAGCGAGCAAGCCGAGAGCGTTGCTCCTTCGTGGAACGATAGCAAGTCTGATTCGATGTTTATTATCGATTCTGATCCGGTTAAGAAAGCTCAGCCCAAGCCAGAAGCTAAGACAGAAGCTAAGCCTGAAGTCAAAGTCGAGGAGAAAGCTGAACTTAAGCCCGAAATCAAAGTTGAAGAGAAAGCTGAAGTAAAGCCAGAAGTCAAAGTTGAAGAGAAAGCTGAAGTAAAGCCAGAAGTCAAA
>CAJXZK010000121.1 GCA_913063055.1 uncultured bacterium
TTGTGCTGGCGCATTTCCGCGTCCAGACGACGATGAAGACGAACCTGTTTTTTTTGCTTCAGGCAAAGGTTCTTCATCTGGCAAATCGGTCAAGTCGACAAAGTAACCATCGAGCGGTCCGGAATACAGAGGTTCTTGCTTGCCTTTGGACTGCGCTACAGCGATAGTGTCGCATCTTTCGTTACCGGCATAACCTGAATGTCCGCGCACATACTTCCAGCTGATTGTGGCTGGTTTTATTAATGTGACCTGACGTAAAAGTTCTTCCCAATGCTCACGGTTAGCTACATCTTTGCCTTCGGCACTTTTCCAGCCGCGAGCTTTCCAGCCAAAAATCCACTGGGTGATACCACGGATGACGTACACAGAATCTGTGTAAATAATTACATTGCAATTCAGTGGCGGCTTTAGCAATTGCAATGCGTGAATGGTAGCTGCAAGTTCCATACGATTGTTTGTGGTCTCGCGGCTATTGCCGCTAATTTCTTTGACAGTGCCATCAGGAAAAGCGACAATGCTGCCCCAGCCACCTGGACCTGGATTTCCCGAGCAGGCTCCGTCGGTAAAAATGACAATAGATTGCTCTGAATCTTTCATACCTGTAGGCAAATTTACTCCTGGCAACGCCAAAATTAGATGCTTTCACTCAAGCAAATCGAATTATATCATTTTTCTGGGAGTAGTTTGAGTGCGGTGTTTTGCCACCGCAGCTGGTGGCAATAACTCTCCGGATGGCAGACAAGAGCTTACTAGGTTTGATTCAAGCCAAGATGTTGAGAGATAACGAGTTTTGCCTTTGGAGTTTAAACTCTATTCTCAAGATATTAGCAGCCCAAACTATTCGCGGTAGACTTGATGGTCTCCACGGCCGAAAAGGTATAACAGTTGAAAATCTGCAGACAACTTATTTTTATAGCGACTATTGCTCTCATTGGCCCGTTGCTGCAAGGTTGCAACATGCTTGCTACAGCTGGAGAGCAGTCGCCACCGCCCAAGCCCTTGTTCGTGATCAAAATTGATCGAAGTAAAACGCTGGAGCCGTCAGCCGCAGGCGATCAACGCTTGGATAAGTTTTTTGCAGACGAAGTCGAGCAGCCTGGTCTCAGTCGCGACCGTTTTGACCAGTTGCTGGCCGACGCTATAGTCAAATCCGAACCCGGACAGTCGCTCATTGGTATCAAAAATCATGCTATTACAGTCAAATTTGCTGACGGTAACACCGCAGACACTATTACTGACAATGCCTGGGCCATCTGCAAAGACATTCCCGGACAGCGCAAAAGCTCTTTGCGCTGTTTTCTTTTTGCCACCAAAGAAGTGCGCCGGGGCCTTGGCAAAAATATAGGCACCTTAAGTGATATTGTGCCGCTGGTTCGCAGCGATAAGCTGATTGAAGAGACAAGAACTCTCAAGCTTAATGCCGCAAACCCTGACACCAAATCCCTTGACCTCGCATGGTATCCAATTGCACCAGGCATTGTGTGCGTGTATGCCTCAGATTTACCAAATAGTCTTGCTATGATACCCGCAGCGAAAGCGGCCGAGCTCGGCCTCACCGCAAAAGATATGAAGAAGGGGCCTTTACGCACGCTTCGCTCGCATCTTCCTGTTGATGTAAGTGTTTACAGTGCCAATGGCATATTTATGCCAACCTGTGGTGGAGATTTTGAGTCTAGTCTAATATTGGATGATCAAATTATGGCTGCGATCAAGCAGCGTGTAAAAGGCCGGTTGGTGTTTGGGGTGAGCAACAAAGAGGTAGTGGTCCTGACCGGTGATGCTGATAAGACCGCTGTCGAGAAGGTGCGTCAAATAGTTGAGCGTGGCGCTAGCGAGGGAAGTCGGCCAGTAAGCGACAAACTCTATTACTGGGATGATGGGAAGATTTCCCTTTGTCCCTAATTAGATTGTCTTGTTTTCTCTTATTGCTACTTCTGCACCACCAGTCGAGGCTAAGCAAATGTTTCCTCAGAGATATGGCGCACGCTATGTGGTATGACTTGTGAAGTTTGGGTTGACGAGAAAGCCAGATTTCTAGCGCATAGCGAAAGTAAGGATCCGCGAGTTATTTCAAAAATGGAATTGCTGGATGCTAATACAGCCGAACAACCAGCTTCTCTATTTGAAATTCCTTCTGTCAGGTGAAACCTATTACTGCGGGAACTAGCTATCGCACAGTTTGCGCCATTCTTTTAACTGTTCGATAGTCAAATGCGAGTATTTGAGAAACTGTGCTAGAACCTCCACATCTACAGTGCTGATAACTGAATCTGGACCAGGCTCGTCATCGGCTAAATTGCAGATAGTTTCAAAATATTTTTCCAAGACTTTGAACATTAGTAGTGCTTCGGCTGAGAAATTGAATGGCATGGCTTCGGCATGCTTGATTTCGCGCAGTGAGACACCGTCGCCATTAGTATCAATCTTGCTGAAATTTTCTTTCAGTAGGTCAGCCAGTCGCTCGCCGCTTAACGTCGCAGGCGTTTGGCTGGTACTCTCGCTATTGCGAAAATCACCGAAGAGGTCTTTGTAGGCGCTAGCCGCCATACGTCTTCTTTTTTCTGGAATATCAGTCATAACGGACCTGTTTTGCCTCGTCACCAAGAGGCTCTAATGATAATGCATTGGTCCCCGTTTAATTCGTCGGTTCGTCTGGCATTCTCTTGTAAATTATCAATGCCCGATTGTTTGCATCGAGAATGGGATTGCCTGAAAGAGCGGCGCCCCAAATTGCAAATGTCTTTATGCCGTCGCTGAGGATGATTACTGAATTGCCAGGCATGCCATTGAAGCGCTCGGGAGGATTTTTTCGCCACATCTCTGGGTCTATATTTGCCACCGATGGATCCAGAGTAATGCGGTAATCACCGAGTACCCGATACGCTCCGTTTGTCACAGCCTGGGTGCGTGAACCGGAGAGCTCGTCTGAATATAGACCTTGTAAAATGATGTCGAAATCAGCCTGGGATGCGGGCATATTTCCGTGTTCTTTGTAAAAAGCTTTCATAGCGGTTGATGCCGCTTTCATATTGTCGAGCACCTGCCCCTGTCCAAATCCCTGAGGCGTCTGCGCCAGCGCCCCATTGGTATTGGTAAAAGTAGAAATAGAAGTAGAAATAGAAATAGTACTAGTGCAAGTCCAAGTTAAGGCCAGAGCCAATGCGCCCAATAACATTTTCGAATTAGTGAACATTGACAAACCCGTTCATATTGCTACGGTGATATATTACACCGCCAACATCATTCCCAGATTTGCTGCATAAGTATTGGCTTCACTTCTGTTTGTGACCATAGTAGTTAACGCCCGACATGTCTTTGAAAATACTTTCGAGTTCGCGTGAGCCATAATCATCCGCGCGACTCTGAATTTTAGTGATTCGCTCGATGAGACCGTCGGAATTTACGCCGCGGGCAATGCCGTTGGCTCTCAGTGCCTCAGGCGAGATGAGAGATTTAGTGCTGGCTCCATGTTGTTCCAGCATCCTTGTGGCAGTTCCACTGCCCCAGTTGTTGAACATTTGTCCCAGGGCCGGCAGGGCCCGGCTTAGAGCGTCTTTGCTGGAGCAGAAGTAGCCCTTGAGCACCTGTGGCACGCTTTCATCTTGCGGCCTTAAATTGTGCGCTTTTAAGATGGCATCGCAAGTCTCTGGGTCTGTTGCTGGTGGGCTAGTTTTTTGCCGGCCGTCGGTCAGGTCATTGGCTCGCATTTCCAGTAGTTCGCGTGTTTCAGGGGTGATGTTATTCTTGCCAAGCTTGCTTATATAACTGGTCAATAGGCGCTTCTGTTCCTGCGCGCTCAAAGACTCCCATTTTTCTGTGGCTTTCTGCCAACCTTGTTCGGCAGTTTTGAAATATTCTTGTGCTGCTTTTCCCGTAGCATCGCGCAGGTCTTCAGCTAGCTGCTTTGCCTGTACCTTGGGGCCGATGTCGGCGTCCATCAGAAGCCCCTGCATG
Source organism: uncultured bacterium (assembly GCA_913063055.1). Taxonomy (GTDB): domain Bacteria; phylum Cyanobacteriota; class Vampirovibrionia; order Obscuribacterales; family Obscuribacteraceae. The sequence goes on from CAJXZK010000121.1 coordinate 3,955, forward strand.
CCCACTGCTAACTCTCTTCCTGAAGCACCTAGTTTTGTTTTTGAGTTTGAGTGCGAAAAGTCTGTGTACAGTGCTTCAGTTGGGTTGCCCTTTCCATCGAAGTAGTTTTTGTTCTTCTTGTTTTGTTCACCGAAGGCAATAATTTCGGCGCGTATTTTTGTCTGCACAGTCTCGAACAGTTCGGTTTTCTTTTCTAGTTTTTCTGCCTCGTCAGGAGCCGGAGCCTGAGCATCTTGACGTAAACGCGCAGCATCTTCTCTCATTGACTTTGCAATTCCTCCATTGTCGGCTATCATCAAGCGCAGATTTGTTGGTGTGATTATTTGGCAATAACCGACACCGCTTGAGGCTGGATGTGAATTATTGCGCCGTTGCCATTTATTGGCCTCGGGGTTTTCGGAGTCAGCATATTTTTGCGGTGTGCCTGCTTGAGTATCGTAAGTTCCGTTGGGATCTTCGACTTTGTAGACATTTTTTGTAAAGCGAGCCAATTCTGCATCTGTCAGGTTCGGAGCTACCTTGCTCTTCAAGCGTAATAGTTCCTTTGCATAATTTTGCTTGAATTCATGTTCGCTGCCTTCGCGGATTTCAAAATCAGGCGCTTGGGAGTCGCCGCTGGCAACGCGATTTAGTATGCGCGACTGCGTGACCATATTTTCAACGCTTGGAATTCTTGGCAGCGAGTGGCTGTGATCAGCCTTTTCATTTCGATGACTGTTTCTTTCACTGATTTCAATACAACCGAAGTTTTTTGAAAGCTGATCGAACCGAGTGCTTGAATGTACCTTTGCCGAAAGGCTTCGGTAGAGTGGATCTGCCATCAATTCACCACTATCTAGTGGGCTGAATTTCATGGTGCCACCGTATGGGAGCTGGGGGCAGAATTGCTGAGTTTTTTCTGCTGCTTGCTCGTGTGTATCTTGATGATGGGCAGCTCTGTGGTGGCGCATTCGTCGACTCCTGGTCGGTTTAGCCGATGTTAACAAACAGGAGGTGAAATCTGCGTCAAATGAATGTAGCGTGATTGTTTCAGGTAAAGTATATTGGTCAATTTTCCCGGGCATTGAATCCTATCTTGCAATTGCTTGAGAGAAATAACCACAACAAAAGAGTAGCCTGACATGCCAACAATTGAGCCAACCGCGCAGCCACTAGAAATTGAGGAGTGCAGTTCAAATCAAGATCAAGATGCTATTGTTGCGATTTTGCGTCGATACAATACACTGCAAGCCGGTCTAGCTAACTACAAGAGGTTAGATCTTATGATTCGCGATGCCGACGGTAAGATCATTGCTGGTTTGTGCGGAGAGACTCGCTGGGGTTGGCTTTCGATAGAAACATTGGCGGTCGAGGAGGGCTACCGCCACCAGCAAATTGGTTCTCGACTATTAGAGGCAGCTGAAGCTGAAGCGAGAAATCGGAATTGCCATGGAGTCTTTTTAGACACATATACTTTTCAGGCTCGCGAGTTCTATGAGCGCAAAGGCTATACAGTTTATGGCAAGTTAGAAGACTTTCCCAAGGGTTACACTAAATTCTATTTGTGGAAAGAAATTCTGCCTCAATAGTAAGTGTCTGATTTTATCCGCTCAAGTCGAAGATCACGTTAAAATAGAGCTTGAGCCTTTAAGCTGATTGATCGAGAAAGTTTTATCGACAAGCCAACCACAGAGAAAGCCCAATTCAAGCCTGCCATTTTTAGGGTCGGCTTGATACTCGTTGTATTGCCAACCTTGGTTGGTAGCGCATCGCTCGTGGCTTTAAATGGTTTGTGGCGTTCCTCCAATGACCTGATTCTTCGCAGTCAACAGATTAGTAATCTTTGCTTGTCGCAGACTGAGGCCTTTAGCGATCTGGTGCCTTATTGTTCCTCGGCTCTTAGCTTCACTTTTCAAGGTGACCAGCAAAAGAAGCATAAAGCTAAGCGTGACCGTGATCAACTTTCACATTCACTTGATGCACTTAAGTTAGCAACTGCTGATGGAGCAGCGTTGAGATTGCTATCGCCAGAGAGTAAAGCTCTCCCTTCTGATATTGCCGCTACTGTTGACGATGCCGATCGAATTTGTCAGAGCTTATCTACCGAAGTTTTCTCTAGCAATGTCGAGCGCTTCAAGGCTTTTTCTCGCTTGATGAAAAACGGGCTAGCGTTGTCAGCAAAGCTACAGAGCGCCTCTGAGTTTCAAAACAAGCAGGTAGTTGAAATTGAGCAGCAGTATGACACCATAAGCAGTGCTATTGGTATTGGCATTATTTTGGCGCTAGGTTTCACTACCATTACTTGCGGCGCGGTGCTCATAATGTATACCTCTATTGTGTTTAGTCGCTTTGAAGTGGTGCGTAAGAATGCGGCGAGATTGACTTTGATTGGTGGTCCTAAGCCAGAATTACAGGGCGATGATGAGCTGGCCTATCTCGACAAGACATTCTGTGCTGTTGGCCAAGAATTGCAAAAGGCTGCTGACGCTAACAATATGCTTATGCAGATGGTTGCTCATGATGTGCGATCACCTGTTATGGCAGCCCAGGTTTCGATTCAGATGTTTGAGGAGCTTTTGGATGACAAGCTTACTGAAGAAGTCGCTCTTGTCTGTGAAGCTATCCAGCAAAGACTAAGTCAGGTATTAGACCTAGTTACGAATTTCCTCCTGCTTGAGAAGCTTGAGTCAGGACTGCTTGAGCTTGAGTACTCTGATTTTTCTTTAGACCAATGCCTGCAAGAGTGCATCGCGCAGTTGAGAAAACAAGCTATCTATAAAGAGCTAACGATTAGGAACAACTGCCCGCAAGTTACTATTCGAGCTGATGCAGCACAAGTAAAGAGAGTTTTGCGCTATTTCCTAGCTAGCAGTCTGAGGGCTGCTCCGGAAGGTTCAGTCGTGATAATCGACGCAAAGCAAGAAAGCGGCAACATTACCCTCAAGTTTAGTGATTTTGGTGAACCTCCAGCGGTATCAGACAGTAAGCAACTCTTCTCTAAGTTTTTTGTTGGCAAGTTAGATCGTCAACGATCGGATCGTTCTCTAGGATTAGCCCTGAGCAAGTTGATCTTGGAGCAGCACGATGGCTATTGCGGCTTTATTTCTGCTTCTTCCACTTGTTCTACTGCTTCTACTCTGAGTGCTTCTTCTTCTTCTTCTTCTTCTTCACCGTCTTCAGGGCCAGGCTGTTCCATCTGGTTTACTCTTCCTCTAAATAAATCTGTCAGTACCATGAGTACTGTTCGAGCCGATGATACCAGTGTTGCTGCTCTGCGAGATTGGAGGCGTATTTTTCGCCCTGGCCTAGCTCGTCAGGGATTGATTTTGGCATTGGTACCGCTGTGCTTTCAATTTACATGCCTCCTCTGGTTAAGTGGTGAAGTAAGTAAAGCGGCTGGTTTGCAGGCAATCGCCCGGGAACAATCGCGAATGGTTGACCTGGCCAATCATCTCTGGCTCAATGGTGTGGCGGCCAATGCTAACATGGGCTTTTTTATGGTTAGCGGTGACCAGCGTAGCAAGAGAGCTGCGCAGCAAAATATAAATGCACTCAAAATACTTCCTCCTCAAAAGTTCGGTGTTGATAGTGGTGGCTCTACAACTGAAGGGCTATGGCATGAAACTATTGCTTTTACCCTGGCTGAGACAGCCCGGATGGAATCTCTCCTGAAAGGCACTAGCGCGGTTACTGCTGCAGTCGATCTTGGCACACTGCCAGCCTTTGCTGAACGCAGTGAGATCGTTAGCGATAAACTGAGAGCTTTGCTAAGAGCCGAACTGAAGCGATTGGCTCAGGCACGGGAGGCGCAAGAACAGGTTATGAGATCTGTTAACAATGCGCTTCTTTTGATGCTTGCGCTCAACATTGGCGGTTGCCTGGTCTTGCTTGCTTACTTCGTATACCGCACTAAGCGAAGGCTCGACAGGCTAGTCGGCAATGCCTCAAGGCTTCCTAAACGTGGAGCTTTGGCGCCTCTTCTGAGCGGTAGCGACGAACTACAAGAGTTAGACTATCTCATTCACCAGGCTGAAAGTTATCTGCGTCTTGCAGACAAACAGCATGCCTTGTTGATTGATATTATCATCGATGAAATAGAGAACCCTATTAGTGCCAGCGCAGGTTCGCTAGACGAGCTTGACGCCTTTGCCAGGCATAGTTTTCCGTCTCAATCTAGTGCGCAAATTCAAAAGTGCTTGAAGCTTGCCAAAGCTAATAACCTCCGTGTTTTGTCTTTAGTCACTGAATTACTTACCGTGGAGCGGGCCGGGGGCGATTTGCTCGATCTGGATCTGACATCTGTGGCTTTGCAAGATGTTTTAGCCAGGGCTGCGGAGAGCGTTGCCAGTCTGTTGGAAAGCAAGAGCATTTCCTTACAGATTAGTTGCCCTGATATTCAGGCGCGTTTAGATAGCGGTCGAATTGTCCAAGTTTTAGTCAACTTGCTTGGCAATGCCATCAAGTTTTCTCCAGTAAATTCGACTATTGCATTGACTGCGGTAGCTTCAAATGGGGTGCTGAAGCTCTCGGTAACAGACAATGGCCCCGGTATAGACAGAGAGACTGCCTGCCGGGTGTTTGACAAATTTTTCAAATCCTCCGATCAAAAAGGTGCTGCTTTTGGATTAGGTTTGGCCATTTGCAAGCTGATTGTCGAGTCACATCGTGGCACTATTGGTGTTGATAGCCAGCCAGAGAAAGGTAGTACGTTCTGGTTGCTTTTGCCGGATGCTGTCTGAGACAGTTGCAGTTGGTCCCTCCTGACAATTGCATCGTAAGGGCAGCTACGTAAAATATGCACAAAATATTTGCAGGCAAAATTCGGTTTCCCAATTTTTTTGAGGGCAGAGTTTGTCGCTCCTTTATCATCGGCAAAAGCCGCTTTTGTTGTTAACATATGACTGTTCGGCGGCTGCTGGCGCTTGGCAAGGCCGAGTGATGGCCTTAAAGGTTCTGACAAATGGCTAGGATTTTGCTGGTTGATGATGACTTCAATTTGGTTGATACAGTTCAGCCTTATCTGAAATCTCATGGGCATGTAGTCGACAGCTGCTATACAGGGGAAGATGCCCTACAACTGCTCTCAACCTACTCATACGACGTTATTGCTTTAGACTGGACCCTGCCGGGCATTCATGGAGATGCCGTATGCAAAGAATACAGAGCTAGTGGTGGACAAGCACCTATTATTTTCCTTACGGGAAAGGAAGATGTTCAGTCGCTTGAGTTGGCGCTTGGATATGGTGCTGACGATTATTTAGTTAAGCCTTTTGACATCAGGGTTCTCAATGCCAGAATTAAGGCCTTACTGCGGCGAGCTGGCAATTCTATTGTGCCAGAATTGAAAATCCAAGACCTAGTGCTTGATCCTGAAGGCTCTTCAATAACAGTCAATAATCAAACCGTTCGACTGCGAGCCAAAGAAAAAGCTTTGTTGGAATACTTGATGCGGCATCCCAATCGCGTCTTTAGCTCGCAGCAATTGCTCGATGCTGTATGGCCTGCCGATAGCGATTCTAGTACCACCTCTGTGCGCACCTGGATGGGATTATTGCGGCACAAACTGGCAGAGGTTGGTCGCGAAGAATTGATTCGCACTGTGCTGGGATCTGGGTATATTATCGATGACCCAGCCTCTAAGACAAATGCTAGTGCAGCTTCACCAACCAGCGAGGCTGGTGAGTCTGAGGCTTAATCGAGAGCGCAGAACCTAGCATGGCTACTTTTCAATTTGACGCAAATTTGACTATGGCAAAGCTCGTACAAGTTCTAGTCAATCTTTATTTAGTAGCGCCACTAGCAAATCATTTGCCGTAAATTTTATGACACCAGCAGCGATGCTAAGCTATGATCCGTTATGTACAACTTGCTTCTAATTTTGCGTGTTTTTGACTTTTGCTAGTTGGTGCTATCGATACGTGTAAGCACCATTCGCATCAGCTACATGCGACATTTGACGTCAATTTTATCATCGCTAAGCTCTGCCAATTTCTTAGTTGCCACCGTATATAGTCTCATTCCTAGCGCTGCTATGCATAGATATGGTTCGCCTCGTCTGTTGTCACAATCTGGAGCAGGTTGTCCGTTTATCAATGTATCTGCCGAAAATCTAGTGTTGCATTCGTCAGTCGCCCTGGTCTACGGTACTTTTATAGACCTATTTTCAACCCGCAAACACAAGCAGAAAAAAAGACCAAACCACAGCTCTGACCACAAAAATGCAATAGCCAGGCAGCAACCAGCTGCTGTGGCGGAACATAGGGTATCTAAATGTCCAATGCTCTCAGCAATATGGTCTTTAAAGTACTATTCGGCAAGGGTTGCTTCGCAATTTTTGTCGGCAAAAATATAGTAGGGGCAATGCTTTGTGCATACACCGCTACTTCCATGAGAGAACTGGTCGTCAAGCTTCTTCCCTGGGTTGGTGCGATATTTCTAGACCTTGTCTGGCTGGGAATACCGACCTTCATCTGCTTTGCTAAAGATGTTTCAGCTCGTGCTGGATTTCACCTTTATTCAACGCAGGCCTCCGGTAACGATGCCGGTCAGTTCATCCATATAAATGTTTAGGTTCAAACAACTGGGGGAGCGAAAGCTCCCCTTTTCTCTTTTCTGCATAACAACTAGAGCGGCTTTGCTAAATAAGCACCAGATACTGATGCTTATTCAGCCAAGTCGAAATCGCCTGTGCGATAGGCGAGTCGACTAGCTTTCATGATTGAAGAAAAGGAGAAATCAAATGTCTCAATCAGCAAAACTCAGTGCAAGGGTGCCCTGGGTGTCTCTGTCGATAGTATGGATCTGTATACTGGCTTTGCCATTCAGAGCGCCATTGTCGATCGTGCCAGCCTTCGTCACTGACGCCTTTACCTCGCACTGGAACTACGTGCCCCTGGCAATGCTGTCATTCTTTACCTATATGTTTCAGCATGCCGGCTTCACGCACATGGCCTACAACATCGTGCCCTTCCTTCTATTAGGAGCGGCAATCGAAGAGGCCATTGGACATCGCCGTTTCGCGTTGTTCGTCGCTATCACCGGCATTGGTGCCGGCTTTGTGCAGTACGCAGTCATGCCAGAAGAAGTGCTAGGTATTGTCGGGCTCTCTGGAGTGGTGATGGGTCTACTTGCCGTCGTTACTCTGGCCGCTCCGCGCTGTACTTTGTTTAGCTTTCGCCTCTTTGGCCTAGCTATCGTTGCACGCGTCTATCAGATGACCTTGCTCATCCTCGCTATGCAGCTCCACGGCTTCTTTGCGAGTGATACCAATGTGCAGGATCTCACCGCCTATTGGATACACTTTGGCGGTGCGGCAATTGCCGTTGCTCTCTGGTACTTCTGGCTGGGCGACAAGATCGAAGCCTACAGTAAAACACCTCGCGGTGCCAAACTCTTCGCTTAAAGCGCCGAGCCATGCCCGGCGTCACTGCTAGTTCTAGCTCTAGTTCTAGCTTTAGTTCTAGCTTTAGTTCTAGCTCGAATTCTAGCTCTAGCGCTAGCTTCACCCAATGCCCTATAGGGCAGCAAAAATGAAAGTGAAACACCATGTTTCCTAAACTTCCCAAACCCAAAATGATCTGGTTCCTCTATCTCGGAATCGCCCTCATGCTCGCGGGAACGGCTCATCGTTACGTCTTCCCTCAATCTGAGCCCCAGCCCGCCACCAATGGCGAGCTGGCTTTTCACGACCGCACCCAGTTCTGGAAAATTCAAGAGCTGGTGGAAAAAGATCCCAAATCGGTCACTGGTATCACCTTCCTCACTCAGTTGGGTAAGGAGACTCCCACTATCGTGCTCACTGACGGCAAAGAGTCGCTCTGGGCAAACGTGCCTGGCAAGCACGACTATGACCTGCTCTCGCAGTCGGCGGCCGACCATGGCGTGCGCAAGGACGCTAAGTTTCTCAATGCCGAAAGCGAATACAATATGCCAGCCGACGGCGGCGGATTCGTTGGTCAGCTGATGGTGAGCATCATTGTTATGATCGTCATCTCTGGCGCTATCGCCTGGTTCATGAACAAGCGTGGGCAGGGCAATGGCGGTCCGGGCAAGCACGGCAAAATCACTCTGACGCGCCTTGATCAGGTGGGTCAGAAAGTGACTTTTGCCGACGTCGCTGGCATCGATGATGAACTTGATCAGATCAAGGCCCTCGTCTTCGATATCAAGCATCCTGAAATCTTGACTAAACTGGGAGGCAAAGTGCCTGCTGGTGTCACTCTCGAAGGACCTCCGGGTACCGGTAAAACCTATCTGGTGCAGGCCATTTCGGGCGAAGGTGGAGATGGTGAAAAGAGCCTTCCTGTCTTCACCTGCAGCGGCGGCGACTTTGTCGATCAGTTTGTCGGCACTGGCGCCTCGCGCGTTCGCGATGCCTTCGAGCAGTGCCGCAAACTGCGGGACGAACTCAATTCGTGGGTGATACTCTTCATCGACGAATTCGATGCCGTCGGTAAACATCGCAGTGGTGGTGCTTCTGGTGGTAACGATGAACGCGATCAGACTGTCGGTCAGCTCCTTGTTGAATTGCAGGGATCGGCCGGTGACAATGCTCGTATTCTCGTCATCATCGCCACTAACAAACCTGAAGTGCTCGACCCGGCCCTTGTGCGTTCGGGCCGACTGGGTGACAAGAAAATCACTGTGACTGCGCCTGATCGCGCCGGTCGTCTGGCGATTCTCTCCGTGAAAATCAAGAAAGTGCCGGCCGCCGACGACGTCGACCTTGGTGCCATTGCTGATGAGATGACCGGTCTCACCGGCGCTGACATCGATACATTGATCACCAAAAGAGCACCGGAGTTTGCCAAGAAACGCCTGGTCTCTACGGTGCCTGCTGGCATGGTGACTGTGGATAGCTTCAAGCCTGAGCAGTACAAGATCATTCATGCTGATATCTGGAAGGCCCTTGAAGACATGATCATGGGCACCATCACCGAGACCAAAGGTCGTCGCCTTGATCCGATGCTCAAGCATATGATCGCGGTGCATGAGCTTGGTCACTTCGTGCTTGCCTACCGTAAGTATCTGCAAAACACCGGTAAGTGGGATGGTCAGTACGGCGATGCCATCACAGCCATCAGCATCCTCGGCCCGTCCGGGGTTGGTGGCTTTGTGCGCACCGTGCCGCCCCATGACTTCAAAACTGCCAAGGGAATGAAGTCATTCATCACCATTGCTCTGGCCGGAAATCGCTCTGAGCGCATGTTCCTTGGTGATAAAACTGGGGGCTGCTCCAACGATTTGCAGCAGGCAATGCGCTTTGTCAAAGCCATGCTCTTGCAGTTCAATATGTCTGACTGCAACAACGAAGGTTGGAAACTTCCGGCCATTTCGGTTGATCAGCAGGGCGGCACAAAGTATCTTGGCGGCCAGACTTCTCATGCCGCTCAGTACGGCATGAGCGACTTCAGCGCGACACAGGTTGACGCTTTCATCGATCTTTTCCTCAACGAGGCCGAGACCGAAGCCGACGCCTATCTTGCTGAAGAAGCCGACTTCATCAAATGGATGGCACCGCGCCTGGTGAAGGCCGAGCGCATGCGCTTTCCTGAGATCAAGGCTGATTGGGACGAGTTTCACCAGGGTCGCGACCTCTCCAAGGCCGTTGCCTTCCCCTATCTCTGGGATGACAACCATGTCGCCTTGAATCTTCCCAGGGTGGAGCTGAAGCCCGTTTCAAAGCCTGTCATCGGCTAGTGCAATTTGAGCTAAGGGAGGAGGCGAAATTCTTTGCCTCCTCCGAACCTGACTCGAAACAACTCTATCAACGCAACACTATAAAAAGAAGGGAATCAATAATATGGTGACAGCAAGTTTCGTTGCACTTACTACTGCTTCTTCAGCGGCCGTTTCCCCCACTCTGTCTACCCTCTGGCCTGCCATCGGTTATCTGCTCATGCTGCTGGATGTCTCTATCCTTATTGCTGTGCATGAAATGGGGCACTGGCTCGTGGCCCATAGTCTGGGCTTTCGTACCCCGGTCTTTTCGGTGGGTTTCGGCAAGCGCCAGTGGTCCTGGGTGGTTGGCAAAATCTTTGACACTGAGGTGCGGCTTTCGCCCATATTGGCTGGAGGATATGTCTCTATCCCGGAGATGGAGGACAATAGCGATTTAGGCGGTGAAGCTCGAAAGCACTTTGCCGTATGGAAGCGCATTGCCGTTGCCCTGGCCGGCGTTGCATTCAACTTCATTTTTGCTGTGATGCTTTTGGCCGCCTACTTTATCGTTGTCGGCGAGCCAAGCACCACAGTGAAGAGCACGAGAATATCTGGGCTTTCCACACATAACTCAGTGGCGCGCGATGCTGGCTTGCAAGTGAAGGACCGCTTCATTGCCATTGGCGAGCAGCCTGTGGTGAGTTTTCAGGATATAGCTCGCGAACTTTGTCGCAATCCTGGTAAGTCGGTGAACGTTACGGTCGAGCGCGGTAATGAGAAAATTTTGACAACACTCCTGCCTGACAGCGAATGCCGTATCGGCGTATCGGTGCAGCAGGAGATTGAGCCGACTGTCACCAGTGTCGGCCCTGGGCGCGCCATCGTCGACGCTACGGTAGCGACAGCATCGACATTGAAAGATGTCGCTGTCAGCATCGGCATGCTCACTCATGTGATTGAGCGACCCAGCGAAATATCATCAGCTCAGCTTGAACTACGAGGCTTTGTTGGAGTTATTGAAATGGGTAGCGACGCCATGAACGATGGTGTCTTCAGTCTGATTATGTTCAACGTCATGATCTCGTGCAGCCTAATTTTTCTCAATCTACTGCCGCTGCCGATTCTCGACGGCGGTCAAGTGGTCTATCTTCTGCTCGAAAAAGTGCGAGGTAAGCCGATCAACTTTGAACTGAAGCAAAAACTGGCCTATCTGTTTGGCGGTCTCTTCGTCATTCTAATGGCCTATGGTCTCTCAAACGATCTGTACAACATCTTCTGGCGCTAGCAAAACAATAAGTAAGCGTAGAAACAAGTAAGCATAAAAGCAAATGCTTGCGCCAGAGAAAAACAAGCAAAGGCAAAAACAATGAGCACTATAATTGGGCCGCCGACAAGATCGGGCGGCCATCTCATTGCCGGTCCGGGAGGCGCACGCGCTATCCTGGCGGCCACAGGAATGCTTATGGCTCTCGACTATTTCGGCTTCCGCTCATTCGCCTCTTTGGGCGGGGTCAGTGGTGGTGCAATTCCGGTGCGTCTTTTTGCCGCCGGAGTTAGCGTGAGACGTCTGGTCGAACTAGCTGTCGAGCTAGATTTTCAAAGTCTGCTCGATTACGAAAGCACCATGAAGTCGGTAATGTTCGAGCATTATTACCTTCACGCCAGCCGCTATAGAAACCGATTGCCTGCAAGCGGGTGCTATAACGGCAAGCGTTTTGCAAAGTGGATCGAGGATGCCGCTGATCCATCTTGGCCTGAGAAATTCTGGACTCTGGCGTGCGATCATGACGCCCAAATTCTTCTTTCAAAGGACGGAGTATTCAGACGCGAAAAGGGTGGAAAATTCCATCAGCTTTGCAGCCAGACACCTCGTCTTGGCACCGCCATCTGTGCCTCGTGTGCTGTGCCTATGATTTTCAACTCGGTGCCGCTGGCCCTGGGTAGCGGTGAAGTACTGACTTTGCATGACGGCGCTCTGAGTTGGGAAGGTTGGCAGCCGGTCAGCGTGGTCGTGGATCATTTTGCTGCTCAGCCCAGGGACATCATTGTCTGTGACGTCGGACCCGATACTACGCTGTATGACCGCATCTCTTCTTCTATTTGGAAGGTCGTTTGCGGTGGGCGCTGCATACCAACATCTAAAGTGGTGGCCGAAAGCGAGAGAAAGTTTCTCTTGGTCAAGCCAGTCGTGACAAGTGTCAGCACCTTCGAATTCACGGCCTCTAAAGACAATAAAATTGAGGCCATAATGGAAGGATTTGCTGCCACTCTTCGCGCCCTGGCTCAAGATAACAGACTGAGTGAAGCAGATTATCTGGCCGGCCGCGACATTGTTGTGTCATTCAACGCCATGGTCAGAGCCGCTCGGCGTCAGGAACCCGGCACACTATCGCAGCAGGCCATGTCACTCCTAGTCAGCAAAGGAGTCTTGTCTGACGGTGATAAATAAAACTTCTGCTTTTCTTCGACTGAAGCTGTCGGAGATGCTAACTAAGGGGGCTTAAGAGCCCCTTCTTTTCTTTAAATTTTCCCGTGAGCTACTACTCGGTGGAGTAGCTTATTTCCATGTTCCCGGCTTTCCCGCTAGCCATTCATCAAGATCGCGACTTACGGTCAAGCCATCCTGTTTGTACCTAACAAAGACCTTTCCGTTTTGCTCTTTTCCTATAAATGGATAGGTATCGATGGCTTCGTGTATACAGCGATATAAGAATGGGCCCCATTCCTTCTTGGCTATAATTGAGTGCGCAGATGAGCCCAGTGCTCCGTTTTCCACGTAGTTTTCTTCAACTTGCCTATCTCGGCTGAAATTGTGGGCGGTGGAGGGAAATAGGTAGCCAATGCAAAATGCCAATATGGGAACGCAAGGCACCGAAATGATTAGTAGCAGCTCGCACGATCTTTGCAGACAGCCTTTTCCTAGGTGGAGAATGATACTCGTTAACAGCAGGGATGGAATCGAAAGAGCGAACCACAGTCTCATTTGTTGCAATTGTGGGCTTTTGAATTCTAGGTTGTTACTAAGCAATAGGAAGTTGCAAGCAATGAATACAATAACGGCTGTCTCTTATACACATCTGA
>CAJXZK010000122.1 GCA_913063055.1 uncultured bacterium
TTAGTGAGCACCAGAGCTTTTGATTCTTCTAGTGAATCGTTAATTTCTGGTGTCTCGATGTCAGCAAGAAGTTGTCCTGCGGCTACTTTGTCACCAATATCAACATATCTTTTTTTGATAAAGCCATTGGCGCGGGCGTATAGTTCGGCTTCAACTACTGCTTCTAGGCTGCCAGGTAACTTCAGGTCTTTCACTGCTGAGGCACTTTTGAGGGCAACAGTGGAGACGACAGGCAAGCTAGCGATGGCTTTGCTTTGGCTGAGGTGAAGCTCCTCGCTCTGCAGCACACGCGGATAAACTCCGATTGGCAGAGCCACGGCCATAATCAAGCTCGACATCACAAGCAATTTCTTGACGCCAAAGCTCTTTTTCTTTTCGCCTTTTGTGTCTGTGCTCGGAGCCAGGTCTGAGCTTTCGATTTGTCCATCTCTGCTTGCCAGTTCTAGGCTTTCGCCCTCTGCCTCGGGGGCTAGTTCGGCAACTTCAATTTTTTCGGGAGGCTCTACTACGGTTCTCACTTTAGACTCCTGGGCTTTCTCTTTCGGAAAATCATTTGATTTCAGAGCGCATATTTAATCTGTTAACTATTTAGTTATTTCGTCTATTCCCAGATTAGACCGGTCGTCTACAATTGTCAACCCTTTGTTGTGGTTGATTTCTACCAAATCGACCCAATTGCTAACTAGCGTGCTTCTTGCGGCTTCTTACTAGTTTGAAGACCACTGGCACGAAGAACAAAGTGAACAGTGTGGCGAAACTCAGACCGCCGATTACCGCCCGGCCAAGTGGGGCGTTTTGCTCTCCGCCCTCACCCAAGCCCAGTGACATTGGCAGCATGCCAACAATCATGGCAATGGCTGTCATCATCACTGGTCTAAGTCTGGTTTTTCCGGCTTCGAGGGCGGCCTGGTCTGGGGTCAGGCCTTCTTCGAGCTTTTCATTGGCAAAAGTGATCATCAAAATACTATTGGCCGTGGCCACACCTATGCTCATTATTGACCCCATCATCGATGGCACGTTGAATGTGGTGGTGGAGAGGAAGAGCATCCAGATGATGCCAGCCACAGCCCCAGGCAGGGCCATGATGATGATTAGCGGGTCGCTCCAACTCTGGAAGTTCACCACCATCAGTAGATAAACAAGCACAATGGCACCAACAAAGCCGAGGCCAAGTTTGAAGAAGGCGTTGTCCATACTCTCCACTAGGCCGCGCATTATTATCTGGTTGCCAGGCAGCATCTTGGGCTTATATTCGGCCAAGATTTTCTGAATGTCTTGGGAGACACCGCCTAAGTCTCGCGATTGCACATTGGCGTAAATGTCGAATACCGGCTGTACATTGAAGTGATTGGCTACACCAACGGTAGTGCCGCGACTAATAGTGGCGACGTTACCCAAGAGCACGGCGTGCTCGGTCTTTGTACTAGAAAGGGGAGTTTCTAGAATGGCTTCGACTGAGTTTACTTTGTGCTGTGGTATCTGTACTGCTAGAAAATAGGGAATGCCAAATACCGGATCGATCCAGTAATTGGGTGTTACTTGAGTATTAGAACTGAGTGATACCAGAACGTCATTGGCGATATTGAGCTGGTTGAGCCCTACTTTCGCTGCCAGGGTGCGGTCAACGTCGAGCTTGAGCTGGGGCGAATCAACCTCCTGGTGCATATGTACGTCTACGGCTCCTGCTACTTTAGCTACACGAGCCATTATTTCTTTAGTGATCTGCAAATTCTCTTCTCTTTTAAAACCGGCCACCCTTATGTCTATTGGTGCTGGCAAGCCAAAATTGAGAATTTGACTGACTATGTCAGCCGGTTGGAAGTAGAAAGTCATTTGCGGGAATTTCTCATTGAGAGCTACTCGCACACGCTTTATATACTCAGGGGTGCTGTGGGCCCGGTGGTGCTTCAGCGACACCAGTACCTCGCCATCAGCGGTGCCAATGGTGGCGCTATCGCCAAAAGCCAGGTTGAAGTTTTCGGCTGGCACACCAATGTTGTCAATCAAGAGCGCTATTTCTTCTGGCGGTATGACATGGCGAATTTCTTCTTCTACTGCGCTGAAGAGTTTTTCTGTTTCTTCAATGCGCGTGCCGCTTGGTGCTTTGACGTGCAATCTAAATTGGCTGGCATCAACTATTGGAAAGAAATCCCGGCCCACAAAGGGAAAGAGGGCTAGACCGCTAACTAAGATTAAACTGGCTAGAGCGACAATGCCCCAGGGTTGAGCCAGTGACCAGGCTAGTAGTTTTATGTAGAAATCACGCAGGTGATCAAACAGCTCATTGAAGCGATCGTGTATGCGAGCAAAGATATTTTTGCTTTCGCTTTTGTGTAAATGATTGCTCAGCTCAGCGGCGAGCATATGCTCGACCATAACGGGCACTAGGGTGCGGGATAAAATATACGAGGCAAATACAGCAAAGACTACAGCCAGGGCGAAGGGCACGAAGAGGTAGCGCGCTGGACCTTCTAGCATTACTACTGGAATAAAGACTATACAGATTGAGAGGGTAGCGACAAAGGCCGGAGTGGCTATCTGCTCAGCGCCATCAAGAATGGCTTGCCGCAGCGGTTTACCTTGGCTGAGATTGCGGTGGATATTTTCAATTTCAACGGTGGCATCATCTACTAGAATACCAATGGCAAGGGCAAGGCCACCCAGGGTCATGATATTGAGTGAGTAACCCAAAACTGTCAGCACTGCTATTGATGTCAGAATCGACAGAGGAATAGAGACCAAGACAATGAATGTACTGCGCCAGCTGCCTAAGAAGAGCAAAATCATGGCACCGGTCAGGCAGGCTGCAATTATACCTTCATGGATGACGTTATCCACTGCGGCGCGTACGAACAACGACTGGTCGAACAGTGCATCAATTTTAAGACCGGGCGGAGCAGCTGCCTGTAGAGTCGGAACCAGGTTCTTGATTTGGTTGACCACATCTAGAGTCGAGACATTGCCGTTTTTGAGAATCGTCAGTAAGACTGAACGTGAGCCATCGGAGCGCACAATATTTTGTTGCACCGAATTGCCATCGCGAATGTGCGCTACATCTTTGATGTAGACCACCTTGTTGTTGATTACTTTGACGGGAATGTCGCTAAGTAATTCGATAAATTTCGGCGAATTGTTGAGGGCGACACGATAATCGACATTGCCAATTTTTGCTTTGCCGGAGGGTAGAACTAAGTTTTGAGTATTGATGGCATCGTTGACGTCGCGAGCCGATAACCCTTTGGCTTGGAGAGCTTCTGGGTCTAGGTCAATCATAATTTGTCTAACTTTACCGCCATAGGGCGCTGGCAGGGTAGTGCCCTGCACCACTGCCAGTGCTTGTCTTACTCGAAAGATGCCGTAGTCATAGAGCTGAGCTTCTGAAAGGGTCTTGCTGCTCAAAGACAGCTGAATAATTGGTACCGATGAAGCGGTATAGCGCAAAATTGTAGGTGGCTGCACACCGGTAGGCATACGCTTTAAGATGGCTTGAGAAACTGCGGTGGCCTGTGCCAGTGCAGTTTCGATTTTTGCCCCTGGATGGAAGTACAAACGAATCACTCCGACCCCATCAAGGGTCTGTGATTCCATTGACTTAATATCGTTGACATTGGCTGAGAGTGCATATTCGCTATAGACCGTGATGCGCTTTTCAAACTCGTCAGCTGGCAGGCCTGAATAGGTCCAGATGATGCTGATGACAGGAATGTCGATATTGGGAAATATGTCTACTGCTGTGTTCTTGATTGAAACAACGCCCATAATCAAAATCAGTACTGCCATTACAACAAAGGTATATGGCCGCTTTAGGGCAAGTTCGACAATCCACATGGTAGTTTCCTTCTAATCGGCGGTCAGTTAAAATCGGCTAGCTAAAATTTGTTCGCTGCCTGGCTCAGTAATTGGATTAGTTATTCGAGTATTTGCTGGTTCGTGGCGAGCTAGCCATTTTTCTATGTGGCCAAATGTCTGGGAATTGGTTTGTCCTTCTTCTAATATCAAGTGTTCTGATTGGTCTACTAGCAGAAGATCTTTGTCTTGGCTAGCAAGCTCAGTGAAGAGTCGCACTGTGCCAGAGAGTTTGACCAGGCGGTCATTGGTGCCTTGAAGAACAAGCACAGGTGTGTCTTTGATTTGTTTGGCTACTTTGTGATTGTTGTGCATGAAGCGTGAGAAGGTAATTAGCTCACCAGTGCTGACAGTAAGTCTAGCCCTTGGGTCGTGCTGCCATTCTTCTCTAAGGGCTTCGTTTCTGGTGGCCTGGGCAATCAATCGTTTGCTCAGGTTTATGTGGCTGCCGCCGCCAAGCAAGTTGCGTACTGCTAGATTTAGCGCTGCTCTTTTGGCCCGGTAGCGCTCCGCTGCTGGCACTGAGGCGATTACGCCATCAACAAGGTTGGGATTTTGGGCGGCTGCTTTGAGAGCTAGAGCCGCTCCCATTGATTCGCCCAAGAGAAAGACTGGCGTGCCGGGGTTTTCTTGGCGCAGAGTTTGCAGAGCTACTTTGACATCGCTAAGTGTTTTATTGGGGTTGAACTTCGACTTTGATGTCGATTCGCCAGCTCTTTGTGACCAGCTGCCGAATCCACGCACGTCCATGGCATAGGTGGCTACTCCGATATTCTGTAGCTGTTCTGCCAGGGCCTGATAGACGCACTTATGCAAGCCGAAGCCGTGTAAGGAAAGCACAATTGCTTTTTGCTCGCCTTTGGCAACACGCCATTGGGCAATTGATTCAACGTGGCTGTTGCCCAGGCTGTAAGTTATGACGTTACCAGAGTCGTAAGTGCCTTCTTGGTGAAGATTACTTGCGTGGGCAGAGGAAGCGCTGAAGCTGCTTATGGAGAGGCCGAGCAATAATGCCAGTGAATTGAAGATTCGTTTCTTGCCGTTCATGACTGCCTCGTTTATCATCACTTCTTAGATTAAGCGGTCACTTTTGACCGTCGTCGGTAATGATTCCATATTAGACCGGTCGTCTACAAAGTGTCAACCCCTCCCCCAGGATTTGTTCATGAGCCGTATTCTCGTGGTTGGCTGTGTTTCCTTTGATACAGTGCATTTGGAGCTTTCTGGGCCAGAAGAAGATTTAGATTCTGCTTCTGGTTCAAGTTCGGGTTCGACTTCTTCTTCGGCTTCGGCCCCGGCCCCTGTTGCAAGACGTACTATCAAGACAATCGGTGGAGCCGGCCTGTACACGGCCCTGGCGGCTGCCAAAGTCGGTGCTGAGGTCACTCTATTTGCGCCGAAGCCCTCTCCTATGCCCGATTTGCTCAAGCCCGTCGAAGCAATGCTCACCTGGGTGGGCCCCGAGATTGATATTGAGCACATGCCAACCCTTGAAATTATTCATCACGGCCACGACCGAGCCACTCTCCTTAATGCCTCTTGGGGAGCTGAGCATCTCCTTCAGCCGGAGTCTTTGCGGCAATTGATTGATACTCATTTCGACATTACTCATATAGCCGCACTGAGTAGCCCGGCTAGGCAACTTGAGTTTATGACCTTCCTTAAAGCGGTTAAGGCCAATCAGGTCATTTCAGTTGGCACCTATGCCCGTGCCATAGCCGCTGACAGCGCTACGGTTAATGAGCTTTTGGCTGGTAGCGATGCTTTCTTTATGAACAAGAACGAAGCTAATCTCTTGTTTGGCGAGGGTGCCATTGTGCCCAAAGAGTATCAACTAATTTTTGTCACCACTGGTGGTGATGGAGTTGATCTCTATACCGCTGACGCTGAAAATAGTGTGCAGTTTGAGCAGGTTGAAGCCGAGCAGGTAGACGTGGTTGACCCCACTGGAGCCGGCGACTCTTTCTGTGGGGCAGCGCTTGCTGGTCTGACTATCTACATCAATCCAGTGGCCGCGGCTCAGGTCGGTGCTCTTGTAGCATCAAAAAGCATAGAGTACGAAGGGCCGTCTATTTACTTTATAGAGGAGTGAGGCTTATGCTCTTTGTCGTACTGAAGGCGGCTTTCCTTCAGGGTTTTCAGTATGCTTATTAAATTTTCGTTTTCTGGAATATGTGTCTTAGGGTAGTGGAAATTGGTGAATATCCACTGCCCTTTGACGAATTTTACTTCGGGAGTTACTACTGGATCTTTGCCTTTTTTTCCACTCGATACATCAAAAACTTCGACCCAATAGCATTTGTCTTTAGGAATTACTTTGCCAGCAAGGTAACGCGTTGGTGTGTCTTGGCCGTTGATAAAGGGGTCAAAATCAAGGCCGACAATTTCATCAGTCACTTTCGCTGATGCGGCCATGTCTTCTTTTAGCATAGCTAAGAGTGTTGGGCTGAATGAACTGGCTCTTTCTTTGAGAATGCGTTGGTCGCTTGGCACCGGCACATTTTTTGTCATTTGAGGAATGTACCAGGTATAGAAAGATTGGACAAAACCTTTGGCGCTGAGAGCTGACTGCGCGTGGGCACTTGGTATAGCAGCTAGTGACAGCACCAAAGCGATAAGGCTCATAGTTAGGCCGATACCAATTGATTTTCTTATGCTCACTGTCATTCTCATACTCACTGTTATCTCCATGCGCTGTTAAAAGTGATTATTCCAGTTCTATGTGGCCATTATATTTAAGCCAAAACAGCAGGCTGCCTGAAACACAAAACATCAGGAGCAGACAGAAGTAATAGCCAAAGGCGGCGTGAACTTCTGGTATGGCGAAGTTCATGCCATATATTCCGGCGATCAAACTTGGTGGCAGAAACAGTGTGGCAATCATTGTCAAAATAGTAGTGGTCTTGTTTGTGCGCAGGCTCAGGCCTGAGACATAGACATCCATGAGGTTGTAAGACATGGCCCGATAAGTTTCGAACAAGCGAATAACGGCTGCCGCTTCGTCTTTGCGATAGCCTATTTGAATTTTGCCTTTTTCACTCATCAATGGATTTTGCGAACGTTCGAGAGCCAGTAGAACAGTTTCAATAGGCCAGACTTGGTTGAGAAAAATCCAAATCAGCTGTTGGGCGCGGTTAATTAGCTCTAGTTCTTCTTTGCCTGGTTTGAGAATGATTTTGTTCTGAATCTCTTCAAGCCTGGTGCCGCCAAGCTTGAGCAGCTCAACATAGCTGTTGATGACGTCTTGAATGAGCTCGGTGGCGAGTATGTCGACACCATTGTTAGCAAAGTAGGGCCCCTTCTCTTGCAGCTTGTGGCTGACCATGGTGAAAGCGCTGTCGTGGCTAAATTGTCTTGTAATCAAGACTTTCTCGGCCATGAAGAAGTTGATGCTTTCTATGGCGTCAACTTTCTCTGTTATTGAAGGGCGGGCAAGAGTCCAGAATATGCCGTTGTGAAAATCTTCGTAGAAAGAGTCTTTGTGTGGGCCGCGTAGCAATTTCTTTTGCTCGTCGGTGAGGTCGAGAAAGTCACTCATGTGCTTCCAGAACTCGTCGCCTAATGAGCCTGACAGGTGCAGCCAGACAAAGTCTTTTTCGGCGCGCTTTACGGCCAGATCTTCAAAGTCAAAGAAGCCAGCCTCCGCCAGACCGTCTTGATCCATACAGTGAAGCTTAGTACGTAGCTCTAGGGTCTCTGGGAGGCAGGGTTCAAGAGCTAGGGTTTCCTGCGAGAAAGCCATTCTTCCATGGCCAAAAGGCAATTCTTTCACTGACATCCTCAATTAAGTGGCGGAGTGAAAATATAATGGCAGAAAAATGCTCCTGACAATTATTGTCTGCGATTACCAGGTGGCGACAAAACCATCTCGGCGACTCATCATTCTTTGTAGATATTGTTGTGAAACTGGCTTGAAGTGCTGGGTGTTCTTTCTATCGGGATCGCCCAGAATATATTGGCCGTTGGCATCGCGTCCAGCGATATAAATGTAGTGTGGATTGCCTGTATGAGGGTTAATTACTTTAGCTACGGCTGAGTGGCCCATGGCTAGTTCGCGATTTAGGTCGCGCATGGCTTGGTCGCCGACCTTGCCCATGCCATAGTCGTAGGCTTTTGCTTCTAGACCAGTTTGTTTCATTTGGCCAGCTAGTGTGTCTAGGGTTCCTCTGTAACCGATACCGTTGGTGTTTGTCAGGTCTTTCATTGCCTGGGTTTCGCGACCATAGCGCAGTGGCCGACCGAGGCGGTGATCGGCTTTGGCCATGCCGACAGCAAATGCCGAGCAGCTATAGGCGTCGTCTTGGTGCGTATAGAACTTAGAGAGATCCTTAATTGAGCGAACGGCTCCAGGGTTAACGTCGCTTCTGTTTTCAGGTCTTCCGTCTTGGTTGTCGCCTTCTCTGTTTCTCCAGGGAATGATTACTGGATCTTTGGGTTTCTTATCTGTTTGTTGCGGTTGCTTTTCTGGCTCGGCTGGGAAATCAGGCCGACGACGTGGGATTGGCACATTTTCTGGCAATGTAGTTCTATTGTCAGGAGTGACATCTTGTCTGGGTTGTGGTTTTTGCTCTCCTTTTGGCGTAACTTCAGGAGTTGGATTATTCTCGCCTTTTGGCTTCACTGCTTGGTTAGGCACGACAGCGTCCTGGCTAAATTTCGAAATGGTGCTGTCTTTTTCGTTGGCTGTCCACCAGTCACCGCGATAGTCAGCTTTGCTGCCATTTTTCTTGCGCTGTTGTTCAATCTCGCCGTTGCGCTCGACGCCGCGCAGAACCGGATGAGATTTGCCCTGGGCATCAGTGCTTGAAAGTTGTAGCAAATGAACGTCTTTGCCGGCTTCAAGGCTAGCAATTTCAAAGTTGCGAGGCTTGCCGCCATCATTTAATGTGACCTGAACACGGCCATCTTTGCCTTTTTCAGAATCTTTATAGATGGTTGCCATGGCGTCCATCTTTTGCTTGATGGTGGCATCGGGCGATTCTAGCGACTTCTTGGCGTTCTCAAGGCGTTGCTCTTTGGTTAGTTCGGTTGGTTTTGTTTGATCACTTATGGGCGCGACTCTATCTGTACTCGCGGCTGTTTGCTCACCTGGAGTCGTTACCTTGAAGTCTTGCCATCCCTGCAGGGTGAGTTTGGGTATTTCGCTGGTAAGTTTGCCAGGGTCGGCTGGCGTGTATTGTTTGAGCAATTCCACTCTGTCAACGTTCGAAAGGGTGCTGTCGGCAGCACCTTGGTTGGCGTCTAGCTTCTTTTCTGGGATAGGTGTTTGCTGGTCTAAGGGTTTAGTGGTCATCGGTTGCCTCGGACAAATGCAAGAGTGAGTTGTTGCTAACGTAGCGATAGTATGACTTCGACCGTGAAAAAGACGTGAAAGATTGACCCTCTTTGGCTTTAAGCCGTTTTTCTATGTCCTTAACAAATTTCTGGCCTATCGAGTAAGCTAACTAGAGTCAAAATTCAATTGGGGATGTCATGTCGCTTCAGAAAATCAAGGATGCCATAGCTAATCAGAAGATGATTTGTCCTGAGTGCAAGAAACCAATTCAGAAGTGGGAAAAATATGCTGAAACAATTGATGCCGTGCGCGATGGTTTCAACATAATCGAAATCGACTCCAATGCTTCAAGAGTGACACTTACTTGTGGCAATGCTCCCTGCGCTTGGAAAGAACGGTCTGAATATTGGATCGAATACATTATTGAGTAGGCAGTTTTTATTAGGTTCCTGAAAGCGAAAGTTCTAACAGTTCATTTGTATGGATGATATGCGCTTGTCGTGACCGACTGGTGACTGGCTCTTAATTTCGCGGTTTGGCGTCGGAGCCAAATTTTTGTGGCCGCTGGTCATAGAAAGCAATTTCGATGGCCATTGCGGCGCCGCCACCTGCTGCGGCCAAGAAACATAAGATGGCAAGGCCAGGATAGCCAAATATTGTGAATCTGGTGGAGACTTGCATCAGTAGGGCCGCGCCCACTATTAGTGCGGCGAGAATGAGGGATAGACTGACTCGGTTTGCTAATTTTTGAAAGGCATCTACGATCAAGGGCTCATCAATTACTTTCACTGTGAGTTTGTTGTTGGCGGCAAGATCGAGAATCTTATTGATGTGCGAGGGAAATTTCTCGGCAAAGTTCTTAGCTTCTAAAATGCTGGTGAAAAGGTGGCCTGGTGAGACATCTTTGAACATGCGTTGCTGCATTATCTTGGCGGCGTGGCGACGAACTGAGGCATTGGGATCAAAAGTAGGAAAGAGGGTGCGTCCTACTTGATCTAGATTCAATAGAGTCTTACCCAACATGGTCAGCTCGGATGGTACTCGAATGCCGCAGTCGCCCGCCGCTCGAGTAATATCGAGCACCACTCGACCAATTTGCATTTGCTCAATATTTTCACCGCCACTGGTTTGCACTAAGTCGGCAATTTTTTTGCGACAGGCCGTTTCGTCAAAATTGTCTCTGCGAGCACCAATGTCTATGGCTGTATCAGCGGCTGCCTCAGAGCGACCCTCACTGATGGCCAGTATCAGTTGCAAGAGTCTACCCTGCATTGATGGAGTTAGGTAGGCCACCATGCCCAGATCAAGCAGGCCGATTTTGTTTTCTTTGGTAAGTAAAACATTGCCCGGATGAGGATCGGCATGGAAGAAGCCGTCTACTAGAATTTGTTGAAGATAGGCTGCAAATGCCTCTTCTGCCAGTGCTTCTCCATCTATTTCAAGCAATTCTAGTGCGGTGACATTGGTGATTTTTTTACCATGGATGAATTCCATGGTCAGTACTTTTGATGAACTGAAATCATTTATGGGGGCTGGTACTACTATCATTTCGAAGGCGCGCAGATTGTGTTTCATGGTCTCAAGGTTATGAGCTTCTTTGCGATAATCTAACTCGGCAAGAATGCTCTTACTAAATTCCTCCAGCATCAAACCATATTCATAACGCTTGCCCGCTTCAGTGTGAGCATCATAGAAGTCGGCTATATCACTCAGTATGTGTAGATCTTGAATGATACTTTCGCGAATTCCTGGCCTTTGTACTTTCACTGCTACTTCTCTTCCATCTCTCATCACCGCATGGTGAATCTGACCTAAGGAGGCTGCTGCTACAGGTACTTGATTGAATTGCGAGAACGCTTTCGATAGCCGCACACCTAGCTCATTGACGATTGTCTTTTCTACTTCGGCAAAGGCAAAGGGTTCACACTTATCTTGCAAGCGAGAAAGTGCATCAATATATATTGGTGGTAAAAAGTCTGGCCTGGTAGAAAGGAGTTGACCTAGCTTGACGAAGGCAGGGCCCATTTTTTCTAGGTCGGTGGCGAGTTCTGTGGCCTTTGCTGGAGCGTCAGTTGAAGGAGTGGTCTCAGAAAGCATGGCTTGATCGATGCCGGCGTACTTTACCAGATCAGAGTTACCGTATTTGAAGAGCAGCATACCAATGTCTTTGTAGCGTTTGAGGTTCTCTGGGCTAATCTTGATGCCTATTGATTGACCACCTTGCTTCATTTCGTTGTTCCTCAATTCCGTCAATGCTGCTTTTGCTATGCTTGGCTGTTCATTTTGCTGAAAGACTGGAAAAGTCGCAGTTCGTTCCCTATGATGGGTACTGAAGATTAATTAGCTGCGTAATCACCACACTGACAGGGGGCCTTGCTGGTTGTCAGCAGCTGTGGCCTCCACTAACATTCTTGTCAGCTAATCACATCTAACCTTATTTAAATTGCTGAAGGAGGCACTTCTTGGCAGTATCCGACGAACCTAAACAAGTCTTTCTTGGTGGAGCTTGCGGTCTGACTACTTGGCGCACAGATATCACTATTCCTCTAATGGAAGCTGCCGGGGTCACTTATCACAATCCCCAGATGCCTTTAGGTGCCTGGAAAGAAGACGACCAGTTCGACGAGATGCGGCGCAAAGATGAATGTCTTGTGCAGTTGTTTGTCATTAATGGTGATACCAGAGGTGTGGCCTCGGTTGCCGAAGTCGCATACTTAATTGGTGCGCGCAAGCCTGTTGCTATAGTAATGGAAGATATTAAAGCCGATGCTAATGTCTATGGTGCGATTGTCGATTCGGTGCAAGCTGATGATCTCAATCGCGGTCGCATTTATGTTAGAGCCATGGCCGATCGACATAATGTGCCGATCTTCACAGATATTGCTGAAGGTACCAAGCACTGTATTGCTTTAGTTAAGAGCTTAGAGGGATCTCTCACCCTGTCTCAGGTTAACGCTGCTCTGAGCGAAGTGAAATTTGCTAATCATGTTTTTCAGTCAGAAGAAACCATGGGAGGCTTCCACATCTGGATTACGGCGATGGAGAAGTGCACCTATACAGGCGAACCATCTTTACAGGAGGGGCGGCGCTGGTTTGTCTCGACTGGCTGTACGCCATCAGATGTAGTGCGTACTGCATTTAAAGCTGTGGCCACTTGGGCTGAGCATGAGACTCGTGAAGAATTTAAATATAAGGGTGTGCGGGTTTTTAGCCCCCATTTAGAACTGAATAATTTGGTTGCTCGGGGAGCTGGTAAATCACCTGGTAGCAATTCTTTCGAAGAGGCTCCAGATAAGGACCCGACAAGTGTCTCTACCAGCCAAAAGTCTGGTCAACCGTGCTCAGTCTAGGCATAGTCTATTTGTAGTTTGAAAGCATTTTAGGTGAAGACAACGCAAGAGCTACCAATAGTTGATGCCAGTGCTTATTTTGCCGCTAGGATGCAGGGGGCAAAAGCTAGTGCTGAAGCACTAAGTTTAGGCCGCCAAATTAAAGAGGCATGCCATTCGGTTGGCATGTTCTATCTTGTTGGTTACGATATTGATCAAGCCTTAATCGATGCTGTAATGCACCAGTCTGCGCGGTTCTTTGCTAGCAGCCAGAGTGATAAAGATGCTATCTCTATCAAGAATTCGCCTCAGTTTCGTGGTTATGGTCTGCTCAAAAACTATCGTGATTGGCGAGAGCAGATTCATATTGGAGTTGAGAGTTCTTTTGCTGAGTTGAGCGATACTGTGCCTTCCGTATACTGGCAGCTCTGGGGCAAGAACCAGTGGCCCGCTTCAACCGATAGCGGCGAGTTTAAGTCTTGTGTTTTAAACTATTTTGCGGCCGTTGAATCACTGGCGCGCACTCTATTGAGTTTACTGGCAGAGGCCTTAGATAAGCCAGCTGACTTTTTCACCGAGCGCATGAAAGATCGGCCCTATCTCTTGATGAAGGCTATGTCTTATCTGCCCCAAGAAAAAAGAGACGCTGATGCGTCTTCTCAAATGGGGGTGACTGCCCATTGCGATTGGAGCTGGCTGACTTTTCTCGTACAAGATGATGTTGGTGGCTTAGAGGCTCAAGACATTGATGGCAATTGGCGCAAGGTCAATCCGCTGCCGCGTTCAATTGTGGTCAACACTGGTGAATTGCTTGAAATTGAGACTGGTGGCTACCTTCGCGCTAGTCCGCATCGGGTTATTAATGAGCGCATTGATCGTCAGCGATATTCTGTGCCTGTATTTATCAATCCAGCTCTTGATGCTCCGATTTTGCCGGGTGCTAACAATTTTGATTGCGCGCCTGCCGCTTATGGCGAAGCCCATGTGCACAAGGTAATTAGACCAGGCACGACTCTTGCTTCTTTTATTTTTGGTGATAGCGAATTCGAACGCAAAGCCAATGGCGTTTGGTGTTATGAACCGGAATGTGTTTCGGCCCTATAAATGCCTGGCACCAAAACTTAGTCTTTTATGGGGCGACCGGGATAAGAATGAACTGTCGGTGCTAAGTTTGGATCTAATGCTACTCTTTCATCAAAGACGAAGCATTCACCTTGCCAGTGGTCACCACCAACTTTTTCGAAATAGCCCAAAATACCGCCCTGCAGCTGATAGACATGGGGAATGTCAATCTCGGCCATGTATAAAGCTGCTTTTTCGCAGCGGATTCCGCCGGTGCAGAATGAAACTATAGTTTTGTCTTTCAGATCTGACTGTTCGCTGACCGTCTGCTTTATGGCATCGGGAAATTGACTGAAGCGCTCGATATCAAATGCCAGTGCATTGGTAAACGTGCCCATCTCAACTTCAAAGCCATTGCGTGTGTCTAGCATTACTACTGGTCTGCCCTCATCATCAAAGCCTTGGTCAAGCCAGGCCTTCAGTTGGGCTGGTTCTACATGGGGCGCCCGGGCTGCCTCAGGCTTGATCATAGGATGGCGCATGGTGATAATTTCTTTGGCTATGCGCACAATCATGCGACCAAAAGGCTGGTTCTCAGAAAAGCTTTCTTTGATTTCTAAGGGTACGAAGCGCTCACCAAAACTAGGTTCGCTTTGGAGAAACTCAATAAATTTGGTAATGCCATCTTTGCTACCGGCAAGAAATAAGTTGATGCCTTCGGTGGCCAATAGAACGGTACCTTTGAGTCCAAGCCTGTCGCAGCACTCTTTAATCAAGGGCTGGAAGGCCGCAGGCTCTGGGATACCCACAAACTTATAGGCGGCGATATTGACAATCTGCATTGGCATATTATACCTCTGCGAGCTTCAGGGGGAACTTTTATGCCTTTGTCCAGTCTCACATTTCGTCAACTATTGAAAGTTCAGTTTTATTGAGGCCGACCAAATGCTAAATATCTACGTCCCTGTAAAGAGAGTGTTTCCATTCTTAGCTATTTTGCTCTTAGGCGGCTGCGCTGCTCAAAATGGAGCGGGTACAACTTCCTCTACAACAGGCACCGATACCTACAAAGAACAAACCACTACAACTGTTTCAGTAGACCGGGCAACTGGTGCGGAAAGCCGAAATACCACTACTCAAATTATTACTCCTGGTGACGAGCATCGTGCCCAGGTCAATATTGATACTACTCGCGGTGCCAACACTGTCATAAAAGTTGATGCTGATGGTGACAACTTCAGGGCCGAGACTGAGACAGGCTATGCGGACCCTGGCAGCACCACTCACATACGGGCGCCACTATTCAAAATGGACAAAAACAGTGAATCTGGTTCTGTTCACATTAAGCTGCCCTTTATCCATATTGATAAAGATCCCGGCGGCTCAGCCCGGGTGGATATTGGCCGTCACCACTAGGCTTACTGGGCCGGGCCCCAGAAGGCCTCTGCCGGGCCTTTATCTCCCCTGTTCATCAACCACATTTGGTTGCCATAATCATAGTGCCACCATTCATAGTGGTAGTTTTCAAAACCTACTGATTTCATGGCCCAATACAATAGTCGGCGATTGCCTCGGGCTTCTAGCTCGGAGGTACTTTGATTTTTGTATTTTGCCGTTTCAAAATAATCGCTGTGGCTGACTTCAGCATCATCATCGAAGATGCTGCCCATGTAGAGCAGTTCGCCAGTAGCTTTGCGTCGCAGGGTTAAGTCGACAGCGCCACCGGTGCAATGGGTGGGCCAGGTAGTTGCATCGGTGCTCTTGTAATTCGATGGATTGGAGCAATAGCGGGCGGCATAAGCAATTTGTTCGGACTCAGAGCCCTTAGGGAGAGCCCTTTTTGCCTGGTTAAGAAAATACTGCCAGAGGTCTTTCTGGCAACTGACCGGGCGAAAACCATCAAAGACAAATAGTTCTAGGCCTTGTGGTGCTAATTTAGCGTTTAGCTCTTGCAGCTTTTGAGCGGCAGTGAGGCGCAATAATATTTTCTTGGGGGCGCTGGCAAAGCTTCGATAATATGGTGCGTTTAGCTTGTCTGTCCGAGCATAATAACTTTCGCCAGCAATATTCAAACTACCTATAGGTACAAGCTTTTCGTTTGATTTGGCCGCCTTGAGGTTGACTGGCTCTTTGTGGTAGTCAGCTGAAGTAAGTAGCTTTGACGATTGGCTCAGGAGCGGCAGGGGCTTGTTTCTATAGTCTGGGAGCTGAGCCTGAGCATTGCCACAGTTTAGAGCCAGGGCTGATACTAAAGCGATGATGCGAAAAAATAGGGCCTGCCATTGTGACATCTGCTGCTTCTTGCTGCTAGTTTATGCGTCCGGCGCTGTTGCCAGCAAGTCTGGTATTTCCTTCGTCTCTCGTCTCAATAAAGCCGCCTTCGCCCATCTTGTAGTTCAAGACAGCAGCCATTTTAGACATGTCTGAAATTATGCGTCGCTCTTTAACGCCGTTGACGCTCTGCCGCAGGTCTACTAGTAGGGCACTGCTGGTGATGGCACTGGCTGGGGAAAACTCGGCTATAGCTAATTGGCCTTGCTCAAGCACTTTGACAAATCGTCTAGCAATGCCATCTTTAGGCCGGAGTTCGGAGCGCTTGAGCACATGGTCGCTGGCCGTAAATTCATAACCAGGGGCAACTGAGACAATAATTGGTTTCTGCCCAGCGAAGTGGCCACTAGAGAGCTTTACTTTGACCTTGAGGCCAACGCCGTCCATGTTTTTGAGGCGCAAGACACCATCTTCAAAACTCGCCAATATGTCGGCATTTGCCGTTAAAGCAACCGTGCCAAAGGCTGTTATTAAGCTCGCCTGTCTTGCTGGGCTTTTAATTGAAATCAGTATTTGACCGGAGGTCAGTTTGACAATGTTATTTTGTGGTTTCGTATAAATGGTGTCAGGGAGCCACTTCACCAGGATGCCGTCAGGATCATCGGCCTTGGGGTTTTCCCGGGGGAAAGACTGCTCTTGAAGCTTTTGGATGCCGTTTAAGGCTGCATTGGCTGAGGGAGTGAAGGGCACTCCTGAAACTAAGGGGCTGGTCACATCCGTGGGCACAACAATTGGTGGTCTGAAGACCCCTGGCGGGGTGGTGGGAAAGACCAGTGGTG
>CAJXZK010000123.1 GCA_913063055.1 uncultured bacterium
CCAGAGAAGTCGTCGGTGAAGCGCATCGAGTCGATGGGGAAGTCGCTGATGGCGACCGGCTTGCCGGGGCGCTGATAGACGCCGAGCACCAGGTCCTGAACCAGCGGCTCAGGGGTACCGACAGCGTTGCGCGTGCTGCGCGGCAGACCCAGACCAGCGACGATGGCCGAAACCAGTTCGTTGGGTTCCAGGGCGGCGATGCCGGCGATGGTGTTGGCCTGGCCGTTGGCGGACAGGATTTCCTTGACCGAGGCGTTGAACTCGATCAGCTTGTCCAGCTCCAGCGACTCGAGGATCTCGACCTTGATGGCGAGAACGCGAGCAGCGAAGTCGATGGACGGATCGCTGTCCAGCTCGGCGTCGGCCTGCTTTTCAGCGACCAGCTGAACCATGAAGAACAGGTTCAGCGGGTTGTCGTGCACGCGGCTGCCCTTGAGGAAGGGAATCGGGTCCGCGGTGCGGTAGAGGTTCTTGATGCGGGTCACGAAGTCGGACTTGCCGGCTCCGGGAGGGCCAATCAGAACGACGGCCTGCTTGTCCGTCTCACCGCCCATGGTGGCGGGGGTGAGATAGGAGCTGGCCACCTGGTAGATGGAGCGCTCGACGCCGAAGAACATCCCGAAGGTGTTGTAGGCGCTGATGGTGTCGTCGCCGTAGATGCGACGGACGCGGATCGTGTTGGTCTCGTTCTCGCCACCCTGTTTGATCAGGCGAAGCAGGCGGGTCTTGGACGATTCGGTCTGACGGGGGTCCTTGGCCTTGGCGTGCAGCCATGCCTTGAAGGTGCCCTTGAAGGAAGTGTTGGTGTTCGTTTCCATGATTTTGTACCTCACTAAAAGTGTTAAGGAATGGAGCTCGTTAGAGCTTCCAAAGCTGGTAGTCGTTGAAGTACGTGAGTGCCACGTTGCGGCAGTGCTCACAGTACCCGAGCTTGGAGAAGCGTTCGAGAGCTTCACGACGCTGAGTCTTCTCTTCGTCGTTCAGTTCGATCTCGGACTTGAGAAGGCGGCCGAGTTTCTTGGCGGTTTCATCATTCAGCTTGGCTGAGATGCCCGCGGCGAGCTTCGGCAGACTGCGCCAGGTCAGTTCGACCTTTTCCGGAGCCTCGCTGCCTTCGAGCTTTTCAGCTTCGAGCCTTTCGGCTTCGGCAATGAGGTAGGGCGTGATCTGGCCTTCGACAGATCGGCGATAGACGTCGCGTTCACTGCCGGTGGGCAGCTTCATCCACGTCTCGATGTCATTCAAGAAAGAGACGTCGACATCCTTTTCACGTTTCTCCTTGCGACCACCCACATCGACCATCTCGAAGCACTTCTTGTCACCAGACGAGAGTGCGCGAGCGTGGATGCGGTAGCGTTCGAAGATTTCCGTGGCACGGCGGTCGAAGTCAGGTGCCATCACCTCCAGGAACTGGCGGCGCAGCACACGGCGATACTCCTCCTCGATCAGGCCGGCCTTGCCGTCCATAGAGGTAGGACCCTTGAGATATTCCTCGCAGTTCGTGAGAACTTCGAGTTCCTTCTTGGTCAGGCCAGGAGTCTTCTGCATCTGCTTGATGCGGGCACGCAGGAACTGCAGCATCTCGAAGGTGCTGATGCACTTGTGCTCTTCACCGGTCGGGCTAGGAGCACCACGCAGGGCCAGTTCGACAGCTTCCGAGATGAGCTTGAGCATGGTGGGCATGTTGAGCCCGTACATGCCTTCGTCTTCCCCGGCTTCTGCCCAGAAATGACCCACCGACCAAAGAACCACTTCCTTCTTCACGTCGGCCGAACCAGTCGAACCGCCAGTGCTGAGAGGACGACCGAACCCGCCGCTGTTCTGCGACTGAGGCAAGGTCGGATTCTTCATCTCGATGGTGAGCTGCTCGCCATCGTACATGCGAGCGCGGCTGACGATGTCGACATCGTGTTCCTTCTTCATACGGCTTGTCACCGCCAGAAGAGCCGCGATTTTCAGCGTCATCGGGTCGAAGTGCGGCTTGTCCCGCATGTTCGAGACCTGCTCCCAGTACGCTGCTTCTTCTTCCGACACCGACGTGATGTAAGGCACGTTGATGGGGGCGAAGCGCCGCGTGAACTTGTTGGGGTCGGCCTGGTCTTTGAGGAAGCGGTCGAACGCTCCGTCATTGGTCTGGCCGATCATCACGCTGTCGATCGGCTCGAAGCCGTTGCGTGCGCGGGTCTTGCCGCAGGAGTCAGACTCGTCGGCGTTGCAGCCGGCGGGAATGCGGCGGTCGTTGGTCGCTTCCAGCAGCAAATCGATCTCATCGACCGATTCCGACTGCTGACCGGTAGCTGCCGTCGAGCCGAAGAGCTCGGGCATGTCGGTCACACCGCGGCTACCCTTACGCAGGGCTTGGGCCAGGGTGCAATCCTTCGACCAGGTCGAGACACCGAACTTGCGGCTGGAGAGCCGTTCGGCGTGAATCTCGATGTCGAGCAGGTTGGGAGCAGCGCCGTCGGGCAGGTTCTCCATCACCTTCGACCAGCAGACCTGACAGGGTTCGCCGGAAATGGCGATCAGGTCATGCAGCGAGGGCAGGGGCTTCTGGCCAGGGGCACACTGCTTGGCGCGGTGTTCCTTGGTCAGCTCCAGCATTTCAGCGATTTCGTCAATGCGCTCCGGGGGGAGCAGATTGAGCAGGTTGACCGGGTTCTCGTGAACCGGGCAGTCCTTGACGGTGTAGACGATTTCCCCTTCCAGGCATTCCTTGATGGCGTCAGCAAGATAGCTCTTGCCGGAACCAGGACCGCCTTTGAGGATGAGGGCCAGCCGCAACTGGTAACCATTAGCGGCGGCAGCGCGAAGGTGATTGAGGATGCGAGCGACGGTGCGCTGCGAACCCCGAACCTTCTTGAACGCTTTCCATGTCGGTACGCCCATCTTCTTGAGCATGGTCAAGTAGGGGCGCAGTGTCGGGGGCGCGGACTTGATGTCCACTTCGCCCTTCGACTCGATTGCACGGACGAGTGTGGCGGCGGCGGTGTCTGCGATCTGGGGATTGTCCTTCAGGCGACTGAGGAACTCTCCGAACGTGATCTTTTCCACCACCACCGGCGCAAGCCCGAGCAACTCGTGAAGTTTCTCGTGATTAGCCATGATGCCTCCTTCTTAAGAAGTTGTGTCCAGCAATCCGCAATAAAGAGGTCTGCCGGGAATTACAGAAATGGGCAACGGAAAAACAGCGGCACCTATAAGGATGTCGTTGCAAATTCGATGCCTTGGTCAGAGCGCCTTGCTGAATTGCTGGTGAGCGGTTCAACGAGGTCGGCGACGGTACTACTAAGGAATTACTCAACAGGGAACCAGGACGTGCTTGACGCATTCCATATACATTCGAGACCCCGGTCATCGTCATTCAAATGATGAGCACCTAGATAACGTTCTCCAGTGTTGCCGGGGAGCTGTTTCTAGGTCATATCCAGGGCTGTGTCAGGTGAAACCTTGAGAGGATGGGTTGCCTGGAATGCTGGGGGTTCGATGCTGGGGGTTCGCGGGTTGAGTGGTTGGGTCCTTGGGTTGTTTTGGAATGACGATGAATATATTGAACGTATCAGAAGGTAGCGGCGCCTCAAAACATTACCCGGACCTCATATAGCGGTTGTCGGGAGACTCTAAAGAAAAGGTTAATCGCTGCAAAAGCCGTCTTGAAGTGACTCATTGTCAAGGTGTCAAAGTGGCCCACCTGTTGGATGTTACGTTGGTTATCAAGGGGTATAAGGGAAACCCTATAGCCCCTGTATTTTTGGGGTAGGCAAATGGCTCCAAATGATCCCTGAAAGCCAGCTCATAACAAGGTTTTTGGGGATTGTGTTTCGTTAATGAGTGCCTGAAATAACTAGCGCGGGTTGCGCAGGAGCATGTCAAGATCGCAAAGATGGCCCACATTGCCGAGTTATTTGATGCTTGACATTATGCCCTGTTAAGGTTTTCTGAATAATCTCGCAGACCCTGCCTAGACAAGGCTAAAGGGGGTTGTTGGGAGCCTGAAAGATATTTGTTTGACTGGTAAATATTAAAAACCGCTCCCAGGCTTGCGGCGAAAGCTTGGGCGGTCGGGTTGCCTTCCAGCATCAACTAATTGCGTTCCACTGCCTTGTAGCGCAAATACGATTCGACAAATTGGTCAAGGTCGCCATTGAGGACGTCTTCCACTTGGGGGGTCTCGCACTTAGTGCGATGGTCTTTGACCAGGCGGTCATCCAGTACATATGAGCGAATGGCATTGCCGAAGGTGGCTGGAACGTTTACTCCTTTTACTCGGGCCAATTCTTCTTCTCTTTCAGATTGCTTTATAGCCAATAATTTAGAGCGCAAAAGCTCCATGGCCAGGGCTTTGTTTTGCAGCTGACTGCGCTCTTGCTGGCACTTCACCGCAATACCGGTGGCTTTGTGAACGATTCGCACGGCTGACTCAACTTTGTTGACGTTTTGCCCACCAGCCCCACCAGATCGCATTGTGCCAACTTCGATGTCTTCGTCGCGAATTTCGATTACTGAATCGATGTCGTTCATAAGCGGTGAAACTTCCACTGCCGCAAAAGAGGTTTGTCGCGAGTCATTACCTTGCTTGAACGGTGACTTTCTCACTAGCCGGTGCACACCCTTCTCGCAGCTGAAATAACCATAGGCATAGGGACCGTCTGCTCTGAAAGTGACACTTTTCAGTCCGGCTTCTTCTCCGGCTGATTGATCGAGCAGCTCCACTTTGAAATCGCGCTTCTCGCTCCAGCGCAAATACATCCGTAACATCATTTCAGTCCAGTCTTGAGCGTCGGTTCCGCCTGCGCCAGCATTGATCGTGACAATAGCGGAGCTATCGTCATACTCGCCGCCCAATAATCGAGTCAGTTCGAAACTGGTTAGTTCTTTGTCTAATTTTGAAAGTGTGGTGGAAATTTCGTCGACGACAGATTCGTCGTCTTCTTCCTGACCTAGCTCAAGTAGCACCTGTAAATCAGAAAGCTGCCTTTGCCAGTTTTCCTGTTGCTCAATTTGGCTCTTTAACCGACTCATGCGCTGAGAGACTTTTTGCGATGTCTTTTGATCGTTCCAAAAGTCTGGTCGGAGGGTTTCTTCTTCTAATGATTTTAGTTCTTGTCTTAAGTCATCCAGGTCAAAGATACTCGCCGACTTTCGTCAGGCGCTCTTCGATTGCTTCAATTTCACGTTTGAGTTCAGGTAAGGTCATGGTTTTTCTTTTGTGGTTTTGGGCATTTTATTATAGTTGGCTTTCAATTCTCATGAGCACTAGCTTCAAACAATGAAACTATCATGACAGTACCGGTATGGCTTGATAACCGCTCTCAGTCGGAAGATCTGAATAAGCCGGTGATTAGAGCCGATATTGCCATCATTGGTGGTGGCGTGGTTGGGGCTGCCTGTGCTTATCTGGCCTCACGGCGACATTTGAAAGTAGTAGTGTTAGAAGCGGGAACCGTTGCAAGCGGAGCCTCTGGTCGCAATGGTGGATTTGTTTTACGTGGCATCCATACGCACTACAACTCTTGTGTAGCTCAATATGGGCGAGAAATTTCGCGCTATGTTTATGGTCTGGGTGAGCACAACCAGTCTTTGATTCACGACTTCGTAAAAACGCATAATGTTGATATTGACTACGATCCTTCGGGCTCACATTTGCTTGCTTGCTCCTTAGAAGAGCTCGAGGAGTTGTCTCGCAGCTGTCAATTAATGCGAGAAGATGGCTTTAAGGTCGATTTGATTGGCCATGATCCACTTGATCGCGGCTTCTATGGCGCCCTTTTTAATCCCAGCGACTTTGGTATTAATCCGGTTAAGTTTGTGCGTGCTCTCCTGGCTGTAAGTGAAGCGCAAGTGCTAGAGCAAGAAAGCGTCAGGCAAGTTGAGTGCAGTGGCTCGGGTATTGCTGTTACAGCAAGCACGCAAACCGTGCATTGTGATCAAGTAATTGTGGCGACAAACGCCTATTCTCCTGGTTTTGATGCTTTCTTTCTTGACAAGATTCAGCCCGCTCGTGGGCAAATGTTGGCTACTGCACCGCTGAAGAAGAAAATTTTGCATAGCCTTTGTTATGCCAATTATGGTTGGGAATATTTTCGCCAATTGCCCGATCGCAGGTTGGTAGTAGGTGGATGCCGACAGTCGTTCTTGGAGGATGAAACTGGCTACGCCGATTTAGTTACTAAGCCGGTGCAGACTGCTTTAGAGCATTATCTAAAAGACCGTTTTCCTGAATTAGCTGGAATTGCTATTGAATATCGCTGGTCAGGACCGATGGCCTTCACCCATGATGGTTTGCCCTTAGTAGGAGCCTTGCCTCATATGCCTTCTGTGCATTTCGCTGTTGGCTGTAATGGTCATGGCTTGGGCTATAGCATGACGCTAGCGGAGCGTGTGCTAGCTGTCGCACTAGACAATGAGGCCCCGGGTTATTTTGATGTGGCCAGACCGACGATTGCTAAAGCTAATAACGATGGTGGTCTGAAGGTGGGCAGCAAACCTGCTGGTAAAGCTAAGGTGACTGCCACTCACAATAAAATCGCTGTCGCCAGAATGACCGGTGAATTTGAAATCGGCCCCTAACCTTGAGGTTAAGAGCCGACTTTGTAGAATTTGAGAATTTGCGATTTTCAGGCTTAGTTTTGGAAGCCGAAACCTTCGCCACCTCTAATAGTGCGCATGGTTACGGACATTGTCACGTTGCCCTTGGCGTCAACGCCATTGGTTTTAACGGTAACTGGAATGTCTCTTTGTGGACACTGAATAGACTCAGGAATAATGGCTGTAATTTGAGTGGCCGAACAAGATGTAATTTGGCAAGTAGCGCCGCCGACCTGCACTGTGTTTTCAGAAGCTTTGGTGGAGAAGCCTTTACCAGAAACTGTGATCGGGCTAGATGGAGGAGCTTCAAGCATGTCGACCCCTGTAATTACAGGCGCAGATTTCGTCTTGAAATAAAGTGGATCGCACTTAACGCCGGCGATGTAGAGAGTGACGGTTTGTTTGTCGCCAGTGAGGCCCGAAGGCACGATGAATTCAATTTGCTTGTCAGTCACTGACTTGATTGTGGCAGGTTGGCTGCCAACGAATAGTTTGTAAGCGCTAACTTGTTTGGGCAAATTCTTACCAGTGATAGTCATCTTGTCGCCAGCGCCGCCAGCCTCTGGTTTGATATCAGAAACTTTGATTTTGCCAGTGGTGAGAACCCAGCTGATGGCAGCTCCGTTTGGACCAAAGGTTTGAATTACCATCTGGGTATCGCCAGTTGAAAGGAGGCCAGACATGTCGATGGAGAACTTGTCGCTGCCTCTGAAATAGGTTTCGTTAGCCAGTTTGCGACCATTTAGCGTAATACGCAGGCCGGCGACTTTGGCTGCGCCGTTGACGCCGTTGCTGACTGTAAGGGTGAGGGGGAGAACTTCTTGACCTTGTTTAATGTTGATGTAACAAGGATTTTCTTTCCAGCCTGTGCCATTGTGAACCAATTGCGTTGGTCCTTGCAGAGCAACCAGATCACTGCTGCTGGTAGTACTAGCAGTGGTGCTCTTGGTTGAGCTTGTTGTCGCGCCTGCCGTTGTCGAACTGCTTTTAGAAGTGACTACAGTGGACGAACTAGAGCTAGTGGTTTTGCTGGTTTGAGGATAATTGACAGTCTCAGCAAGAGCGATAGACCCGCTGCCAATGAGACCTAAGGCTAAGCCCAATGCCATGGTGGTTTTGGCCGAGTTGACTTTAGACATCAAGATTTCTGCTCCGATTACTGACACATCTCTGCCATTATAGGCTCTTGACGGCGAATACAATAGTACTGTTACCCCCCAACCATGTATCGCGGCGGATAATGTATGTCTGTTGGGCCAAATATTTTATATACTATATGAAAGAGTAAGCTGGAAGAAAAGACCAAGCGTTGGGTTTGCAGGCTGCATCGAGCCGTACCAAAGTTGCTTGGACAAAAATTGTTACCCATGCAGGCAACAACTAAGTATTTTTTTTGCTGCGCTTTACTTGATGTAGATGATGCGCGCGCGCTTGTGGGCCTTGACGATCTCAGCGCCCTCGTAGGCGATGACGACGGAGCCGCTGTTGGCCTTGATCTTGGTACCGGGCCAGGCGATCAGCATGGAGCCGGAGCAGGCGGTGGCTTCACCTTTTTCGATGGTGAAAATGCCAATCGGCCCCTTGAACTGGGGGAAACCCTTGGCGCCCTTGATGTAGAGGTGGTTAACACCAGCAGCAGCCACGATGCTCGGATAGCTCTTCGGCGCAGCTTTCGCTACCCCTTCAGCATTTCCTCCTTCGTCGCGCATTTCCTTAGTGTCGCTCATTTTGACTTTCGTTCGTGTTGCAGGGTGGTTCAAAGAAAAAAAGGGGAGGGATTAGAGGAAGCAAAGCTCCCAATTCCCTCCCCCCGCCTACTTAGGCGTTCCCCAACTCCTCATCGGTCCAAAGCGACTGCCGCACCACCGCGCCCTTCTTGTTCTTGAGGGCGATGTGATAGCACGGTCCGCCACTCCACGGTTCGGCCTGAACGAACTCCTCGAACACCGACCCATTGGGCATCGTGTAACGATGCAGGTCGGCGACGTGGTCCTTCCAGGCTCCGGGGATGTGACCAATCACTTCTTTGACGACGAGGGCCACAGGGCCGGTACGATCGAACTGCTCGACCTTTCCATTGGAAAGAATGCGAACGCCGACCTCGCGGACAACCTCTGACTGCGAAACTCTCTCTTGGGCCCACTTGTTGAGGCCGATGTACTGATCCATACGCATGGTAGTGCTCCTTTTGATGACTGTTTTTGGGCTATGTTGGCTTGTCTCGCTCTCTAGCCCAGTTGGGAGAGACACAGGCGTGAACCCATGCTGAGACAAGTTGGTGACGGAGGAGATGTTTGACTCCAAGGAGTGGAACCCTTGCCGAGGGTGACACTGCGGAGAGCAAACAAATGCTTGAATCCAAGGAGTGGAAACCTAGAGATGAAGACAATCCCGGGGGTCCACGACGAGGAAACAAATCAAGTTAATGCGCACCAAAACATTCAGGAACAGACAAAGCGTCTATCGATTCCGAGTAGGCAAAAGCCGGCTCAGTCGATGAAGCTAGACTTCAAAAGTTCATGACTGATTGAGCAGTACTGGATGGGTTTTTCTAAAGGCTTTATGGGTTGCTGAGGGAGAGAAAGGTTGGGAGATAATGACAACCTACGTCTTGCCCTGGGCCAGACGCAATTGATTGTTTGTTAATGTTGCCGACAAAAAAGCTGACGCTCCTTGGGGCTAGCGTCAGCTTCTTGAGAATTAGTGCTTAGTCTTGTGCGCTTAGGGCTATGATCAGTTCTTGACAGACATTTTCTGCAAGAAGGTGGCGATCTCTTCGGTGTGAGGCAAAGCTGGGATAGCTCCGGGCTTTGTGCAAGTAATCGCACCGATGGCGTTAGCTGAGCGAACTATTTCGGAGAGTTTGGCGTGATCAAGAGCTAGCAAAGCTTCTCTACGATCAGGAGCGTTCTTGATGTAAGGCAGTAGGCCAGCGATAACACCCGAATTGAAGCCATCCCCAGCGCCAGTTGCTTCAACAAGCTCTACTTGGAAGCCCGGTACTTGCTTGCCGCCTTCTTTGGTGGCGAAATAGCAGCCACGGGAATCGAGGGTAATAATCAACATTGGTAGGTCGTGCTCAGCGCGCAGTGCGTCTGCAGCGGCAAAGTCGCGGGAACCAGTGAGGAATTCCAGTTCATCTTCGTTGATTTTGACAACGTCAGCCCAGTTAAGAGTGTTGAGAATGGTCTGCTTGCAAGTCTCTTTAGAAGGCCACAAGCTGATGCGTACGTTGGGATCGTAAGAAACAAGAAGCTTGCTAGCGCGGGCTAGCTCAACTGCTTTTTTGGTGGCTTCAGCTGCGGGACTCTCAATTAATGAGATTGAGCCGAAGTGCAGAACGCTGGCTTGAGCAAAGAGGTGCTGCTTTAGATCGTTTGGTTGTAATTTGGTGTCAGCGCAAGCTATACGGGAGAATTCGGCCAGCTTTCGGTCGCCTGTGGCAGTAGTGACCACATAGGCCATTCTCGTCTGCGCAGCAGGGTCAAGGATGGCAGCATCAACGTTTATGCCTTCATCTTCAAGAATGGATCGCAACCAACGGCCAAAGGCATCGTCTGATGTGCGTCCGATAAAGGCAGTGCTTATGCCTTGCCTGGCCAGCCCAACGGCCGTATTGGCGGGGGCACCGCCGGCTGCCTTGGTAAAGTGCTGAGCTTTGTCCAGCTCGGCCCCTACTGTGGTGCAGACCCAATCGACAAGAATTTCACCAAGACAAAGAACGTCAGCCATATTGAAAAGCGCTCCAGGAAATTGCAGTTTTGGGATTATACGGTCTAAAAGGCTGATGGGAAGTGGGATTTGATCCCAAGGTTAAAGGATGTTAAATTTAGCGGGTCTAATTATGGGATGGCGTTAATATCTTGGCATTCCAGACAGCAAGATTTAGAAGCAATAAGTACTCAATTAAGTACAGAAAGGTACGGAAGGTACAGAAGGATTTAGCTCAAAAACTAGCGGTCGGAAAGGTTCAAAGATTCAGAAAATAGGCTGTGAATACAGTGAATAACGGAATTAACAACAACACAAATCAAACGAAAGCGGCAGCCAGCTCCGCTTCATATAACCAATCTTATAACGGCGGAGCAAAACAAGAAAGCACTACCGTCAATCATTCTTTGGCAAAAACTATTGGCCGCATCACCGAAGAGAATCCCAAGAGGATAAAAGCTCCAGGCGGCACAATTGATCTGTCACGCAAGACAACCAAAGATATTCCTTCTATGAATGCAGCTTCTGTAAATGGAGCGACAGACTTGGCTGCTCGCATTGCTGCTATAGAAAAGATTGAAGCGGAAAATACCGCTAATTTGACCTGTGGCGCTTGCGGCGCTAAGGCTATTGTGCGTCGTTTGACTTGCGCTAGCTGCGGTCAATATTTTGAAACTGGCGTAGAGAAAAATGTTTGGGATCCGCTGGCTAAAATCGGGGTTATCACTTCGGTCGGTTTTAGCTCAAGACTGGATTCCAGCAATGTGCACGACCAGGAAAAACAGGCTCTGCGCAACTATATGTTTAAGCGCTTGCTGGCAAAGACCATTGACGTTGCTATTGTTACCTCAGCGCTCGGTTTGGAATTAGTGAGCTTCTTTGGTCTGGCCAAGGCCCTCTTGCCTATTCCTGGTGCGGCTTATTTGATGCTGCAGTTCTTCTATGTTGGCATGCCGATCATTGCGGTGCTCACCGTGCTTGGCTATCAGGCTGCTTTTGAAGCTTCGCCTGTGCAGGCCAGCTTAGGTAAGTTCTGGCTCAATTTATATGTGACAAATACTGATGGCGAAAATGTGCGGGCCGAGCAAGTGGTTTGCAAAACAGTCCTTTCTCTTTTGCCTGTAATGGCTCTTGTCGCCGTTTACGGCTATTTCTACAACACTCACTTTAGGCATGGTATGCACCTCGATGCCCCAACTGCCTCGGTGCTGGCTATGACTGCTTTTGGATGTATAGTCACTTTCGCTGCTTTGCACATCATGATGGGCTCAGCCAAGAAAAGACAAACAGTGCCAGATTTGGTCACTGGTTGTGTGGTGCGGGAGCGGTAGGAAGGTGTGAGCCTTGTTCGCCTTAAGGCGCAATAAACTCACCCAGGGCTTCAAGCAGTCGATCTACTTCGGCCTGAGTATTGGCATAATGACAGGCTACTCGTATGCCGCAGCCGGGTTTGGCATTGAGGAAGTCTGGTTGGATCCAGATTTTAAATTTGCTCCAGATTGCTTCTCGTAGGTCGGGCACCCGGACCCGTTCGGCTGGCCAGTAGCAAGAAACTAGAGCGGTCGCTTCACTGGCCGGGGCTTCCGTCAAGCTCGGTAAACGAAATATAGGATGATAGGCTCTCTCAAGCTCTTGGCGCAGATACTGTGCCAGAGCGAATTGTTTGCGCCGGATTTTGTCAGCACCAATTAGATCTTGCAGTTCACAAGCTTTGATCACGCCATACCAGCGCACTACATCAGCCGTGCCGCCGCTTTCAAATCGGCTTATGTCCCTAGCGTCGGCTGCAAGAGCGTCAAAATAATGATCTCCTACAGATATTGGTTTTAGTAATGGCACCATTTCTGGTGCTACATAACTCACTCCAGTGCCGTTGGGCCCGCCTAGCCATTTGTGGGCAGAACCAACCCAGAGGCTACTCTCGCCGATAATCTCAGGGCCAGCCAGCTGCCCCATAGAATGTGCCCCATCTATCAATACCGGCACGCCCAGTTTGTTCGCCTCGTGCTCTAAGTGCTGAAGATCGGCTCGCCATCCAGTGTAGGAACTAATCTGGCTGACAACAATTAGCCGGGTTTTTGTGGTGATGAGATTGAGTATTCCCACGCAAAGAGCTTCACTGCCAAGTTTAGGGTCGGCATCCGCACGTTTTGTGATCACTCCTCTCGTTTCGCCAAGGTGTCTGGCAATTGATGTGACACTGCCGTGTTCGGTATTGGTTGTAACTAGTTCATCGCCGGCTTCGAGCAAGAGGCTGTGCATGATCAACTGCAAACCTTGGGTAGAATTCTGGGTCAGAATCAGCTGTTGGGGCGCAACACCAAGCAATTTGGCAAAGGCAGCTCGAGCCGATTGCATTGGCTCAACATCAAGAAAAGTGGCATAGGTCGGATTGATATTGAGCTTCTGCCAACCCTCGTTGATAGCAGCGAGCACTGAGGCTGGCTTGCGGCCGCAGCTGCCGGTATTGAGATAAGTGCAGTCGTAATCAGGAAACTCTCGGCGCACGAGCTCTTGATCTAGCTCTAATTCGCTTTGCTCTAATTGTGCAGCGGCTGTCAATTTGCGTTTCTCCGGAATTATTCTTCAGACCA
This sequence comes from uncultured bacterium, assembly GCA_913063055.1. Lineage (GTDB taxonomy): Bacteria > Cyanobacteriota > Vampirovibrionia > Obscuribacterales > Obscuribacteraceae. Next base: position 12,891 of record CAJXZK010000123.1, read on the forward strand.
GGCTATCAATGTTCTCATGGATAAGTTCTGTTGGCATTGCGCCTCAGGACTTGCTCTTTTTCGTCTATTTCTTGGGGTAGGGCGTTGGCCTTTGCTTCTAGCGATGTGCCTGTCGGGTGGGCTTTGATTGGCGGCTGCGGCTTGGGCCTGCCCTGTGGTTGCACAATAGTCTTGGGCTGAACCAGAGGAGTTGGCTGATGGGGTGTTGGTTTGGCGGGAAAAATGATGTGGGCTGATATGGCTGCTTTAGCCTTATTTTCTGATGTACTGACCGTGCCTTTGATAGTTGTCTCTGCCGCTTTGGGCTTAGGAACGGTGGCTGCCAGGCTGTGCACTAGACCTTTACTTGTGGCTTGACTGAAGGGTAGCACAGTAATGATATCGGCCTTGGCTCCCTGCTTCACTAGCTCATTGTCTAGTTCCTTAAGCAGTTTATCGGGAGTGCCCACTTCCAGAAAAACAATGGAAAGTAGATCAGGCTTAGAAAGACTGTTTACTTGAGCAATGATGGTCTTTTTTAGCGAGTCGGCGTCGTTGAGGCGACCATCCGAAACCACTGTAATCATTGTCGGTTTGCCATAATTGAGCTGATTGCGCACTATGGCAAAAGCCTCTGCAAGTGCTGGTGCCATAAAGGTTTCACCGGAAGGCTCGGTATCTTGAAAAATTTGCGGCAACTGTGCTGTGGAGCAATTGCGATGGCTGCGATAGTTAGAGTCGAATGTAATTATGCTGACATTGCTTTGTTTGCCCATGATGCCTGCATTGTCGGCCACAAAAAGGTCTTTCATGTGGTCTTTGCACCACTGCCAGCGGCTAATGTTGCCAGGGCAATCAGCCGTTTGCATCGAAGCGGAGCTGTCGATAAGCATGACAATGGCATATTCAGAGAGAATTTGAGCATCACTCTTGTTTTCGTTAACCTTGCCCACTAGGCCAACTGGCAGTTGCTGCTTCGTCTCTAGTAGGCAACCATAACGCTTACCGCCGCGCTCAATGGTCAAAAGAGCTTGAGGGAGCTGCACTTTTGTCGCCAAGACTTTATCGCCAGCAGTAAGGCCACTGCGCCAAGCTGCCGTGTAAGGCTTGACATAGCCTACTTGTACTATTGGTGCGCCGCCTTTGGCGTCTTTGGACACTACTTCGGAATAACCAAAAATGTTTACCGGTACGCCGTCGGGACCCTCATCGTGACCAACCGAACCTTTCAGCACGCGGCGCTCCGGCAGCTTGTCTAAAGTTGGAACAAGTCTGAGAAGTTCAATGTTTTTTGTATTAGAGCCGGTGGCGTCAAAATTCTTGGCGTACAAAGGAAGAGCTGACCCCGTGCCAATTTGAACCGCCAGCAGCAGTGCCAGGCATAAGACATTAGAAGTGGATTTTGGGGTCTTCATCGACAAATAGGACTGTTTAGCTCCGTCGCATGTGCTCGTCTGTGTTGGATATACCCGTATGGGCCTGGTGGAAAATTTGTCATTTTGGTGGAAAAACTATCTCTTTTTGGAGTTTTGGTGGAAAAACATGATCTGGTCAATGTATGCAAAGCTACTGAATTGCAGTGAATGGAATCACCTTAAGCTCGACACCGTCACCACTCCTGCTTGTCGCGATAATTGAATCGCCGTTGACGGTTAGGGTGGCATTGCTGCTGTAACCAAATTTCGCCAGAGGCCAGTAGAGAGCAATTTGCTCGTTAATTGGTTCGACTTTGGCAACCATTATGGCCGGGTATTTCTGGTCGCGAATAAGGTATTTTCTGATGGTCTTTCCTTTTACGGTTAGCTCTTCTAAAACCACTGGGCTGTAGTTGCCTGGATTTTTAAAGCGCCAAAGTTTTGCATGGATTCTGCCGCCGCAGCCAAAATTGGTTAGCGAATATAAGACGAGGCTGACACAAAGAGCAGCCAGTTGTTCTTTGCGATTTGAATGAAGGCAGAAGGCCAGGCTGATTAATGTCAAACCGTACATTTGAAAGAAGTCAAAGACAATGTTGACTCGAACGTCTGTAAATAGTAACTGTGTCTGTAGCCAAAATACTATGATTTGAGCCACCAAGATGAACAATACGCAGATTGCGATTCTTCTATCGTCGGGGCTTTTGGGTGATAGCTTTGAGAAAACGCGCATGCTTCATTGTAGCTCACCTTCCAGCAAGTTTCGCTTCTTCTCTCTTGGCCTTTATCGCATCTATATCGTGAAAACAATCGGCAGGTGTTGGATTCAATTCGATGGCTGAGTCATAGTCTTTAATGGCTTTTGTGTAATTTTTCTGCAGTAGCCAGACATCACCTCTGGTGGCAAAGGGATCGGCGTCTTCTGGGTTTAACTCGATTGCGCGGGTGGCGTCGCTAATAGCTTTGTCCAGTTGGCCTTTGCGTAGTCCGATAAGCTGTGCTCAAGCATTTCGCGGTTGTTTGGGCCTAATTTGCCGTAGGAGAAACCGCGGCTGATATAGGCATCCGCTAGAGTTGGGTCGGCCGCTATGGCTTTGTCGAGATGAGGGATTGCTTCTTTAAATTTTCAGCCGAATTCAGTTGGTGACCGGCAACATATTCTCTATACGCCAAATTATTAGTAGCGTCTGCTGAACTGGGCGCTGTGCAGCTTGAGCATACTGTGGTTAGCAATGAAAGCAGAGCGAGGTGAATAGAGTTATGGGCTGAAAGTTTCACAAGCGTCTCCAAAGGTGTGACATTGTCGCAGACCTAATTCTATTTGAGGTGTGAAGTTAATTATTCGAGTGTAGGTTTGGGGCACAATTGAAGGTCTTCTCCAAAGCCCCATTGACTAGTTTATAAGATGCAACTATCTCGTAGTGAGCGTCTTGAAAGTCGAACATCTCAATTGAAGGAATAGTGTTGAAGTCCCAGCCCTTTTTGAAAAAGTCTCGTAGCCAACGTATTTCTTTGCTGAAAATATCTCTCTTTTTGAAGACCCAACGTGAATTCAGCTCAAAACAGGCAAGCGGTTTCGCGAGCTTGAAAATCTCGGCGATTGTGTCTTCCACAGTCGTGCCCTCGCTAGCGTACAATTCTTTGGCCACGGCGATTACTAGGCGTTGATTAGCGATACCGTGTGCAGTACCTGTAATGTCAGTGTCCTGATCGAGCCTTGCGAAAACATCTGGGGGTTGTGCTTCATTCTCGCACTTCTGTTCAGAGGGGCACCACAGCTCAAGAAAGCTAAAGGAAAGGTCGTCGCTAAATTCTTCTGTAAGCGGTGAATGATGTGTCCACTTTTCCATGTTCTTCTTTGTCCAGGCCATGGGTCTGATGAAAAATTTAGGACCGGTTTGGCGGGTTTGAAACGCTTGAATAGACTTATTGCCCCGGGTTTTTGTTAGCAGTGGGTCGATAATCTCGTAGAGCTGCATCCAGTTCTGCCATTCCCAGAGATGTTCGCCATCTGTTGGTATGAATATGATCCAGACTTTGTAGTATCTTCTTTTCACAGAAACCTTTCAGGGTCGAGTCTCACCTCTAAAGTATCATCACCGGAGCCTTGCTGAATACTATTGATTTATCCCGAAGCCGCTACAAATATGTTTAATCGCGCGATGTCGTTGCTTCAAGAGGGCAACGTCAATGATGCCAGGCAGTATCTGTCACTGTCGCTACAGTATGAACCCAGGGCGAAAACCTATTATGAACTTGGAAAGCTTTCGCTGGACGATGGCATCTACTGGATGTCAGCGGAACAGATCGAAGCTGGTCTCTTGCTTTGT
>CAJXZK010000124.1 GCA_913063055.1 uncultured bacterium
TTTCGTTCTCCTTTTGACATTTTGTCACCAGGAGCATTTTTTTCCAACCAACTGTCTACTGAACGGGGATCATCCCAAATTTTTCAAAAAGAGTCTTATACTACTCCACTTAGTAGCATTTTTTGACCCACAAGTTTGTTGCTACCAATAGCCCAGAACAATTCACTGTGAAACAATAAAGCTGGTGCCAAGCCTGAAATCAGCAACTCCAGCTAGCGGATAAAAGCACGTATGCAAAATAACCAATTGTCAGAACAGTTAATTCCCGTAGCCGAACTCTTACCTGACATATTTTGGATAGTAGAATCAGATAGCCAAGTTAGCTTCAGCAACAAGCGCTGGCTAGAATTTGCCGGCCTGAAGGATGAACAAAATAGCGAGAAGCAAAACTTTCCACCACAGGCGGTTATTCACAAAGAAGACTTCGAGCACTTAGAAAGTTTGTGGAAGACAGCCATCCAAACCAAACAACCCTTTAGTACTGAAGTGAGATTACTGAAAGCAGACGGAAATTACATTTGGCACCTGCTGCGAGCAAATCCTGACTTAAAGTCAGACAGCTGGTTGGTTGTCTGTACAGACGTGCACTCCTTCAAGACCATTCAATCTATGTTCCAACTCGTCTTAGACAACATCCCCATTTCAATTTTCTGGAAGAACCGCGAGTCAAAATACCTCGGCTGCAACCAACTTTTCGCCAATGACATGGGCAAGAAGACAACCGAAGAACTACTCGGCAAGAGCGATTACGATACTTCGTCTAGCAAAGAACAGTGCGAATTCTTCATTGCCTGTGACCGCAAAGTAATGGAATCTAATGTTCCGGAGTATCACATTATCGAGCCACAGCGCCGCGCCAATGGCAAACAGGCCTGGTTAGACACTAGCAAAATTCCTCTACACGATGCTGGTGGAAAAGTGGTCGGATTACTCGGAATGTACGAAGACATTACTGAGCGAGTGACAGTTGATCAACAAAGAGACGACTTCGTCGCCACACTCACTCACGATATAAAAAATCCACTAGTTGGTACTAATCGCGTTCTAGGGCTATTTTTAGCGGGCACGCTCGGAGTTCTTGACAGTAATCAACAAGAAATCATTGCTCAAATTAAGGACAGCAATAAGGCTCTGATCGAGATGGTCGAAAATCTGCTCAAAATCTACAAAACTGAGTCACAACCGTGGTCCAGTGAAAACCAAAAAGTCGATCTATGCGAGATGCTCGAGCGAGTGATTAAGCGCAACGAAATTAATGCTCAACAAAAAGAATGTCAATTCAATTTTGTCAAACTGAAAGAAAAGGCCTTGATTGACGGCAAGAATCACTCTATTGAAAGAGTCGTACAAAACCTCCTCGACAACGCCTTCAAATTTGTAGAACAGAAAGGCACTGTAGAAGTAAAGCTCGCACGAAATAACAACCACTACGAAATTAGTGTTAGAGACAATGGTCCAGGCATAGAAACTGAAGACCAGAAGCATCTATTTGACCGTTTCTGGCAGGGAAAACCGGGCAAGAAGTATACCCATGGCACTGGCCTTGGTCTCTATCTCTGTAAACAAATAGTAGAGGCCCACAGGGGTACGATAACCTGTAAGAGCACGCCGAAAAAAGGCACTACCTTCACAGTCACACTGCCTTCAAGGCAACCCACCGGAACTGATACTTTCGACAAATAAGAAAAACGCTGTCAGGTTCAAAATATTCAATGGAGAAGCGAATTGAACAGCTCTTTAGCATTCTCATTTTGGGCCTTTGAGACGAAAAAGCTTTCGCTAAACGGTACTTTTTTGTAACCCTGCGGAATGTCGAAAACGGCAAGTGAAACTGGTCTACCGTGCACCTCTCCTGTTTGGAGACTGCCCTCCTTCTTGCCATTCGCCCGAATGCGCTTTACCAGCAAAGGCATACCAGGAACTGAGGGCATTCCCAAAAGCCGAGCAAAAACAGAACCACTCCTTTTGCCTGATGGCAGGTCAAGGCAAACTACGATGGCACTATTGGGATCATCAGTATTGTCTTTATAGTTCTTTGTTCCAACAGAAGATTGCATATAAAGACCAACAACCTCAGTTGCTGGAAAGACGCATTTTAGAGCCGGAACACCTTTGAACCACTCTTCTTTAACTGATAGTGGCTTTGTCAATTCAGCGACCCAGTGCATCTTGTTCATATGATACTTATGACACCAATCGCTATTGCTGACATTCATAACAGTGCGATCTTTACTGTTCCAGGCCACCACATTCCAGTCAGGGGCACGGCTTACAAGAGTACACTTAGCATTGTTCAAATCAACACGCAGCCCAGTCTTGGTCACCTGCACGGTATATTTCTCGGGACGATTAGAAGTTAGACTAATGACATAGCCTTGCTCTGTTTGACTATTTTTTCCGCAGGCTAGCTCGGGTGAGCCCAAGGCTAAGGCCGCTGCAAAGCCGGCAGATGCGAAAAGAGCAAGAAAATCGCGTCGATTCAAGCAGATGAGCCCCGTGAGACCAAAATCACTATTTTCAAATAGGTTTTACCCAGCCACTCTGCAATCAAGACTGCAAACTCAACGGCTTTAATAAATATCGAGAAGTAAGACCGTAGAGTACCACCCCTAAAGTAACGATCACTCCTACTTCGTACCATGGATGCCCTTCAACACAAACAAAAATCGAATTTGTAGTGAGCACAGAGCGCACATCGTTGACGATTAAAGCATCGAAAAGATTATTGGCGATATGTATACCAATAGCCACTTCTAAGCCACTAGTGCGCAATGTGACAAGGGCTAAAATAAAACCAATGGCAAAATAACAAATAGCCATGGGGAGCAGTCCGTATGAAACCTCCGGATTAAGCAAGTGTGGCAGCATAAAGATCAAGCCATTCAAAATCGACGCCAGCCAAATGTTATGCACCCACTTACCCATTGCTTGCAGAAGATAGGCTCTAAAAAAGAGTTCTTCAGCTAGACATTGCAATGGAGTAAATAGCAATACCACAGGCAGATAGAGAAGGAAAGCAGCTCCCGGCGCTTCATACCGGTATGAATTGGGAAAGACAATCGAACCAACAATACCAGCCAGACCAGCCAAAGCAAACCAAGCAATGGCACCAAATGCAATGCGGCGCCAATTAATATGACTGCTAGTAGTAATAAGCGAAAGCACTGACCGGCCGTGGAGGAAGCGCACAACCAACAAAGTAGAAATACACAGGTAAATACTTGGAATATTGACAGCAATATAGTTGGCCATGGGATGAACGCCCGGTATCTGACCACTAGCCGAGTCAATTTTCGGCAATACGCCATGGGTTGAAACTAGCACAATGAGAAGATACCAAAAGAAACTAGCAAGAACGAAAATCGCAAAGATGACAACAGTGCCAACTAAATAGCGCCACCACGCACTTTGCCCGAGGCCACCCAGGGCTAGGTAAAGCTGGCAGCCCTGCGCGCCTTCGCCACTGCCGTCAACAAATTCAACCCTATCCTGTGACTTACTCAACTTAGCGCCGCACTTCCTAGTAATAGCTGAAGCAAGCGTATCTCATCTAGCGCCAATCGCCAAGCAAAATCAAGAGAGAGGCGTCAAAACTCGCGCTCACCTGGGACCAGCTTCCAGAAGTACTTATCAAAGACTGGCTCAAACTCATAACCCGGAATCGCTCGTTTGAACTGGGCTTTATCGCCGTTAGACCAACTACGGTCTAGTTTCAAGTGTTTCAGACTAGGCATACGCTTGAAATAGGCAAGAGAATTTGGAGTCAATCGACTGCGAGTTATGCGCAGAGTGCTCAAATTCTTCATGTGAGTTAAAGGCTCAAGATCCTGGTCGCGCAGATAAAGAGACATCAACCACAGCTCCTTTATATTGTCGCATTGCCTTATCTTTTCAAGTAAAGGCCCTACATCACGGATTCCCTTAACTTTAAGAGTTCCCACTTTTCTTACCAGACTCATCTGTGCGATAGCACGACCGCTCACTTTGGCTCCGGCCAAGCCCAACGATTGCAAATGACTAAATGAATCTATCTCCCCTAGCATGTCGTCGCTAACAGGTGAATTCTCAAGCTTTTCTTCGTAGGTCGGCAAAGACTTTGTTAAGCCATTGAAGAATGACAGCTCTCTGAGCCGCTTCCACTTTCGCAAGCGCATCATCGCGGCTCTTGGATCTTTAATCCTGATATCGAGACCAGTCACATCATCGGCTCTGAAGCCGTCCAACATGCCCGGGAAATCGCTACTGAGCTCACCTAAATAGACATGAACAGACTGAGCTGGCTTCTTCGTTTTTTCATTGATTGCAGGAATATCTCCTTGAGCGTAGCGAATGGCCCCGTTGTCAAATTGAATGGCCGCCAAATAAACCTCAGCAGGGAAGCGGAAACCGCCGTGCGCTTTATAGAAAACAGGTGCCGTACCCGGGGGCCAATTCGACCGAATGTACTCTTCGGCTTTTGTCTTCGCAGCCTTTTCATACTCCAACTCTTTAACCCAGTCAAATTTCTTGAACATATCCTTTTCAGCCTGACTAGCTCCTACCGACTCCAAAAGCTTTACTGGTGAAAGTTTCTCGCGAAAAAGATCCGCAGCTATATCATTGTCAGGGCTACCACTCATAAACGTTTCCAATTCTGGCCCAGCAGTAGAAGCACTGCCAGTAGAAGGAGCAGTAGTAACAGTGGTAGCACTAGTGGCACCAATGTCAGTAGCTGCAAGCGGCGAAGAAGAAGAAGAAGAAGAAGAAGAAGAAGCTGTGGGTTTCTTCACTTCCAGAACTTGTGCAAGATCGGAACCAGCGGTCTTGGCTGGCTCCCGCCAAACAAAATAGACAAAAACTCCAACAACACCGGCTGCAACTAACAATGATACGATCAGGAGCCATCTAGGTTGACCAAGAACTGCGCGACTAGCCTCAAGCGAATCATCATCAGTTTCGTCATCCCCCTCCTCATCAAAGTAAGACTTTGCCTCGGGTGCAATCGTGCTGCGCAACCCTCTGCTTGTAACATCCTTTCCTTGCTTGACCCGCTCGAGATCGTGCTTCAACTGTTCCATCGACTGATAGCGATCGGCAGCATTTTTCTGCAGCGTTTTAGCCACCACAGCTTCCAAGCTATCAGGAAATTCCTCAGCACTTGCCCCTTCTGCTCGGCGACTTTCCAGACTAGGAATATCATCACCTTGATGCATCATAAAAGTCTGAAAGGCATTGTTACCCTTAAAAGGCGGTTCACCAGTGAGGGCCTCAAATAGAGTGCAGCCAAAAGAATAAATATCAGCGCGGTGATCCACACGCTCGCCACGACACTGCTCGGGGCTCATGTAATATGGCGTACCGAAAACCAGGCCTGTTGCCGTCTGGCTCTGGCTTCCATGGCCACTACGATTAACCCGGGCGATACCAAAATCGACAACTTTGATCTGAGTAATATGGTCATTTTGATCGCGCAATAACATCAAGTTAGACGGTTTAATATCACGGTGCACAATACCTTGAGCATGGGCGGAATGCAGAGCATCAGCCACTTGGATAAAATAATCGAGAGCCTGCTTCAAGGTCAGTGGTCCGGTTTTTTTCAGCAAATCATCGAGATTTTCACCGGAGAGCAAGTCCATAACATAGTAAGGCGTGTCACACTCAATATCGCTCCCCTGGGCTCGGCTATGATGCACACCCATATTATGAATGCCAACGATGCCCCGATGATTTAGTCTAGCTAAAGCTTTTGCCTCAATTTGGAAGCGACTCCAGGCCTCACTGCTAAGGTCACTAGCCAGCAAAAATTTAAGAGCATAGTCTTTCTGTAAGACCAAGTGGGTGCAAGAGAAAACCACCCCCATAGCCCCCTGGCCAATAACTTTGTTTAATCGATAGCTCTGGTCAATCACCATTCCGGGACGAAAGGCAGTCTGTTTTTCGCTTCTGGCCGCGCCAGAGGAAACCGTACTATCAGCCTCTGGAAACCTGTCAAATGGACCATCAGTTGGAGCAGCCACTAAGACACCTTGCTCTGCACTAGAATTTCATTCTAGCAGTCAGCTGTGGCATTTCCGTGGCACTGAGGGGAATCTCCTCGCCCCCCGCCTACTGCTCCGAAGGCGCTTTTCCAGGAGCAAGCTTCCAGAAATGGAAATCAAAGACTGGTTCAAATTCATAACCAGGAAAAGCTTGCTTAAACCGCTCAGTATCTTCTTTCGACCAGGTGCGATCGAGCTTGAGCTTCTTCAGAGCAGGCATGCGTTTAAAGTACTCAAAGGAGCCAGGAGTCAGTTGACTGCGAGTAATGCGCAAACTCTTCAGATTTTTCATGCGCGTTAAGGGCTCTAAATCACTGTCGTTTAGGTAGAGCGACATCAGCCACAGTTCTTCGATGTTATCGAATCGAGGCAGCGCTTCTAGCAGTGGCTGGACATTCTTAATTCGCTTGATTTTAAGTGTTTTAAGTGTCTTTAAAAGCGGCATCCTTGCCACAGCTGGACCACTGATATCATCACCAGCAAGCCCCAGAGAGCGCAGGTTTCTGAAAGAATTGAGCGATGGCAGCATGGCATCAGTGAGCGGTGAGTCTTCAATTTTGTGCTCGAAACCGGGTAGACACTTAGTGATGCTATTGAAGAAAGAAAGGTCTCTCAGTCTTCGCCACTTGCGTAGGCTAGCAATCGCCACCTTCGGATCATTGAGCTTTAAGTCAATACCGGTGAGATCATCAGGACCAAAACGCTCTAATAGTTGCGGATAATCTTGAGATAATACGCTCGAATAGTAATGCACCTCGTGCTCATGCTCAAGAGCTGATGGATAGCTCAACGGTATGAAACCAGTAGCATAATTTATAGGACCATTATCGAATTGAATAGCACCTAAGTAAAACTCAGTTGGAAACTGAAAAGCGCCAGCGACCTTATATATAGTCGGTGCAGTGTTAGGCAGAGAAGTTTTCTCCATATAAGCCTCAACTTGATTGCGATAAGTTGACTCATACTCCCCCTCTACCCCCCAGTTGAACTTGCGGAAAAAGGCAATCTCTGACGGACTAGCGCCGATCTTTTTCATCAAGGCCGGCGGAGTAAGCCTAGATTGCTCAAACTCGGCGAAAGGATCCGCTTGCTCCTTGTTCACTTTTATTTGAGGGGTTGGCTCCTTCCAGAGAGTGTTAGCCAGAACGCCCACCACCACTAGCGCAATCACAAGCGCACCACCAAGCAGCAAGCGCGGATGGGCAAAAATGCCAGTCTCACCAGAAAGATCGTCCTCAAAATCTTCGTCGTCAGCCAGGTCGCCAGCGTCGCTGCTAAGGCGCCCAGCCCCGTCTCTCGACTCCAGCACACTGGTATCAAACAGCGCTATATCAGGAACCGTAGTTCGCCTTATGCCTCGACTGGTTACACCTTTGCCTTGCATAACCCGCTCTAGATCATGCTTTAACTGAGCCATTGACTGATACCGTTCAGAAACATTTTTATGCAATGTTTTCTCAACGACAGCTTCTAGTCCTTGAGGAAATTCTTCAGCCGGAAATTCTTCAGCCGGAAATTCTTCGCTAGAAAGCACTCGGCTGCGCTTGCTCGCTAAAGTTGGAGCGGGATCATTTTGATGCATCATAAAAGTATGGAAGGCATTACCACCCTTAAACGGCGGCTGACCGGTTAGAGCTTCAAACAATGTGCAACCAAACGAATAAATATCTGAACGCTCATCCACCCGCTCTCCACGGCACTGTTCCGGGCTCATATAAAATGGTGTACCAATTATTACACCGGTGGCTGTCTGACTTTGAGTGCTATGGCCACTTTGATTCACTCTAGCAATGCCAAAATCAACGATCTTGATTTGAGCAACCTGCTCAGACTGGTCACGCACAAGCATCAAATTGGAAGGCTTAATGTCGCGATGGATCACACCTTGAGCATGAGCAGACTGCAAAGCATCTGCCACGCCAATGAAATATTCTAAGGCTTGATTGACCGCTAGCGGACCAGATTTCTTGATCAAATCATCAAGGTTCTCACCCGATAGTAAATCCATAACGTAATAGGGAGTATTGTCGTCAAGACCATGGTGCACACCCATGTTATGAATGCCGACGATGCCAGGATGATTGAGCTTGGCCAAGGCCTTTGCTTCAACTTGAAAACGATTCCAAGCCTCTTTGCTCAATTCATTTGCCATCAAAAGCTTGAGAGCATAGTTTTTTTGCAAGACCAAATGGGTGCAAGAAAAGACTACGCCCATGGCACCCTGACCAATCTCTTCAATCAACTGATAAGTTTGATCGACTATCAGACCAGGGCGAAAAACAGTTACAGTTTTTCCTTTAGAGCCGATCGAAAATATCGTCTTATCGGCGTCACTGGCGGTGTCAAATTGTTCACTTGGGGGGAACACAAAATACCTGTTTAAATCAGCGCCTTAATTCTATCAGGCCGCTGTGGCAAATTTTGGGCGTTTACCCGAGAGTCGACAGAAAGTCAGACAAAGCAACTTCCAGCACCACCAACGGTGCGACATATCAAGAAGTTTGCCGCTACGGATCGAAGATTCAAGAACTGCCGTTAAGGCAATCAAACCTAGAGAATAACAAAGAGACCACTTACAGGCTGACGCGGGCGCTAGAGCTAAAAGGCACCAGAACAGAATCATAGAAATAGACCAGTCGTCTATCGCTTGCAAAAAAAAAGACATTTATTAGACTCTCAGAGATAAAGCGGTACTTCTGTCTAACTTGGCCAGCGGAGTGGCACCTAGTAAATAACTGGTTTACTCTTGTCTTTAGCGGGAACTCTTTTCCTGAATCCAACCAGCAATAAACACCAAAGCTTGCGGAGGCCGCAGTTTGCAATTGTCCAGACAGTCTTATAGAAAATCACTCATTGCCCCACTGTCTCTGACCATACTTCTTGGCTATGCTTCCTTGACTCAAGCACCTGCGGCCCATGCCGAGACCTATATGATGGCTGGCAAGGCCATTAGCAAAGACGAATACACCGCTGCCAACTTAGTCAAAGAATGTCTTACCAACCTCGACGCTGGCAAGCTCGACATCGCCCTAAGCAAAGCCGAACAGGCCAAAGCCGCAGCGCCAAATTTCTACTATGTCCTGGGCGCCTTAGGCATTTGCTACGCCCGCCTGGGCCGCTCCGATGAAGCAATTACTAACCTGCGCCAGGCACTAGCCCTACAACCAAATCAGCCCGATATGCTCTGGAGCCTCGGCGCCACACTGCAATCTGCTGGCAAGACCCAGGAAGCCCTGGTGGTGTTGAAACAGTTTCTGGTCAAATACCCCCAAAATCCACGAGCACCGCAAGGCAAGGCCCTAGTCAGTTTGCTCGAAAATCAAATGCGCATGAACAACAAAATTACCGTTCACAGCGACGAGGATTATTTTGCCGAGGCCATCGGACTTAAAACCATGCGTTGGGCCGACAAAGATATTCCCATCAAAATTTTTATTGCCAGCGGCGACGGTGTTCCTGGCTATCAACAAGCTTTTGGCAAAGTGTTGCAAGAGGCGCTGGCAGCCTGGGAAGAAGCTAGCGAAGGCAAAATCAAGTTTGAACAGGTAACTTCGCCCAACCTGGCTTCAATCACATTTAAGTGGTCAAACAACCCTAACGATGTCTCTAACCCCGCTGAAGGTGGTGAGGCGAAGTTGATTCCCTATGGCAATGCCTTGCGCTCGGTGCGCCTTGTGGTGCTGACAACGAAACGTTTGCCCGGCATGGTTTTCAATGATCAGGTAATCAAATTTATTTGTATCCACGAACTTGGTCACGCCCTGGGCATAGCCGGACACAGCCAATCGCCTAGCGATATCATGTTTAGCAGTTTGCCACTCAATTTTGAACAGCTGAAACTGAGCGCCCGCGACGGCAAAACTCTGCGCAAACTATATTCAACAGAGATTACCGCAGCACCAGACGACAGCCCAACAGCAAAAGAATTGGTATCAATGTCTGATGTAGCAACGGCCAACGAAGTCGTTTCAATTAACAACAAAGCTACGGTCGCTATGGCTGCTAAAGACTATAGTAAGGCCGTGGAAATTTTAAAAGCCGGGTATGCTAAACACCCCGAATCTGGTGCTCTAAAACGCAACCTGGCAGCCGCACTAAACAATACCGGATTGACAGCTCTTAACGCTCAACAGTACGACAAGGCTTTAGATATTTTCCAACAAGCGCTGGCCTTAAATCCAGACAGCAAGCCCGCCCGTGGCAATATCGCTATCGTGCACTATAACTCTGGTCTAAGCGCCCTTAAAGTAGCAAAATTGCCTGAAGCGGAAAGCTCTTTGAAGCTCGCCCTGCAAGAGTTTGAGGCCAGCGGCAATCAAGCTCTACTGACAAAAGCAGCCAATAACTACGCTGTTGTTTTGAAGAAACTGGGCAAGGATGACGAAGCTAAAGCTATCCAAGAGAAATACAGCGTCGCTGGAATTTAGCCATAAGCAACAGTCAGCAAACTGAAACATAGTGAAAGTGGTGCCAACGCGAACTAGCCGCGGTGGCTTTCTTTGTGGAGCGAGTTGCCGCTCTGGCCCTTACACGAAACAGATACCGCGATAGGGTCGGTCGCTCTTCTCCGTCGGCCAAACGCTATAACGGCTTCCAGCCGAATGGCTCACAGCCCAGCCCCGGCGAGCAAGAATTTTCTCCACCTCAGAGAAGACGTTGTAGTCGACCTCCGTTGGCAAAGTCACCGTAATGTAAGTGCTTGTTGAAGTTTCAGCCTCCAATATGAGGCGATAACCATCAACCAACTGCTTGGCGACAACGAGGGCCTTGGCCTTCCGGGGAGCAAGGACGTTGCGCTCGATCAGCTCGGCAAACGAATCACTCTCCGCGATGGGGTGCAGGTCTATCGGGGTAAACATGCAGCTGCGGCTGCTATTGAGCGGGCCGACAAAGGCCGTGCCATTGCCATGATTGCTGGCAGTCCAACCGCGGTGCTTCAAGACCTCCTCGCAAAGGCGCATGACAGTGTAATCAGCAACCAACGGATTGGCAATCACGCAATAGACATCCGTAAGCTCACCACCTTCAAGCCGACGACGATACTCGCTGACCAGCTCGCGAGAGAGCTGTAGCGCGTCGCGCTTCTGGCGATCGAAAACGTGCCTCTTGAGCTCGCCAGTGAGTTCATCCGAGGCCGGCACGTAATAGTCAGAACCGACAGTAGCAGCGAGTTTCGCTTCTGCCGAAACCGACGAGTGGCCAGCAGGTGAGCAAGACTCGTCTCCCTCAGGAATCGGGCGCGGGTGCTGCCGGAGTGGCCGTCGCGGTGCGCTGACGCGCAGCACAACGACCGTAAGAATGACTATGGCGAGGGCAAAGACAAAGATTTGACCCAAGCCAACCAGGGCAAAGCTTCCTTCGATGGCAGTTCTAGAAACTTGATCCATCACGAATTTCCCTAACTTGCACGAGCATCTATGCCTTTATTAAGGCTATAGATGCTCGTGCCCTTCATTTTGCTGCGCAAACCCATGGAATGCACAGCGGCGAATCTATCGTCAGTCGCTCCAATTGAGTGCAACTGTACCGTCAAGCCTGAGAGCAGCGACCGATTGCCAGAGCGACTTGTCCTGGGCAAGGGCGTTGCTCTCAAGCGATTTGCGACCAGCTGAGCGCGACAGCGTCAGGTGAAAGACGCTGCCGTCAGGCCGCGTCGTCACACCATTAACAGACACTATCAAAGCCTCAAGGCTGCTATCGCAAACGTAGGCGACCACTTCCACCGGCACTGAAGCAGGAAGAACGGTTTCGGCAGGCACACCGAAGGCGAAGGTGACATGGTCTGCTCTGACCTCTTCGAACTTAGGTGGAAAGCTGTTCAGAACAGCTTGCCGGCTTGCCGCAGTGAGATTGAATGCAATATAGCCTTGAGACATTTGCTGGTTCCTCGGAAGCTGTGAATTGCAGCTGTGGCTAGCAGATGTGAATTTTAGTATTCACTCTTAAGCGCTTCACCAGGCTGTTATTCCCGGCGACTGCGCCGCTTAACGAGGTTGTTCGACACCGCGTTAACCGAGTAGCCTTCGTGCACTTCCTTCATGCGCATCATGTCGACCTTGGTGGCCACTCGCATGCCATGGTATTCCTTGGGAAGCGGATGGGCTTCCTGGCAGTCGAAATGCGGGTCGACGTTGACCTCGATGTAGATGGGCTTGCCGGGCTTCTCGCGCAGGCGCGCGCCGAGAATGCCAGCTTCGATGTCGATGTGTTCGACCACGAAGTCTTTGATGACTTGCTCAAGGTGAGCGCGGCCAGCGGCGGTGGACTCGCTGTTGCTGTTGCCTTCGGTCTTGTTTTCGCTCATGTTATTCCCTTTCGGAGGGTTGGCTGTGCTTGTCTGGGTCTGGGATTGCTGTGTGTGATGGTGCTCGTGTAAGCGCTAGTTGCGCTCCTCCCTGAGCAACTTGGCCTCATAGGCGCGCCGCATATCGAGCAGCTCACCGCTGGTGGCGACGAAAGACTCGCCAGTGATGGCGCAGTAACGAGAGCCATCCTCGAAGACGATAGCCGGATGATCCTTGCAAGAGGGGCAGGGATCCTGACGACCGACGCTTCTCGCTTGACCGTAGATTTTGTCTGCGGGTTGCAGTGGCATAGACTTAGTTCCTTTCAAAAAACTCCAAAACTATTTTCGGAGCTTGCAGTTTCTTCTCTTCATCCACCCTCGAACTTACACCTGGGCACATCAAACTAAGCTCTAACCGCACACGAAGCTAACTGAGACCTGCTACCAAACTGGTTCTAGTTCTCACAACCGTTCTAGTTCTCACAACCAGAGTTGCGAAAATAAAGTGAGATTGGCAGGCGGCTAGTAGACTGGAATGGAGTAGAGCTTGTTAGTACCGGAGAGTTGAAAGAGAAGAGAAGATCTGTAACTTAGCCAAAGAGAGTAGTAACAAACAATAGTGCTTATTGATTCTTAGAAATATACACAAAACGCTACAGAGCCAAAGCCTTGCCTGCGCTAACTTTATCTGGTCTGCCATCGCCAAGCGACTGCGCCATACCAACACAAAGCAGAGCGCTCAAAACCCTCAAATAGTAAGGAACGAAACACATCCCCAAAGCCGCATACGCAACAGCAGCCCCCGCTTGGCATCACGGTTACCGATCGCCGCTAGCACTCCTTCTGCGAGCATATTTGTAATCAATCCGTAAACTAATCGCCAGCGGGCTCTCGCTATTTTCCAGCTGTCGTTGCAAGCTCTAGCTCAGCAGCAGAAACCTTAGACAGTTCTAGTCTTGGCTTAACTTGTGCCATTTGCACGCCAAGCATGACCAAGATGAAGCCTAAAATTTGCGGCCATGCCAATGATTCCTTAAGCACAAATGCAGCAATGATAACAATCATTGGTCGTTGAATCAGATTGATCACAGACATGCGTGTCGCACCTAATTCTTTGATGGCGGCAATGAAAGCTAAATTAGCCAGGGCGGCAGCCACGCCCATCCAAGCCGCAAACGGTAATATCGTTGGATTAATCTGGCTGATAGAACCAAGCCAGGGCAGAAAACAGATTGAAACCAAGGCATTAATGACAAAGATATTGAGCGAAACCAGCTGAGGGTCTGCCTTTTTTAATATAGACTCGATCTTGATACGATAAGTTGTTGAACTTAATACTGCTGCTAGGGCCAGGACCACTCCTCCGATATTAAGCGCTGTGCTAGCGGCAGGCACTTGCAACGAAAGGCAAACCCCAGCCAGTGCTGCTCCAAGCCCGAACCAGAATAGTTTGCCTCGGTTATCATGACGACGAAAACAATTAACTAACGCCACCACCACCGGTGTCGAAGTGATAATGGTAATTAATTCCACAGCGGTCAATTTCGTCAGAGCAAAAATACAAAGGGCATTAGTAGCAAAAAGCAAGAGACTAACTAGAAGAAGTGAAACAAAACTGACATTGGTTGGACGTTTCCAGCCGCGCACCAGAAGCAGCATAACTAGTGCTGCCACCAAATTTTTCAGAACAAGAAGCTGAACCGGAGTAGCTTCAGCTTGAAAGCCAAGCTTGATCAAAATGGGCTCGATAGAGGCGGCTGTCAAAGCCAATACAACCCAGGCACCGCTAGACCGAGAACTAGAACCAGAGCCAGAACCAGAACTAACTGCTGCAACATCAGACCTAAGCATTGAGCACCTCATAAACTTGCTCATAGCTCATGCCACTTAAACCAAACTGCTTCAACGAACGACCAGTACCATAGAAATCAATCTCGGTTAGCACACCAGCCAGGGTCACGACCGAGTCAACTACTGGTATGGCCACATTAGCCAGGCGGGCGAATTGCTGCAAGGGAATGAGAGTAGCCGTCACATCCTCCACCAGGAAGCGATGATCAAGGCTAGGCGGCGACTGACTATAGCGATAGTTGGGCACTGTTTGCATGGCCTGATGCAGCGAGCTAGTATCGCAGCCATAGTAGCGATTAAGCAGCTCTTTCATGGGAATCAAGCTAGCACCATAGGCTGCAGCGACTTGATTGAATTCTTCCTCAATGCGCTCAAGAATGGCAACTGTGCGCGAGGTTAGACCTTTATAGTAGAAGAGGAAAGATTCCTGCCTATCGATGGCATTCATATTTGCAAGAACCACTGGAGCATGGGCCAAAGCGCCAAAATCAGTCAGCCCTCTTTGAATAATGTTGCATGCTGGTTCAAGATCTGGAAAGAATCGTTTGACGACATCGGCTTCTCTTTCAGTAACGCTTCGGCTCGTTCCAGAAAACAGTGTCCAGCGTTTGAAGCCACGAATCCAAATACTTTCGTCGTCTTGCACGCGACAAGCGAAAAGTGAATCGGTTTCCAAAATCGGAATTAATGGACCACCTGCTAACTGAAGAGCGCGAGAGAAAAGTAAAGCCCCGCCCAGTTTGCCAGAGAAGAGCACCACTTTATGATGGCTTTCAAGGAAAGGTGCCAGCTTCTGCGCCACTTCTGCATAAGCCGTTGTCACCGTAGCAACAAAGACAATATCAACCTGCGAGAGCATCAGCGCCGGCTCAATCACCACTTGATGTAGATTAAAACGGCCCTCAACTTTGCCTGAAGCCCGCACATTCAAAGACTCAGAAATACCAGGAATTTTGCCTAAGTCGCGCACGAGCATAGAGACTTTGTGTCCCTGGCTAGCAAGATATGCAGCCAAGGCCCGAGCGGAATTTCCGCTGCCAACTATTCCCACTCGAGCCACATGGTTACATTGGCTCAGCTGGCTAGTGTCTACAGGCAACACAGGCTGGGCAAATGCAAAACTTGTCTGGAGCATATAAAGCCTCCTTGAGTGAGGCTCAGGAGTGTATATGATCGGCCGTCAACGCGCATTAAATGGCAATTTTGACAATAATTGCTGCCCCTATTCCCAACAAAAGTAGAACTTTGAGCTCCAAGGCTTAACCCTTTGCGCGAGCTAACCGAGCCCCTGCCGATGTCGATGTGCCAATCGTGTTAGCACCACTGAAGTACTCAAAGCCATACCTTGAAGCCCTGTTTGCCGGGTTTCAGCCTAGGTTGTAGGCAGTCTGGCACCTATAACTAGGTATCACCTTCAACTTATTCATCCGCCAATCGAGCAACAGAAACAAACACAAAACAAACACTAAACCACCACCATTATTATGAACCGCAGAATCAATCCACATATTGTGCCTGTCGATGAAAACTCCGATTCCAGCGAGTTTCGTCTCAAGCTCAGCAACCACGCCTATCGCTTCCTCTCAATCGCTGTCAAAGACAACGAAGTGATTGCTTCTTTCGAAGAAGAAGAGGTTGGCAACGGCGGCAATCAAACATTTTTCTTATACCGGGATGGCCAGGTTATTCGTTGCAAGGGTAGCTTCATCGCAAGCTTCACTTTGCGCGAACACACTTACCATCTCTACGGCACGGCCAGCCGTTAACTGTTCAAACACATCAGCAAGAACAGAGGTCAACCTAACAAGCAACAGACAGCAACAAACAAAAACAGAAACAGCAAAACGCTACCTATATGAAACAATCCAATAACTCCGCCGCCTTCAGCCACAGCCCCTTCCAAGCCCTCACCGTCACAAGCGAAGGTGCCATCGGCCTCAATCAGCCGGTTAACTCAGCCAACTTCGACAAGGCCGCCAAAGAGGAAGCGAAACCGGCAGCCGCCCCTTTGCCCGCCCTCAAAGTGCGCCCGGTGCGTCGCCCCCAAGCCCTGATCAAAAAGCAGCCGGTGCGCTTGTTCGCAATCACTACCACAGCGGCCCCGGCTACCAACACAGCCGCCACACTCCCTGGCAATACCAGGAGCAATGAGGCCGCCAACACCGTTAGCGACACGCCTCCGTCGGTCAAGGTTACGGCAGCGGCCAGCACTGCCACCAGTGCGACCACGGCACGCCCGGTCCAAACCGCGCCCACAAGCGCCAAAGCCGCTACGGCTGTGCCTGCCATCTTCGCTCAGATGAAGGCAGCGCAGCAGAGTCGCACCAGCGTCTCCGGCCTGGTCACCCAGGTGGTCGACGACGGCAAAGGTCGCATCTTCGGTGTCCGGGTCAAACTCGACAACACCGACGTGCTCGCCTTCGCCCCGTTCTCCCGCCTGGGGCTGGCA
>CAJXZK010000125.1 GCA_913063055.1 uncultured bacterium
GCATATCAGGAATGGAGAATTGCTCTCCATCTATCATCACTGAAGAAATTGCCTTCTTTTCGTAGACAATAGATGTAGCACTGAAATCTTTGCCAACTTTCTTAAAATTACGCGAATTAGCAGCAAGAATGGCCCTGACAGCCTCAACCTCAGCGGCAGAAGCGAAACATCTTTTTGGTAAAACAAAAACATCATTGATATTTGATGCCAAACAAAAACTTTCACTGGTTTCAAGGACAAGTGAAAACTGTCGCCAATCGATCATGCCAGTGCCCGTTGCAAACTGCACCTGAATACCAGTTGGATAGAGAAGGTACATCATCGGGAAGTGGAAATTCGGTCGCTTGCGAAAACTATCCTGTGACAAATGGTGCAGCAATAAATAGACCATAGCCATACATGTAGACGGAATACCAACTCCGGCTATTAATAGACCTGGGAGATAGTCAATTTGCATCAACTCAGCCAAGGTATTAGCAGAAGATACCGGGCTCTCTGGCGAAAGCAGAACATAACCCATTGCCACACTAAAACTAAGTGCGAACATAGAGAATAATCGATGGGGCAGTTGCAGTTGTTTATAGACCTGCCAATAACCGCTGTTGATCTCTTCTTCTTTATACTGAACCCAAATAAAAATTGGCTCGTTACCAGGGCTTATATTCTTAGATTGATCCGTCATCGAGACAGCCACCACACTTACTTCGTCGCAAAGACAACTGGCGAATCGTACTCTACACCCTGATGACGATAAACATCACTAAAACCAGCAGCGCGACAAAGACTGGTAATTTCATCAAAACTAAAAACGCAACCATCAGCAGTAGCAAGATACATATTCAAGCCGAACATCAATGGGTACAAAGGCGCTGTGCGCTCTTGGTTGGGCATGAATTCGGCAATCACGAGAGTGCCACCTTCTTTGAGTGCAGCGGCGCAATACGCCAACAGTCTCTTGCTCATCTCCAGACCTTCTGAATGAAGAATGTGACCAAGGATGACAACATCGTACAGACCGGGAGTAAGCCGGATATCACGCCAGTTACCGGGCACCTCAGTATATTGACTAGAGACTTCGAAGCGCTCAGTTATTTTTCGCGTAACAGCAAGGACCGCCGGGAAATCGAGGGCAGCAATATGATTATCGCGATTGTCCTGAGCAAAGGGGATACTCCAAACAGCCGACCCAGCGGCCAGATCGAGGATATTTAGCGCCTTCTTGATGTTCTTCGTAGTTTTGCCGCCACTGACAACGTCGATCTCTTCGTTCTCGCCATCGTTCTCTGGTCGCGAACGCTGTGCCCCTTTTATACTCTTTGCGCTCTCCGCCACCTGATTGCGTTCTTTCAAATACTTAACTACATCAGCTGCAATGCAGTAGTTTAAGGGCACGATGGCCTCTGCCAGATGGGGGAAAATCTCCTCAGCTTTGGCATCCTCATTGACAGCCATTACCGGTGTACCAGTGCGAATAGTTTCGCGCAAATTGCGCCACATCTTGTCTAGCTCATCATGCTGCTTTAGATACATGCCCATAAAAAGCGGACTCTCTGAAATCAAATAAGTTTGAGAAGTCATATTCAATTCGTAGATAGCCTCGGTGCTGCGAACCTTGCCGTTTAGATCAGCACGATCAAGTAAATTCATGCCGACCAGTGAGTCAGCAATTAATTTAGTACCTTCCACTTGCAAAGCTTGCTTCTTAGCAATTAATGAGGCAGAAAGCGGGCCGTCAACTAGAGACTCAAAAATACCGAGTTCCACAGCCGATTTCAAAACCTGAATCGCCCAGCTCCCCTCCAAAGTAGAAGTTATGAGAGTTGGCGGCATTAAACGCAGGGTTGAAAGGTACTTCAACATGTCAAATTCGCTCCCACTTGCCAAGCTCAATCAATTTTTTCACCGATATCGGTAAAGTTTCTATTTGTCAGAATAATAAGTGTAAGCCCTTGTCAAAAGGTTGCGGACGAAGTCTGGCAAAGCGAGTATTTACAATGCACTGCTATTGATAGGATATTTCGTCTATAATCACTATTCACAGATCGTTGGGTGACGGCGAAGACCGACGAACCTGGTCAGGGGGGAAACCCAGCAGCCATAAGTTGAATTCTTCGGGTGTTGCCCAGCGGTCTGCTTTCCAACTCAAGTAATAAACGAAAAAAGAAAATGCCGAAATCCAAAAGCTCCAAAGAAGCCCAAGACAATTCACAGCAGGACCCAAGCCGTACGCTGCTGGGGCAAATTCTCGTTGAACTAGATTACATAACGATCTATCAGCTGGATGAGTCTTTACGCATTCAACGCGAAGACAAAGATCATGATAGAGATCCAAAGCCACTAGGCCAAATTCTTTTGGAGTTGGGCTTCATAGGCCCCAACCAGTTAATCCGGGCGATTCAGGTGCAAGCCGAATACCGCAAGGCTCAAGCCGGTAAATAGGGTATACCCGATTCCAAGAGGCTGCATAAGGGGTTAAACTTCTTATGGTTCTTTTGTAAGGTGTTAATAGCTTGGTGGTAGCTCTTTGAATCTGAGTTCAAGGCTCACGTTTGCGCTCATTACCGTAGTGGTGATCGTGGTCTCTGGCCACGTTCTCTATTCTGTCTATTTTGACTTTCGCTCTACTAGAACCCTGGCGGCCTCAGCTGTAGCTAGCGTGCGCGGCCCGCGCTTAAACACAAGCTTGACCGCCGCTCAAGATCAAACCCAGCGGCTAGTTGACAGCCTGCTGCGCGACCAACGCTTTTTATCTGCCTATGACGGCAAAAACAAGAGCGAGGCTGCCGCCAGTATCAAAGCAGCGGAGGAAAAATTATTCTTCCCTGGTAGCGTTCAAGTTACCGACGAAAAGGGAAATGTCTTTTTTAGCACCGAGACCCCCAATCAAAGCGGTTACTCACTAAAAGCCGAGAGCACAGTGATTGACTTGGCTCTTGCCCATGACTTTTACAAGGGTCCAACTTTCAGCGAAAAAACTGGCGTAATTTCAATCAGCACAGTCAAATCATTTTCGAGCGGCGGTCACAAAGGCATTATCGCTGTCAATCAGCCACTCAATTCCGATTTCCTCACAGCACTAGCTTCTCGCTTCGGCATCGAAGATCCCAATGTTTTGGGAGTAGAGCTTGCTGTCTATTCGGAAAAAATCAAAACCACAACGGCCTTTTCCCAGGGCATCAAAAATTTACCTGGGCCAATGCGCTTCTTGCTGGACCTAAATGGCCATGACGCCAGCAAAGTTGTTGCCCGCTCACCACTGGGAACAGGCATTCCACAACTAGATCACTTAATTGTGCCAGCCAATGGTTTCGAAAAAGAAGGGGCCTGGTGGATGTCTCTGCCACTGGAAAGCGACCGAGTTGTGATCGGCTATGTATTAGTTTGCAAACCGGTTCCCAACGAACAGTCGAAATTAGTGGAAGTTGTATTACTGGGTGGCTTGGTTGGCGTATTTGGCGGCTTGGTCGGCTTATTCCTGGCAGCCAAAATAGCCCAATCAGTTGATACCCCGTTGCGTTTCTTAGTGCGCCGCACCCAGGCCATTGCCAACAATAAACAGGTAATTCCGCCTTTAGAAGGACTTTCCGGAGACTGGCTAGAGCTGGGAGAGCTAATTGATACAGCGGTTTTGTCGATGCGCTCGACTACGCAAAATCTCAAGATTCAACTGAATAAGCAAGTCGAAGCAGTAAAAGAGCGGGGCCTAATTGCCGAGCAATCAACCCAACAAGTCGACACACTCAATCGTCAAATTACCACCCAAGCGCAGAAGGTGGCGGAACTATCAAGGCACGTCAATCAAGCTGGGCGACAAGCAACCGTACTGCAACAACAACTAGATGCTGTTTTACAGAGTTCCACGGAAGGTTTCCTTATTCTTGACCAATACGGCAACATCCTGCATGCCAACCCAGTTTTCCTTAACTGGACAGGTATGTCAGAAGGAGAAATCGCCGGACGCCTTTGCTTCGACTTAGTTCTCAAACCGGGCGAGACTCCCCAAAGTCACGGCATGGGGCAAGCCTTTACGCAGCACGGTGGCGACCCGATGGCACTGATCAATCAGTTCTATCCGGAAGGAGTGATATTCCAGCGAGCCAGCGAAAAAACCGTTCAGGTACTAGCACACCTGCAGCCACTTTCCGGTGATGATGGCTCAATAATGGGCTATATCATGGTCTTACGCGACAAATCACTGCGCAGCGAAAATCAATTGCTGCGCCAGGAAATCGTCAGCATGCTGCAAGATAATATCCGCGGCCCATTAACCGGGGCCGAACTAAGCTGGCATGCCATCCTTGCTAATGCTCGCAATACCATGCATCCATCGGTCGGTCAGGCCTTAGCAGAGCTACACTTGCACTACAGCCAGCTGGTCGGAGTGGTGGATAGCTTACTAATGATGTATGGCGGCTTTGTGCCACCACCTGCTGCCGTCAAAGAACAGATAAATATCACTAGAGTAGTTGCCGACTGCCTTGAAGAAGTGACACCACTGGCCCGCGATCGCCAACTTCTATTAGACTACAAAACAGTAACCGGATTGCCGCCAATCTTAGGAAACAGAGAAGCAATTATCGGCATTTTGCGACAAGTTCTCGAACGCATGATTATGGTAACAGCGGCCGGCGGCCGGGTTCGAGTGGAAAGCCAAGTACGAGGCAATGAGATGCGCATCGGCGTGTCAAGCTCTGGACCTGCACTACCAGAGTCTGAAATTGCTGAGATGTTCGTTGGCTTTATTGAAGGTAAACACACGCAAGATACCTACGGTTCAAGACTAGCAATGTATCTTGCCCGCAGCAACGTCGAACGTCTAGGCGGCCTAATTTGGGCCGAATCTGAAGCAGGACGCGGTACCACTACTTACTTCACCATGCCGATCACCTAAATTGAGATCAGCCAATAAAGGCTCATCGACTATTAAAATTCAACCCTGAGTTCTAGAATCACTAAGTTCTGAAAGCACTAAGTTCTAAAAGCACTAAGTTCTAAAAGCACTAGTTAATTCTCAAAACACCAATTCAAAAGCAAGACTCGGAGTGCACAGTAATTACTCCCTTGCTAAGCTTGAAGCCATGAAAGAGTCCACCAACCCACCCCCAGATATAGATCGTCGCTGGCAAGCAATTGTCGAACGCGACAAACAATTTGATGGTCAATTTTTATACTCAGTGAAAACCACAGGAGTATATTGTCGTCCATCTTGTGGAGCCCGTCTCGCTAAATACGAAAATGTACAATATCACCAGACTTGCGAAGAAGCTGAGCTTGCCGGGTTCCGAGCTTGCAAGCGCTGCAAACCAAAACAAAATTCTCAGATGGAAAACCATCTAATTACAGTTTCAAATATCTGTCGACTGATTGAAACATCGGAACACAAGCTTTCCCTGCAGGAGATGGCTAGCAGCGCCGGTCTCAGCCCATATCATTTTCACCGCCTCTTCAAATCAATAACAGGACTAACACCAATGGCATATGCCACCGCCCATAGGGCCAAAAGAATTCGCCAGGAACTAAGTAATAGCAGCAGCGTCAGCCAAGCAATTTTTGACGCTGGCTATAATTCGAGTGGTCGCTTTTACGAAGAATCAGATGCCCTGCTGGGCATGACCCCAACGGCCTATAAAGCCGGCGGCGAAAACACCATAATTTACTTTGCCATTGGCGACTGTTTTCTCGGCTCTATTCTTGTAGCCCAAAGCAGCAAAGGTGTATGTGCAATTTTAATGGGAGATGATCCCGATGAGTTGCTACGGGATCTCCAAGACCGATTTCCCCGCGCCGAATTAAAAGGAGGAGATCAAGAATTCGAACAAGTGATTGCACAAGTAATTTCTTACATCGAAGAACCAGGCCAAGGATTCAGCCTCCCTCTTGACATAAGAGGCACGAGCTTTCAGCAAAGAGTCTGGCAAGCGTTAAGGGAAATTCCGCCTGGTCAAACCAGAAACTATACCGATATCGGTAAAAATATTGGAGCGCCCAAGGCCGTCCGTGCTGTTGCCAGCGCCTGTGCCGCAAACGCCCTAGCAGTGGTAATTCCATGCCACCGGGTGGTCCGCAGCGATGGCTCACTCTCGGGATACCGCTGGGGAGTGGAGCGTAAACGCACCCTGATAGAACTAGAGGCAGAGAAAGTTAAGAACCCTATGCCGAAGAATTCTATAGCTAAGAATTCTATAGCTAAGAATCCTTAAAAGCGCCGATACCGCAGCCTCTCTGCTGCACTCTGCTGTAATAGTAGGACTGGCCTAAGAGACTTTGAGAGCTTCAATGGCAGCCATTCTAGCTTCCACAGACTTAGCATCGTCTTCGCGCAAGGTCTTACGCAGCATGATGCCGTAATTCTTCAAAATCGGAATCAGCTCGGGATCATTTTCACTCAGTAGTTTCTCGCGAATTTCCAGAGCCCGCTTAAAGAGAATCTCGGCCTTTTCCCATTTCTTCTTGGCGCAATTGAGAACAGCCAAATTGTGCAAGTTGATTGCAGTTTCTAAGTGCTCCTCTCCATAAAGAGCCAATTTTATGTCGAGACAGCGGTCATATAGATTCTCAGCTAAGAAGAACTTTCCTTGTAAGTGATACAACGCAGCTAGATTATTAAGGCTCTTGGCCAGCCTGACGAGATCTTCTTCGCTAACGTCGACGATTTTATAGGCAGGTCGCAAAAACTGAGTAGGACTCTGCGGCTTAGTATCAATGGCGTTCTTAGCCATGGTCGCTATCGTCGTAATAATATTCTGGTCTAACTCATCCTTTGCTTCAGGAGTGACAACACCAGATAGTTGCTCGGCAATAATCAAAGCATCCAAGAAGCGTGTCTCAGCTTGGGTATAACGCCGCACCTCAAAGGCCGAGTGAGCTTCTTCACTTACTGCCTGCCACTTGGCTATCTGCTCAAGACGCTCAGGAGAATCACTGGCAGAAGTGGAAGTAGATGTAGCTGTTTGGATGTTGTTTGCGCTCATTGCCATGCTTACTCTCGATTAGTATCAGCTCGCAGTCAGAAAAAAGACCATTCTTATGACTATAGTTGGATAGTATATCGATTATTTGCAAACGAAAAACTCGGTAAAGTTACTATTTGCCATCTCGTGCACGCATACTATTGTATGCCTATGTTGAATTACACTGCCCTTCTATGACATTCAGAGCCAGTCCATTCTCAATAACTGCCAGTCAGATAGCAATTTCTGACGTCAGCAGCGGCTTACCATGGCGCAGAATACCGACCATTGAGTCAAGCAGAAACAGCGCTGAATACGCTTATTGCCAGGTCTTAGGGTGAATGGCAGGCCTGCACAAAGCACCTCTGTAGGGTGATTTATTCCTCGGTCAAATCAAACCTGTTGAAATGAATGACAATAATCAAGCAGTGCTTTTCTAATAGAAATTTTCCTTTAGTTCCGCCAATTGAACTTATCAATACTTAGAACTTAAGTATCAAGGGTCGGCTCCACCCTTATTTCAGATCTGATCGGCGCTACAATCTGGCCATGGCATTCGAATTTTACATAGACCGCGGTGGAACATTTACCGACATCGTAGCGAAAGCACCCGATGGAGAAATATTCGTCTATAAGATTCTCTCGGAATTACCAGATCAAAGCCAAGATCCTGCAATTGTCGGAATCGCCACAATCATCAGTCAAGTTACGGCAAATCAGAGCCAGGCAAATCCGACCACTATCAGCGCTCATGCCACTATTGGACAGGTGCGCATTGGTACCACGGTTGCCACTAACGCCTTGCTTGAGCGCAAGGGCGAACCTTTATTGCTGGTAACGAACAAAGGAATGAAAGATGCCTTCAAAATTGGATATCAAAATAGAGCAGACATTTTTGCTTTAAAAATAATCAAACCCAGTCCCATTTTTTCATCGGTAATCGAAGTACCTGGGCGCTTTACTGCTAACGGAGAAGAAATACAGAGTTTCGACATTGAAGCAACAAGAGCACTACTTTTAAACGCCAAAGCCAGCGGAATTAAATCACTAGCAATTGTATTCATGCATAGCTACAAATATCCTCAGCACGAAGAGCAATGTGCTGCCATAGCGAAAGAGCTGGGCTTTGAGAACGTCACAAGATCAAGTGAAATCAATCCGCTAATCAAATTTATTAGCAGAGGTGATACCACATTAGTCGATGGCTATTTAACGCCAGCGCTTCAAAGTTATGTAGACAAACTTCACAAAGAGCTAGTTGCCTTAGACCAATCGCTGCGACAAGAAGAAGCACTAACGCGAGGACAAGAACTAGGACAAGTAGAAGCACCAAGACAAGTACAAGCACCAGGACAAGTACAGACACCAGGACAAGTACAGACACCAGGACAAGTACAGACACCAGGACAAGTACAGACATCAGTGCCTCTCGAGACGCTGGAAGAGGACGGCGCTAGCAACGACCTCAATGGTTTTCCTTCAACCTTGAATATCAAATTTATAAAATCGGACGGCGGTCTAACAACTAAAGAATTTTTCCGTGGTCGCGATGCCCTAATTTCCGGCCCCGCTGGCGGGGTCGTCGGGGCGAAAAGAGCAGCTGAAGCACATGGAATAGATAATATCGTTGGCTTTGATATGGGTGGAACTTCTACAGACGTCTGCTATTTTCAAGGCGAATACGAGCGCATTTTCGAAACAACTATCGACGGAATTCGTGTGCGTGCTCCAATGTTAGCAGTGCATACAGTGGCTGCTGGCGGAGGCTCAATATTAAGTTTTGACGGTGCCCGTTTCTTGGTTGGGCCTCAGTCAGCCGCAGCTCAACCAGGACCAGCCTGCTACGGGCACGGCGGACCTCTCTCTGTTACTGATGCAAACCTCCTGTTGGGACGCATTTCATTGCAGCACTTCCCTCATTCATTCGGCAGCGACCAGCAGCAGCCGCTTGATCTACTAGCTACTACCAGTCGCTTCAAAGATTTACTTATTCAGATCAATGGAGACCACCTGGATAGCACCTCGCACAAGAGCGTAGAAGAAGTAGCCTGGGGATTTCTCACTGTCGCCATTGAAAAAATGGCTCAAGCAATATCAAAGGTTTCCACTCAAAAAGGCCATGATGTTAGCGAAGCAACAATAGTTGCTTTTGGCGGTGCCGGCGGACAACATGCCTGCTTAATAGCTGAGCGATTGGGAGTCAAGCAAGTATTAATAAGCCCTCTGGCTGGTGTGTTATCGGCCTACGGCATTGGCGCCACTACAGTCAACACCACCCTAGAGCAATCCGTGCGGAAAGAGCTGAATGAAGCTTTGATAGAAGAGCTTAGTGCACTAGTCGAAAATCTCAGCAGTCTAGCCACACAGAAGCTCCGGGCTCAGGACGTTGAAGGGAAGGTTCATTTAGAGAAGCAATTATTCCTCCGCTACCAAGATTCTGATACCACCATACCTGTGGAATTGAGTTACAACCTGAACGAACTAACTATTAGATTTCACAGCCAACACAAAAGATTGTTTGGCTTTGCTTTTGAGAACAACTGCCCCATCCTGGAAGAAATCCGAGTAACAGCCAAGAGCCAGCCTCAACCTCTCGCACTCAAATCAGTTCGCAATATCACGGCCTTGAGACTACATTGCGAAAATAGCTCAACGGAAAAACCCTACCAAACCAGAAACTCACTTAATGAAAAATCAGATGCTCATATGCTCTTTTCGCAGGGCCAATGGCATGCGACGCAAGTTCATGTGCGTGAGCTGCTGAGCCCTGGTGCAACAATCAACGGCCCAGCTTTGATTGCCGACTATACGTCCACTACCGTTGTTGAACCTCAATGGTCAGCTGAGGTTTTACACGATGGCACTCTACTTCTAAAAGTAAGAGAACGAGAAGAACAAGAAGAGCGCAAGGAACAAGAAGAACAAGAAGAACGAAAGGAACGAGAAGATCACGAGCTAACTAAAAATGCGGAATCTAACAAATTACGACAAGCAGACACTAAAGAAGCAGATCCCGTAAAGCTTGAGCTGTTTAGCAATATGTTCATGTCGATTGCAGAGGAAATGGGAATAACTCTGCAGCAAGCCAGCCACTCAGTCAACATCAAAGAGCGTCTAGATTTTTCCTGTGCTCTCTTCGACAGCGCCGGCCGACTTATTGCCAACGCCCCACACATACCAGTTCATCTTGGCTCCATGGGAGATTCAGTGGTGAGCCTGATCAAATCAAGGGATGGCGACCCGAGTAAGCGACCAATCAAAGTCGATGATGTATACATTTTGAACAATCCATTTAATGGCGGCACCCACCTACCTGATATCACTGTTATCAGCCCAGTTTTCGATGAAGAAGAAGAACGACTGTTCTTCGTAGCATCAAGGGGACACCATGCCGACATAGGCGGTATTACACCAGGATCAATGCCCCCTATGAGCCAAAACATAGACGAAGAGGGAGTATTAATAGACAACTATCTCATTGCCAATGATGGAAACTTTAATGAGTCTCAATTCATTGAATTACTCAAGTCAGCGACCTACCCTCCGCGCAACATTCGTCAGAATATTAACGACATCAAAGCGCAAATCGCTGCCAACAACAAAGGAATAGCCGCATTGCACGGGCTCCTGCACAAGTATGGGCAGCAAACAGTCTCAAACTATATGGAGCATGTTCGAGCCAATGCCGCGTTGGAAATTAGAAGACTGTTGAGCAACCTAGAAGACGGTCAGGCAAGTAGCACTATGGACGATGGCAGCAAGATAGTGGTTTCGATTCGCATCAACAAAAAAACTCGCTCAGCAGTGATAGATTTTTCAGGCACATCAGCACAGACAAAAAACAATCTGAATACGCCACTAGCGGTTACTCGTGCCGCTGTACTATACGTTTTCCGCACTTTAACGAGGGCAAACATTCCACTCAACGACGGCTGTATGGAGCCCTTAGAATTGATTATCCCCAAAGGTTCATTGCTCAATCCGTGCGAACCTGCGGCTGTAGTGGCAGGCAACGTAGAAACCTCACAGATAATTGTCGACACGCTCTATCGAGCTCTCAACATTATGGCAGCCTCTCAAGGGTCCATGAATAATTTCACCTTCGGCGACAAAGAGAAACAATATTACGAAACCATTTGCGGCGGCTCTGGTGCAGGTTATTCATTCTCTGGTGCCGATGCTATTCAAACGCATATGACCAATTCAAGATTGACAGACCCTGAAATTTTAGAGTCGCGATTTCCTGTGCTGTTAGATGAATTCTCCATCCGCAGCAACAGTGGCGGCAAAGGTAAATACAGAGGCGGAGAAGGTGCTGTCCGACGGCTGCGCTTCCTCAAACCAATGTCAGCCTCAATACTTTCAAATCGTCGCAAAATAAAGCCTCCCGGATTAGCAGGTGGCACGGAAGGTGAATGCGGTGTTAACAGGCTCATAAGAGCCAACGGTAATATAGAAGAACTTGGCTCAACGGCTACTATTGATGTTCAATGCGGCGACACAATAGAAATAAGAACCCCTGGCGGCGGCGGCTATGGCCGCGGCGATGAATGAATAAATGAATAGATGAGTGAATAGAACCGATCTGTTTATATTGAGCGTCCTCTGTTATTAAAAAGTTCATTAGTGTCCATTTTCCTTCGACTGCCGTGAATGGTGTCGATGGATTTTTTTACCGATATCGGTAAAAAAATCCATCGACCAATACAGAAATTCAAAAAAATTTTCCAGCAAAATTTGAACTTTTCCATACTCCTGCACGTTATTAGAGTACGAGGGAGAAGCAGACGCCATGAAAACACCTACTAAGACCATTTACGATGCCAATCAAGACGCTGTCGCTGAGCTATGGCCTGAATTCGAGTCGTTGATACCCGATAACGAATCCGCTGTAGAGCATGTACTGCAAAAGCTCTTCGAATACGAAATGATTCGCTGCCACTGTGGTAATCAGGAAGCAGAAAATTTCGCAAGAATTAGCCTGCGCATCCTAGCCTGCAGGCAGTGTTCTCGAGAAATACGATTCCTTGCCCGAACCTGCTTTCGCTATGTAAAACAACTAAAAGCCTGGCTGGGTGCAATATACCTAAAGGAACGAAGAGTGCTAATTACCAGCTACCGACTAACTAGGCTCTGCAACATCGCCTTCGCTACTGCTCACAACATCGTCACCACCCTGGCCTGCCACCTGCAAAAAGAACTTGAGCTAAAACCAAGCACTGATGTATATTCCGCCCCTCTAAACTCGTTCATAAAAATACTATTCAGGCGCAGTCTAATTTCGGTTTCCTACAAACATCCGTCTGAACCGCCAGACGAAAGTAACAGAAACAATTCTCAAACGCAGGAGGAGAAAGAGTCACAGGGTTTCCCCAGTTCTTCTCAATCATCTAACGATTGCACAGCCAACAACATCGACATTGATTTGACCGAGACCGACAAGACTGTCTTCGATGCGATTCAACAGATGCCGATTTCCCAGGACTCCCTTTGTGTTGCCACAGCAATGAATGCAGCCCAGGTATCCTCAGCACTGGTAATGCTAGAAGTATCAGGCCTAATAGAAGCACTACCTGGAAACTTATTTATAAGATGTAAGCAGCGCGAGACCCCTAGCTCATCGGGGGCTCAAAGAGATTCACTAACAGCACTTGGCTTTAGAGCTTTCCTCACCATCCGCGAAATATACGGCGGGGTAAGTCGAAAATATCTACAGCTCTACTTAGCAGCATTCTGGTGTCATTTCGACAGTGTTAGATGGCAACAAGATTCGCTGCTGAAAATACTCTTGAGAGGAAAATCAATTCGATTTCAAGATGTACTCAGCTATGTGTCACCACTAACAGTATCAATCATGCCATTGGTACAACCAAAGCTAAGCAGAAACCAGAATTGAGAACACTAGTCAGAATACTTCTAATCCCAATACTTCTAGTCTCGATGGTTTCAAAACGGAAATTGCAGTCGACAAAATTCAGGCTGCTAAACAGCTAAACAGAAACAACCCTGTCGCCACCACGCAGGAGCGCGGTTTCCAATGCTTCTATGGCGCAAGCTATCAATACATCATACTCATTAGCGTGATCTGGGAAAGTGGCCACACCGATACTCGCTGTGACAGAGAAATTCTGGCCATTGTGGTTAATCGCTTGACTATTGACCCGCAGTCGAATGCGCTCACCAACCAATGAAGCACCAGCGGCATTGGTCTGCGGAAGAATTACGGCATACTGCCATTGATTGTATTTGGCAGCGACGTCAACTTCGCGCAAAGCACTGCGCACAGCATGCGAAACTATTTTCTGAATTGCTTCAGCGGTTAACGGACCATACTGCCCGGCCAATTCATCATAGCCATCAACGCTAAGCAGAACCAGTGATGCTGGGTGCTTGTATCGCTTAGCTCTAGCCAGCTCGGCCTTCAGTTCTTTTACAAAAGCACGATGATTGTAGAGTTCAGTAATAGGATCGAGCAAAGCAAGACGTTCAATGTCCTCACCTTTGGCTGCCGACAGAGTAACTTGCTTAGTCACCAAAGCGGTTTGCTTCTCATAATCCCTGACACGCTCCAAAACAGAAGAATTTGCAGCGATCCTTTCAGCCAGCTGGGGGCGGTGCTGCCTCAAGTCATTTAAGACTCGTGTAAAAAGAGGCTCTCCGCCACTTTTACTAGCTGAATTGATGGGCTGATTGGACATGGCAAACCTTAACTATGTTCAGGAGGTCAATTTCTACTGCTAATTTACAGTAGAAAGGCTATTTATGTTTGCCACGCTTAATCAATAATCTCTTAATTGGTTTCTTCTTAGCGACGTGTCTTTCCAGAATATCGATGCAGTCGACATTAGTAACTCCGCCATAACTCAAGCCTAATGGGTCGACCATAACCACAGGACCATGCTTACAAAGACCCAAACAGTCAGACTTCTTCACCTTGAAGACATAGTCTAACTGAGCCTTCTCAACAGTTTTGCGCAAGAAGGTCAAGACATCTTGAGAATCTCGTGCGGCACAATGCTTTCCTTTTGTGCAAACGAGCAGCTTGGTACAGGTGCTTGCCATAAAATGTCCCCAGCGCTCGAAGTGGATACCTGAGGGGTATTCTAGTGCCAATAATTCGTTAACAGGCTAAGTTCTAAAGCTGTTGACAATTAAATTCTCTGTAAGCCTTCTCAAGAATTCTTCATCCTCACCTATTACACTGGCAAATTCTCAATCTCAACGGTCACGGGACAAGCCTCAAGACTTATCCCAAATATACGATTGAAGAAATATTGCTCCGACTGTAAGGTCCTAATGATATTCTCTGCCTTACGAAAGCCGTGAGATTCACCTTCGTAAGCGATATAGGCCACCGGAATACCTTTCTTTCTCAGAGCACCAACCATGGCCTCCGCTTGATTGGGAGGTACCACCTTATCGTCAAGTCCCTGGAAGAAAATCACAGGACAATTTAGCTTCTCAACGTGGTTGATGGGAGAGCGCGACAGATAGAGCTCACGCCCAGAGGGATATGGCGCCACCAAGTTATCGGTGTAGCGCGACTCAAACTTATGGGTATCACGCGCCAGAGCTTCTAAATCGCCAATACCATAGTGACTGGCGCCGGCGGTGAAAACATCTGTAAAAGTAAGGGCACAAAGAACGGTGTAACCGCCAGCACTGCCTCCCGAAATCGCAACTCGGCGAGGATCGGCCAACTTTTTGCCGACCAGATACTGGACGCAACTGCGACAATCGGCAACATCTACGATTCCCCAATTCTGATTCAGTCGTCGTCGATATTCACGGCCATATCCAGTGCTTCCACCATAATTAACATCAACCACGGCAAAACCACGTGACGTCCAATATTGAATTCCTAGTGACAAAGAACTTGACGCAGCTCCTGTCGGCCCACCATGACACTTAACAATCAGGGGTGGGGCCTCCGCTGGCAAAGGAACAAAGTCGGGATTGGTTGGCGGATAGTAAAAGGCAAACGCCGTTAAACCGCCATCCGTAGGGAACTCAATCACCTCAGGTTTGGAGAAAAATGCCGCCGGAGGAAGAGTCGAAGCTGATGCTTTCAAACTCTTGAATTGACAGGTATTAAGATCAAGCTCTACAACCGATTGAGGTGTATCAGCTGAAGCCGCCAACATAGCGACCCTGTTATCTCCAGCAGTAAGGTAAGAAAATTCAGTAAACGGGGTTTCGAGTTCAACAAATTTATGACCAGTGGAACTAGCGAAATCGAGTTCCAGCTTGCCTAAACTCCAAATGCCTCGGCGGTTAAAAGCAAAGACCACCAGTTTTTCTGAAACAACCGCATACGTCGACTGCCCGAACACCCACATAGGCAATCCGAATTCACACTGAGAATAGGCAGCGTCTGACAGCAATGGCCGAGAATCAAGGCTAAATAAGTCGACGACAACCTGGGGTTGCCAGAATCCAGAATGGTC
Organism: uncultured bacterium; assembly: GCA_913063055.1. Taxonomy (GTDB): domain Bacteria; phylum Cyanobacteriota; class Vampirovibrionia; order Obscuribacterales; family Obscuribacteraceae. The sequence continues at coordinate 15,398 of CAJXZK010000125.1, forward strand.
AGAAATGTAGAAGAGCTTACCATCGGGAGACCACTGCGGCTGAAACACCGAACAATCAGGGCCACCGGCTACCAATCGACAATTTTGCTGCAACCCAGAAGGCTCAACAGTATCAGCGCTCTGCACATACAATTCACAACCATCCCAAGGCATATTGGGGTGCCGCCAGCAGAGGTAGGCCAAAGTCTCACCGTCGGGACTGAGACGAGGAGATGAATAGAAATCGAAGCCAGAGGCTACTACCAGCGGCTCAGCAATACGACTATCTTCATTGGCAGCTCGAAGTGGAATTGCCACAATAGTGTTTACAGGCTCTTGGTGGTCAGGGCTATGCTCCTCCATGACGCAGAAAAGTCGATTGCGTTTGCGATCAATGCAGAAATCAGTAAATCGATGGGAGTGCTCGGCATCGTAGGCAGGAGTCAAAGCCACTGGTTGAGAAATTGAACCACCCTCTGACTTGCAGTAGTAAACTCGTTGATCTTCGAAGTTTACGTAAAAAATTTCACCGATATCGGTAAAAAAGCCACCACCACCATACTCGTGCACTAATGAACGAATGCTTACAGGTGCAGGATTAACATCAGTAAAAAGCGATTTATCTTGACTATCTCGACAGCACTTCACAAGTACTGACCGCCCGCCCTCGCTGGGGCGACCTTCCAACCAGAAGAGAGTCGTTCCATCAGAATCATAGGTGGTTTGACTAAGGCGCAGAGCTCCACGAGCAACCATCTCTGCCGCAATAGGGGAAGGCCAGGCGCCACAAGGACTATTAGCAACCGCTTCACTCTTTACTTCAGGCATAAACTCTCCAAACTTAATAGCTACAAACACAGAGAAAAGTACAAACGAAGCAGCGCCAGCAAGTGCACAGTATATAATTGCTGACAGGTTATGAGGTCAATCGGTATCTGTGCCAGTTAACGTCACGGTTCGCTACTTTGCCATACTGAAAGAAGAGCGCGGCCAGGCGAGTGAGCAGATTCGCACCAACGCGACAGACCTGGCTGGTCTATTTGCCGAACTTTCGGAAAAACATCACTTCTCTCTAGTCAAAGAACAATTGCGCGTTGCTGTCAACGACTGCTTTGTCGATTGGCAAGACCCAGTCTGCGAAGGGAACCAAG
>CAJXZK010000126.1 GCA_913063055.1 uncultured bacterium
TTAATGATACGGCGACCACCGAGATCTACACCTCTCTATTCGTCGGCAGCGTCAGATGTGTATAAGAGACAGCTTCCCTCTCTGGCTGGCTTAACCCTCTATAGCCTTGGTCTCAATTGCTATACGCTCTATTCTGAGCGTTATTTCCCAGGCTTCTTTGTGCTTTGGTTCTTGGGCTTGCTGGGCTCTATCCGTCTGCCCGATACCAGCAAGGTGAGGAAGGTTTTGCTTATTTCGACTATTGTCTCGTTGCTCGGAATGGGGTGGCGTTTTACGGTTGAACTGGGCAATACACTGCATACTCTTGAGAAAAGCGCTGTCAATGAAAACTGTTTGATCTTGCAACGGCTAACAGAGTTAGGTATTGCCCCTGGTGACCAGCTCGCCAATATGGACCCTTTGCGTAAGGTTGGTTGGGCTCAGATGGGGCAGTTTCGTATCGTCGCTGACATTATCGACGACGCTACTTTTTGGCAGATTTCGGAGAGTAAGAGAGCCAGTCTTTATCAGGCCTTGCGTCAGCGCCACATCAAAATATTGACCTATGCTAACGGTGATCATCCGCCCGAGCGTTATCCGCCAGGCTGGCAGCAGGTGGCTGGTACGCAGTTCTGGTTCTATCTGCTTTAATTTTGTCCTTGCTCTACTTTTGGCCTGTCAAATAGACAGATCAAAGCTAGTGTCAATAGGGTGCCATTCATAGCAATGGCCATGAGTGACTGTAAGGGGTCGTAGTAAGCGCCATGTTCGGTGCGCGACCAATAGAGAGAGAGCCAGGAAAAGCCAGGATAGGCTATTAGAATAAAACGATAGATGGCGAAGCTAATTTTGGCTGCTTTGTGGTGAAAATCCTTAACTGAAGCGAGGCTTACTGCTAGCAAGCCCAACATGGTTAAGTCGTAGTGGTAAGTATGGGGGCTGGTGAAGAGACAGAGCAGTACGGTGCAGCAAATCAGCCAGGTCTGATTCAGTTGGTATTTCTTTTCTTGCCACCAAATTAGTAAGTTCACAAACAAGCCAACGGCCATCACCACAAGCGAAATCTTTACCGCCTGGGCGTTGGGATAGAAGATGTTGACTATATAGCGCAGCGAAACTATGCCATGCCAAACAATTTCACCGTCGTTTTTTAGAATTACTTGGGGATAGTTAATGACATTATCAAAGCCAATTATTAAGCCACCCAGGCCAAGAAGTAAGCTCACCGTCGCAGCACAGCAGAGTAAGGCGGGCCAGCGGCGTGCCACCACCAGTGGAGTTAAGAAATAGAGGCCGTAGTGTGGTTTGAAAAATAGTAAGCCGACAGATAAGCCGGTGAGCCAATCCTTTTTCTTTAACCAACTCCAGTAGAATAGGCACTCGAGGGCGAGGATGAGCCATGATGGCTGACCCATGCGAATGGCGATCACTGCTTGCGAATTGCAGGTGACAGCAATCATGGTGGCGATAATTATTAGCCAGGGTCTTTTACCCAGAGCATTTAGTGCCAGGGGAAGCGAGAAGCTTAGAGCAATGACACTGACCACAAAAAAGACTATGTAGGCCTGATTCAAGGGCAACATAGCCAGGGCGAGACAGAAGGGAAAGACAATGGGAGTGTAATGGGTGAGCAGCTGATCGTTAGCGGCAAAGCCAATGTTTGCTAAAACCAGGTCGTGAAAATAGCGGTTTTGCACCGCAGTCTCATAGACTCTATGGGCGTCAACTGAAGCGGCAATGTGTCCGGAGAGATAGTAGCGCACAAAGTCTTGCACTTTTAATACGCCGTTGGTTACCGATAAAAGCATGCGATTTTCAAGCATTTCTTTCAAGGCAACGTTGAAGATAAAGAGCCCAACCATTAGCAGCGCTAACAAATAGACAGTGATAAAAGTAGGCAATACAAACTTTTTCATTGCTTCTTCCAGCAGATGCTCATAACAGCTATATTCTTTACTGGCAATGAAGGCTCGCTTGGTGGGATCGAAGCAAATTATAAGCTTATTGATAAAATATTGAATAGAGTCGCTACGATTAGCTGAAAGGCTTGTGGACAAAGGCAGTGATAGACCATGACTGGCAGTGAAGAGAGTGAAACCGCAAAAATGAGCCGATTGCTCTACAGCGAGATGGAGCGCAAGCTGCAGGATATGTTTGGCCCTGAGCATCGTACCGCCGCTCAGATTGCTTTCGGTGGCGCTTGGCAGTCGCTCAACAAGATGGCCCATCAGGGTAAAACCAGTCTGCAATCAGCGGTGGAAATGGTCAACGATTTGGCCAAAGATTTCAGCGAAGTTGAGTCTTTCAACATCACGCCCCGGCCGCCGGCCGAGATTGAAGTTGACATGCGCTTGAAAAACGAGAAAGAATTGCCATTTAAGCAAAAAGTAGCTCCCTTTGTTGAGCTTGAGTCGGTCTGTATTGCCAACCGTGTCCATTTTCAGGCCCTCTTCGATAAAGAGAAAAATGGTCTGCGGTGTAGCTTCAATGAGGGTTTTTCTCTCCGCTTCAAGACCTTTTTGGGTAAGCTCACCGTACCCATCAACGGTAATGCGGTCTTGATGCGTGACCCCAGCAAGCAAATTGTCATGGAAGTGTCGACCAAGGTGCCAGGAATCGACCTGCCGGTCTCTTTTACAATACCCTTGGTCGAGCTTCTGCGCGAGGCGCGCAAGCGCTCAACTTAGTTTTAGTGCTGTTTAGGGTGTGCTACTGCCCACTGGAAGAATTTATTGTCGGGCAAAAGTGCCAGGGCTTTTTCCAGGAAGGCATGGGCCTTATCTGGCTTGTTTTCGATTGACAGGGCTTGAGCGGCGCTGCGCATGTAGTTAATAGCCTGAACATTCTTAGCGAATAGTTCGTGGTCGTATTGTTCGTTGGCCAGTATGTCACTGGGTTTGCTGCCGACTGACTCTAGGTCTTTGGCGCACAGTGAGGGGCCGCTGAAAGGCAAGAAGAACTCCAGGTAGGGGCGGTCGTCGGTGATTACCGCAGTATCTGCTAAGTATTTGGCCATGGGCTCGCCGTCCATGAGGAAGGTGGAGGCCAGGGCGTAGGCATTGCCCAGGCCCACTTCTTCTAAGCTGGTTTGCACCAGCGGGGTGCGATCGAGCTTTGCTTGCACTTTGTTTATGTCAAATTTGATTGGTTCCATGGAGGCAATAACAATGGCTTCGCCTGAATCGGGATTCCAAACAGTGACATAAGGAAAGACTACCATCATAGTCTTGATCATCATTTTCCATAGAGGTGCAGATTCAGTCTCCATCGGCATCCACTGGCAAATCAGGCCGGCTTTGTTCAGGCGACTTTTGCAGAGTTCGTAGAATTCTTTAGAATAAAGACTAACGACTCCGGCATCACAGGGTGGTGGTGCTTCAAACGAAATGACATCATATTTGTTTTCTTTGCGCAGTAAGTAATTGCGCCCATCTTCTATATGAACCGTTTGTTTCGGATTGGCGAGAACATCACCATTGGTAGGTTTGAAATATTGGCCGAATTCTATGACCGTGGGAGATAGTTCAACGATATCGAGGTGCTCGACGTCGGGGTGTTTGACTATAGAACCACTGGTGGTGCCAATGCCAAAACAGACACTGAGGACATTCTTGGGATTGTCATGGAGCAGTACGGGCAGTTCTCCAATCACTCTCATGTAGCGTTGGGCAGTCACCACTGTGCTTGAGTAAAATGTGCCGTTGACGATTAGTCTCTTAACTCCGCTCTGATCAAAGAGCAATACTTTGGCCCCAGCGTCGTCTTTGCATTTCTCTATTTTGCCACTCATCAGCAGGGCGTATGAGTTTTCTAGATAGTTTTGTGGTACCAATGTTAAGAACAGCACTAGCACCAGCAATGGTGCTATAAAAAGTTTGTATTTGGCCTTTTTTGGCTCAGCGCTAAGGAGGCAGACGATGCCAGTGCAAACTGACAAAATCATCATTAGTTCAAAGGTTAGTTGTGAGCCCATCAGGGGCAAGAAGGCCAGCCCGGTGAGGGCCGAGCCGAAGATGCAGCCGAGGGTATTAGCGGCATAGACGCGGCCAACCGCATTGCCAACCTCCTTGGTTTGGCTGGCAGCAATGCCGCCAATAGCGGGGAAGGAAATGCCAATGAGGGTGGCTGGGAAAATCATATAAGTAAAGGCGGATATGACTTGGAACAAAAGCCCTTGGATGTCATGCATCATGAAGAAGGCCTTGAACACTAATACTCCTGGCAGGCAGAGGAAACCAATAGCCGAGACAGCTGCTACCGAAAATTGAATTAGGCCTAAGAGGCGCATCTGGTAGAGGGCGCCATCACTGCGCTCATTAGCTTTCGCTAGAAATTTGTTGTTGATCCAGCTGCCTATGGCCAGGCCAAAGAGAAATGAGCTAACCATCAAGGCAAAGCTGTAGGTGCTTGAATCTGTATAGAATCTGATAAAACGAATGTAGAGAACTTCATAGGCTAGCGCTGTAAAGCCAGTCAAAGCTGATGTGCAATAGATGGCTTGAAGATTTATTTTTTCATGGCTTGGTTGAATTTCTTTTGTCGTTGGGCTGGGGCTCTCGCCCAGGGGCTTGTGGCCTCTCGTTTTGATAAATACAAGACAGGCCAATAGACCGACTGTGCCATTTACTGCGGCAGCAAAATAAGTTGTGCCCGATACCCCTAGATAGGGTAGGGTGCCGAAAGTTGCTGCCAGACTGCCAAGAACTGCCCCGAGGGTATTGAGACCATATAGAAGAGTGAGGAAATGCGCGGCGCGCTCGTGCACGCCAGAAAAGTATCTAGTCAGGATAGGCAAGGTAGCGCCCATAAATATGGTCGGGACCAAAATAAAGATAGTGGCCAGAAGCAGTCTTGCTACGGTTAGATAGGCTGAGCCGCTGGGAAACAAGTCAACAGTCTTGAGAAACCAGAGGCTGGCGGCACTGAGCCCGGCTGTTACTAGAATGGCGGCAATGCCAATGCTAATTTCTAGTAATCCATAGGCCAGTAAATGAGGAAAATTCTTTCTGTCTGCCAGCTTTCCGCCGATCAGGGCGCCGACCGAAAGACCACCGAGAAAAACTGCCAGGACGCAACTGGTTGCTTGTGTGCTGTTGCCAACCACCAAGCCTAGTGAGCGCACCCAAACGACTTCGTAAATTAAGGCGCTGAAGCCGGACAAGAATAACAGAACACAAATGGCGATCAGGGCGAACCCCGCCGATTGGTTGATCTCCGATTTATCTACCATCTCGTATCGGTTTTCAATTGGCAAGCAAATAACATGTGACAATTCCCGTGGCGCCAGCTTCTTGGGGCTCATGGTAGCAAACTTTTGGCTTTTTGTGGCCTGGGCCTGATTAAATCTGCCTTTGAGTGATATCGCCGGTAGTGACTATTATGGCTTCACTATTCCTGGCAAGGCATTGTATAACTTTACGTACAGGGGCAATTCTTCGGTCGCTACTTGCACATGCAATTCTTCCAGGTTGGTCAGCTTTTCTAGTTGCATCATTGTTTCTTTTGACCACTGACGCTTGCCCAGCCAGAGAATTTTTAAATTTTTGAAGCGGGGAAAGTAAGCAACGGCCGCGTCGGCGTACTGACTTTCTTGAATGCTTAGAAATTCAAGAGCGGGTAGGTTTTGCAGCATGGCGAAATCGCTCAGGGTGAGGTTGGCATTGCTCAGTTCTAGTTTTGTCAAAAATTTTGCTTGCCCTAGTTCTTTGAGGAGTGCCATTGTATTTGCTGTCAGGGCCAAGGAATTGAGCTGCTTTAGTGGCCTGATTTTGCCTGCAATTGCTGTATCTAGCCCTTGAATTCGGTCGAACTGCAAATTCTTCAAGCGGGGCAGGCTGTTGATAGTTGAAATTACCTCGCTATCAAGACGTGTACCGCTGATGCGTAGGGTCTCTATGGTTTCTTTTGCGGCTAACTGTTGCAGCAATCGGGTGCCTTCTTTGCTTTTGATCTCGATACCAGATATGGCGCCGCTAAAACCATTGATTAAGTCTGGATTTTGCAGGAGATAGCTAGAGGGAACAAGGATCACCTGGCTTTGGCTCGGTAACTCAACGCGACCGCAGGCGCTGATGCTTTTGCCTCGCTGCCCCGCTTGGCGAGGCAATTGTAAAGTGCCAAGCCTAAGGCCCAAAGGGAATAGCAGCACTTTGCCGTTTTTCAGCTTTGCTTTGATTTCGGGATGATAGAAAGAGCTAGTTTGGGCGCTAGCATTGCTGCCTGAATGGCTGGAGTTGAGCGCGATGAGGCAGAGTGAGAGTAGGACTTTGCCAGCAATTTTTAGTACTTGGAGCACTTGCTTTAACCTTTACTCTCATGCCTCTAGGCCTCTGGGAATAGTTTAAACTAGCTAGACGTGATTAACAGTGCAGATAGTTAAGTCAAAGGAAGCCAAGGGCCCGTGGCAACAGCCTCAAATCGCCGCATCGACAATCTACTGCTCTGGCCGGTAGTGACTGCCGTCTTTTTGGCCCTAGTCTTCTTGTACTACCAGGGCTGGTCGGTGGCTTTGCTGTCGCCTTATGCCTTGACCGATGAAGGCGCTTCGATGTGGGCATCTTTGTCTCTATCTGAGAACCGCAATGCTTATGAATTTGCCCGCCTGGTGCATCAGCCTTGGTATTGCATTGCTTATCCACCGGTTTATTTTGCTTTGCTGGGCTGGCTGTTCAAATTAGTTGGACCGGTTTTTTATCCGATGCGCATGGTCAGCATGATTTGTTCGATCATAACTTTGGTGATCTCTTATCGCGTTTTTACCCTTAGCGGTTGCTCGCGTCTAGCTCGGGTGCTTGGTCTATTGACCTTGTCATCGTTTTACACGATCTGGGCTTATTCCTCTCGTGGTCGGGTCGATATGCTCGGCCTGATGTTTATGGTTATGGCCGTTCAGCAGTATCTTGTTTTAGCCCGCAAGCCAAAGGACGACAATCTTTTTCGCTTGCCGCGCTTAATAGTGGTGGCCACTCTTTGTTTGATGGCTGCTTTCACTAAGCAAGCTTTTGTCTTGGTTGTGCCCTCTGTGGCGGCTGCGCTTATTATTGGTCGACAGTGGCGGCTTTCAATTTTGTTTATGGCTCTCAGTGCTTTTCTTGCCATAGCAGCAGCCTGGCTAATTAATAGTGCCACCGCTGGTGGTTTTCTCGCTCATATGGCCTTTGCTCAGGGGGCGCCCTTTCTCTGGGATGCTTTTTGCTCTCATGTCACCTGGTTGGGCTCAGACTGCCTTTTACTTTTGCTTTCACCAATAGCTTTGGTGTTGGCAATGATTGGTTATTTTAGAGATCGAGAGCGTCGTGAAGGGCCCTATCGCCATCAGCTAGCGGCCCTGGTATTGGCTGGTACTTTATTTAGTCTTGCGGCGCTGCAAGTTTTTTATGCTCTCGGAGCAGAGTTTGCTAAAGTCGATGAGATCATCATCTTGGCTTGGCCAACAGCTTGGTTGGTGGCGGTTTCGGTCGATCATGTTAAGCGACGCTACCTGGTCGTTATGTTTATGGTTTTGGCCGTTGCCATTTATGTAATTGCTCACCTTGGTGGTCGTTTCAATCGCTCAGTTGAACCGATGATTGACGCTCGCCAAGTGATGAAGAACGCGCGCTTCAATAAAGATCTGATGCTTTGCGAAGATTGTTCTGTCGCACTTGATCTTGAGGCCGTTCCTGAATTTGTTGATCCAGCCTGCTTCTTGCAAAAATGGAAAGCGGTGCCTGGTCTGTTTGAGAAACATATGGCTGAAATTAAGGAGCGCATTTGCCAGAAAAAGTATGGTGCCATCGTCATCAATTCACGTGATGGTTGTTTGCTTAAGCCCTATTATTATTGGGATGAGTCGGTGATTCGCGCCATTAAGGAGAACTACAAAGTAGTACTAGAATTTCCTGATGAAGGGCGCATGCAAGATTTTTATTTGCCTTTGGCTGCTCCTGAATTGCCCAATTCCAAACCTACCAAAGGATTTGAACTGAACGGCAGTTCCCCACTTGAGGCACCAAAGAATCAATAATTTGCTATGGCGCTAACTGCCCTGGCTGCCCGCGTCTTTGAGTAGTTCCTTGTTGCTGCCAAAGGTAATTGGCATGGCATAGGTTTGGGCTATGGTGGCAACAGTCGGGCCAATCACGTCAATTTCAGATTCTTCGATGTTGCCAACAACTTCGCCGGCCATGCGCAAATATTTGTAGTCAGTGGGTTTAAGTTTCATTATGCGGGCGCAGGTGGCGTCAATAGCCGCTAAGTCTTGGCCTAAAACGATATAGCCCAAGTGTTTGGCATCGCCATTAATTGGGCCATCTCCTTCCATAGTGACGATGGCATCAACAAAGCCAAAAGCAGGCTTGATAAGGTGTTGCAAGTCGATAATAGAGTTAGGGATCCCGCGCACATGCAAGAGGTTTTTCGGCCAACCATACTTGCGCCCGGGCACGGTGCCGAACAAGTTTTTCATTGAGCAGGTCAGTCCTACCCAGTGGTGCGTTTTTAGCTTCGGTACGCTGACGACGGCATCGGCTTCAGCAATGGTTTTAGGCAAGAAAAATTGATCAAGTTTGGTGAAACCATTTTTGTTATCGAATTCAACGATATCGTCAAGGTTGAGATCGACAAAAGGCACATCCATTTCTTTGCAAGCCTTGCCCAGGCCAGTTACGTCTAGCAAATATTCAGTGTCGCGCATGTGCCCTGGGCCTTCCGCTACAGTGACAGCTTTAGCACCAAGGTGCCAGGCTAGTTTGATTGCTGCTATCAAGACGGCCGGGTTTGTTGTTACTGGTTTGCCTTCTCGATACTCCACCATATTGGGTTTGAGTACTACCGATTTGTTTTTGAAATCAGGTAAATGCAAAGAGGAGAGCTGAGGTTTGATAGTTTCAAACACATCTTCCTCATAACTCTGGCAGGCAAGAATGCCTACTTGCGAGCGTCCTTTTTTACGCCAGGAGCGCTGTTCGTCAGTTATATGTAGTGGACTGGGTAGGTTTGGGTCTGACTGGCTGCATCCTTCTATAGAAGTTGCTACTGCGGCAGCGGCGGCGGTGCCAGCAGCAACTTTGAGAAAATCACGGCGATTGAGTTCGTCGTCACTATTGCTGCTCATGGGCTCCTTCCTCACTAAATTTTTTCAGATTGAGAACATGCATACTACTGTCTTTGTAGGCTTGTAAGGCAAGGGCCGCTAGAGCAGTAGCTACTATTGAAGTAGCAAAGCTGCCATCTGGTTTCTGCCTATTGATTAGGTATTTTATTTCTTGGTGGGCTGGCTGTTGATAAGCAATTAAGGCCAGTGCTGAAACTGCCAGGGAGAGACTAGAAGTGTCTTGGTCTGAAAGGCTCTTCAAATATTTTAGGGCGCTTTGCACAGCCGGGTTTTCACTCTGATCTTGTAATGCTAAAAGTGCTTCAGCCGTGGTCAATCTGTAGGGTGGTAGGTACTGTTCTAAGGTGATGTTGTTGCCGTGATTCCAGCCACCATCTTTGCAGGCATGTTCTAATAAAAATTGATTGGCAAATCCGACTATGCGCACGTACAGTTCATCTTTGGGTAAGTCTGGAAATTTAAGGGCGAGAAGGTTATAGGCAGTGGGTTCGACCCAGTGGTAGCAGTCCGGATCCCAGGGCCAGCCACGACCATAGGCGAGGGCCTTTGGACCTTGAGATATAAGTAGTAGCAAACGAGCGATCGGCTGATAAAACTCGACCCGGCTGTCTAACAAGCGAGCAAGACCTAGTTTGAGCGCTTTTCTTACGTCCTTGTTCTTGGCAATTTCTTGGTGTTCTGCTGCCAGTAGCCGCAAGCACAACATAGATGGTCCTGAATTCCAGTCTGAGCGACCAGCTGCCGGTTCTGTAGACCAACCACCATCTTTATTTTGGTTAGTGGCTAGAAATTGAGCGGTGCCTTTGGCAACATCAAGATTGTGTCGCAGGGCTAAGGCGGACCAGGCTGTGGCTTCCATCGAAGGCTGACCAGCTACTTTATATGGAAACCAGCCAGTTGCATCTTGATGTAGACACAGGAAGTCAAGGGCTTTTGTCAGTGCCCGGCTGCTGTCTTGCGCCTTTAGCTTGGAGTCGGATACCAAAGGAAACCTCTTTTTCGTACAAAAGTACAGCTATGTAGTCCATTGTACGTCCGGACTAGAGTAAGCAAAGGTTGCCTGCAAGTCTTGCAAGGGCAAATGCGAAGAAAAACTTAACATCTCGAAGCCCACAGAATCGTGCTTTGCAGCTAATTTTCGCGAAATGTATTGCAGCTAACAGAAATTTGGAGCAGAGGCACTAGGCAGCCTGGAGATGTCAAGGTAAGATCGAAGAGTTGGTTACTGAGAGGTGACCGGCGCCGGTCCTGTCCTAAATGTACTAGCTGTTTTTTCTGTGTTTTCTGTGTTTTTTGCGCTAATCATTCTTACCTGGTCGGATGTTTGATTACTCAAGCGCAAGGGAATGTTCAAAAGGCTAGGGTGTGTTTTTGAGAGGTAGTACTATCGAATAAGTGTTTTCTTTTTTCTTCTTTTAGAGTTACTAAAGTCATACAGTCTTACGTGTTCGGTTTCTTTATTTTGCGCAACTAACCTTTAAAGGTTCCAATGTTGCGTGTAATATGGTTTACTCGAATCCGTCCCAGGAGGTACACATGAGCGAAACAATTAACAGATTTATCAGCGACGAGTCCGGACAAGGTATTACAGAATATGGCGCCATCTTGGCATTCGTAGCCATTCTCGTAGCACTCGTGTTCTCAATTACCCAAGGTGCATTGACCTCTGCGATTTCGAAGGCCTTCAGCGCAGTCGTATCACAGTTGAACAACTTGTCTAGTGCTGCAGCCAACGCGTCGTAGTGACTCTACCGCCTGAGCTAGCAATTGATTCAGGCAGTTAGTTTCAGTAACTTGTAAACATGGTGGCAGGCCAAATTTGTTCTGCCACCATGTTTTGCTTTATAGAGTAAATGCTCGTTACGTTCGATATCTGAGTCTTGTGGAGACCAGTGTTCTTCATATGTGCGTGCTGGGCATTCTGTTGGAACTTACTACCGTACTAGTAACAATATGGCTAAGTCGCATGATTGTTTTCAGCCTTTGCGCAAGAGGGTAAAATTGTGTCACCCCAACTATTAAGAAGCTTAAGAGAAGCGCTTTGGGACTACCTTGCCGACGAGGATGCTCAAGGGATAACGGAGTACGGAGCTATTCTTTCCTTTGTCGCTATCCTGGTTGCCTTGGCCTTTGGCTTCTACAACGGAAGTCTCAGCCAGGCCGTGTCTAAGGCTTTCAGTTCTGTTGTAAGTCAGCTAGAAAATATGTCTGCCGCTGCTGCTAATTCGTCTTGAAAAAGGTTTTCAATAGTAGACTGCTAAAACTGGCATTATTGGCCGTTTTTATCTAGACGCTGCCAGCGTCAGTAGTTCTTGAATAGATTAACAGTTTGTAAAATTCCTACTAAAGATCCGCTGATTATCAGTAGTTCCGCTTGATCACTGAAATTGGGTTTCTTGTTGATGTCAGGATAATACAAAACTTGACACTTGGCGGGTCTGGCGCCCTATCTGGAAATCAAGCACTAGGACAGCGTGTAAACTTCCTAGGTTAAATAGCCGCTTCCAAGGGTACAAAATTTTTGGGTGCGGGCAAGGGCAGGCGTTGTCCTTGTTTGGCTGATGTGCGTTAATAGTAAGTGGTTAATCTTTCTCACCAGAAAGAATAGGGGGATCCGTAATGAACCCATTACGAAGTTTGTTTCTACAGTTATCTCGAATGCCTCCAGCGTTGATGTTGGTTCTCATTATCGGTTTGGCCGTGCTTATTACTATGATGGTAACTAGCAACCAGACTGCTCATGAGGAAGCGCTGAAAGCAAAAGAGTCAGACCTGATCGCGAAAATGAGCGCGAAGGGCAAAGTGGTATATGCCATCAAAGATATCTCTGAAGGTTCTACCATTCCAGTTGAAGCTCTAGAAGAAAAGGAAATCGAGCAGGCCAAAATCCCGCAAGACGCCCTTACCTCTGCTTCACTCGCTGCTGGCCGCGTTGCCAAATACGGCATCCAGCAAGGACAAATCGTTTCTCAGCATGACCTTGCACCACAAGGTATCTCGCTCGGATTCGAAGCTAGACTTAAAGAAGGTATGAGAGCTGTCACCTTCGCTGTTGACAGTAACTCTGGTGTTGCTGGTTTCGTTACCCCAGAAAGCCACGTCGATGTAATCGCCATGGTTGGTGGTGGTGGTGATACTAAAGTAGCTCCAATCCTCTCCGACGTCGAAGTAATTGCAGTAGGTCAGATGTACCAGAAGGCTCCGGGCGGCACCGCTGCTGTACCAGCCAGCTCAGTCACTGTATCTCTGTCACCTGAAGATGCTAACAAGCTGATCAGATCGATCACCGCTTCCAAGCTCTATTTGACCTTGAGAAACGACAAAGATCACCAACCGGTTGCAACTGTTGATGTGACATCACTCTTCGTTAAGCCTGCTGCTCCGAAGAGCGATATTTCATCCTTGCCACCACCGTCCGCTTTGCCTCCACCTCCATTGCCAGGAGCTCCTGATGCAGGTCCTATGCCTATGGGTATGGGTGGTAGCATGATGAATGCGGCTCCACCGCCTCCACCACTACATGAAATTGAGATCTGGTCTGGTAGCAAAAAAGATGTGCTGTCGGTACCTAAGTCCTAATTTCGGTGGATATACAGTAAACGTACAAAGTGAGTAAAGCTAAGCTATTGGGTAAAACCTAGTTAGGGCTGTCGGCATAAGGGGAGAAAGCTGAAGCTATGAAACTGACCACACTGCTCGTATGTGATGCAGGTTTGGACAAACGCCAGACCATAGAAGATCTGATTCACAGTCAACCATCGTTGGCTCTGGTCAGCACCGTCTCTGGAAGTATGGCGAGAGAACAAATCGGCAGTTTGCACCCAAAATTGGTGTGGATTGAGCTCAGTCCTGCCCCTGTGCGTGGACTATCGTTGTTGGCAGAGTTGCGGGAAACTTTCCCGCAACTCTACTTCTTCGTGAGTTATGAAGTTCCAGACCCTGAGTTGATTCGTACTGCGTATCGACTCGGGGCCTCCGACTTCTTAGATGCTGAACGTTGGCGTACAGATTTGCCCGCCGCTGTTCAGTCGATTCAGTTGAAACACCAATCTGAATCTGTTTCCACTGCTGCCGGTAAAGTTATCGGTATCTTTAGCCCCACTGGTGGTATCGGTGCCACCACCATCTGTACCAACCTCGCTGGCTACCTCGGTAAATATGGTGAGACTTGCATCGTCGACCTCGACTTGCAGTTTGGTATGGTTTCGCACTACCTCAACCTCGAGCCATCGTTCAGCTTGAGTACTATTGACTTCTCACACACGAACTTTGACGCCACTTATCTGCGTAACCTTATGACAAGGTATGACGATAAGCTGAGCATCCTCGCAGCACCACCAGAACTTGAAGATATTGGTGACATCTATGCTGCGCAGGTGCAGGAAATTCTCTATACCTCGAAACAAGAATTCCGTTTCACAGTTGTAGACCTGCCCAAAAACTTGCTCGATGAACGCGCTATCGCGACTCTCGACTTGGCCGACCATGTACTTGTTATTACTGAGTACAACTGGGCTGCCATCTTGAACGCTCGCAAGTGCCTCGATACGTTTAAGGCTCACTACAACCAGGAGAAATTACTTCTCACGGTTAACAGGTCTGAATGGTTGCCCCAAGACGTTCTTAGTGAATGTCGTGCCAACCTCAACTATCCTGTTTTCCATGAAATTCCAAACGATTCTAAAACTGCTAAGTGGGTTAACAACCAGGGTCAGATCGCTCCTGGACACACTCCACTCGGTAAAGCCCTCGATTCACTTGCCAGAAGGCTGGCTGGTGGCGAGCAACTGTTGTTGACTCAGAAGAACGAAGGCGAGAAAGCAGGATTCAAGCTACCGGCGATCTTCGGCAAGAAAAAATAAATAAAGGTGGGCTTCTAAATGGGTGACGAAAGAAAGGATCAAAATCTACCGGCACGACCCACATCTTCACTAATGGGACAGTTAGTCCGGCAGCGGCAGGCATCAGAAGTGGTGCCTGCTCAGCAGCAGAATACAGGTCTTCAAGGTGGAGCACAGGGTACTGGTGTTGGTGCTAGACCAGGTTCAGGTCCAGCTCCAGGTCAGAGCGGTATGGCTAGACCAGGTGGTGCGCCTCCGAACACTGGTATGTCTCAGGCTCGCCCTGGTGGCGGTAATCTTCCCGCATCTGAAGGCCCATCTCGCGGCGACATTGACAGAATTGACGCCAAAGACGAGTACGGCAGTGGTGGACATGGCGGCGGCGGTGGCGCTGATGCTGGTCCTACAGACATCGGCGGTAAGTTCTCAGCCAACCAGCAACTGATTCGTGAGCGTGAAAAGTTCATCATCGATCAACTGCGTAGAGAATTAGATACATCGCGTTTGACCAATATCTCAGAAGATACTCAGGCTCAAGTAAGAGCTCGTATTAGAGAAATCGTAAACTCTGACCCTGCTCCTCTGACCATGATGGAAAAGGGTATTCTGCTGCAGAACGTACTCGATGAAGTGTTTGGTTTCGGACCTCTTGGTCCACTTCTTCGTGACCCTAGCGTAGGCGATATTTGCGTCAACAGCATTTCCGCCATCTACGTAGAGCGTCACGGTCGTCTTGAGAAAACCACTGTAGTCTTTGAGAACGATAGACACCTGCGTCAGACTATCGACAAAATCATTCAGCCACTAGGCAGAAGACTCGACGAAAACTCGCCAATGGTAGACGCCCGTCTTCCTAACGGTTCACGGGTAAACGCTACTATTCCACCGGTATCGATTGACGGTCCAACGATCACAATCCGATGCTTCGGTACATCCATCATGTCTCTCGGCCAATTGTGCGAGAAAGGCTCGATGAGTGTGCAGATGGCTGAAGTTCTGAAGGCCTGTGTTAAAGGCCGGATTAACCTCATCATCTCTGGTGGTACAGGTTCTGGTAAAACTACTCTGCTCAACGCTCTGTCTGCGCACATTAACCCCCGCGAACGCATCATCACGATTGAAGACGCGGCTGAATTGCGCTTACAACACGAGCACTGGGTGCGTATGGAAACTCGTCCGCCAAACACAGAAGGTCGAGGCCAGATCACTCAGCGGATGTTAGTTATTAACTGTCTGCGTATGCGACCTGACCGCATCATTCTTGGAGAATGTCGGGGAGAAGAAGCGTTCGACATGTTGCAGGCCATGAACACCGGTCACTCTGGCTCCATGACCACAATTCACTCGAACAATCCTAGAGACTGTACGAAGCGTCTTGAGAACATGATTCTGATGTGCGGTATGGAAATGCCGCAGAAAGCAGCCCGCGAACTAATCGCGTCTGCTATTCAGCTGATTGTTCAGATCAGCCGTCTAGAAGACGGTACAAGACGGGTAACCGAAATCGCCGAGATCACCGGTATGGAAGGTGATACCATCGCCATTTCGAGTATGTTCGTCCTTGAGCGGGAAGGCCGCGATGCCAGAGGCTTCTTCAAATGTCGCCACATGGGTTCTGGTCTACCTCCGAAGTTCTTGGAGCAGTTGGAACAAGAAGCTGTTCCATTCAAGCTCGAGTGGCTCAGGTAAATCGAAGCGTTTGGAAAGGCTGCTCTCATTGCAAAAATGGGAGCGGTCTTTTGAATTTTGAATTCCCCGCTAACTATAGAGATTTGAAATCATGAACGGCCCAGTATTATTCGTCTCAATTTTGGTGGTCGGCCTTCTATTGATGGTCCTTCTCCGTCGCGATAGTGTTGACCAGCTCTCCAGGCTTGCCAAACACTCCCGTCGTATGGCTGAGAAGCTCAACGATAGAGCAGATCCAGAGAGTATTTTCGTCACTCAACGTCAGGACTATCTGTCTAGACTCTTGGCTTTGGCTGGTAAAGAAGCCGAATACGACAAGATGAAGACCTACTGGATTTGTACGGCCATTGGTACCGGAGTGCTATTTGCCATTGGTTTTGTCGTTGGTGGTATGGCTGAACTCTCGCCAGTTGGTTTCTTTGTTGGTTTGCCAGTTGGCGCTGCTGGCTTCGTCTATTACCTCGGTGAAGCGGCGAAGAAAAGACAAGCTCGCATGACCGAGCAATTGCCTCAAATTCTAGAAACAATGGTATCGGCACTGAGAGCCGGTTCACCTGTTATGGAAGTATTCAAAGTTATCTCAGACACTGGAGCTGACCCAATCAGAAGCGAGTTCAAACGCGGATTGATTTCACTGCAGCTTGGTAAACCATTCAGAGACGTCATGCTCGAGATGTCTTTCCGTATTAAGGCCCCCGACTTTAAGCTCCTCACCCAGGCCATCTTCATCTCCCAGGACG
>CAJXZK010000127.1 GCA_913063055.1 uncultured bacterium
GCTACAAGGGTTATCAGGAACCGGAAGACCAGGAGAAGGACAAGGCCGCCTTCGAGAAGAAGCTGGAAGAGCTTCAGAAGACCGACCCGGAGAAGGCCGCCAAGACTTTCCGCCGCGATCCTCGCAAGCTGCTTTCCCGGGTCAACCTGGAAGCCTCGCGTCGTGGTTCGAAGGTGCCGGTGATCTTCCTCTTCATCGACGAGGCCGACAAGCTGCATCAGTCCATCGACGACCTGCTGCTCAACGCCATCGAAGACGGCATCCTCAACCTGGCCGACAACGAAGAAGTGCAGTTCTCTGACGTCGTCATCGTCATGGCCGGCAACACTGGCTCTGCTGACGTGGTCGACCGCAAGGAGAAAATCGGCTTCGTTCGCGAGACGGCGGTGCAGAAGCAGGATGCCTCGAAAGAGATCATTCTGTCGGCGATGAAGAGCCGTCACCGTCCGGAGTTCCTGGATCGTCTCGACGAGGTGATTTTCTTCCGCGCCCTGGGCAAGGAAGACCTCCGTTCGATCACGACTCTTCGCCTCAAGGAAGTGGTGGACCGCTTCTTGAGCGTGATGGAGCGCGGTAAGGCTTTCACCGTCGAGGTGGAAGATTCTGCTCGCGACTTCATTCTCGATGAGGCGATGAAGGGTGCGGGCAACGCTCGTAAGATCAAGCGCATGGTGAAGAAGTACTTCACTGACTCGCTGGATCGTCTCTGCACCAAGATCGCTGAAGGCGAAGAAGGCTTCGAAGACGTTCGCGCCGGCGACCTGGTTAAGGTCACGCACTCTTCCGGCAACGTGCTCGACTTCGACGTGTTCGATGACGAAGGCGACCTTTCGGCCGCCGACAGCTTCACCACGCACAAGCCTGACTCCACGGTGGCACAGCGTCACCTGGGAGATGTTCGCAAGATCGAAGCCGCTGCAAAGCGTGCTAAGACTGCGGACAAGAAGGTCTACTCGGTTACCATCGAGGCTGCCAGCGCAGCTCAGATGGGCGTCGAGCGCAGTGATGCGGTGCTGGTTCTGACTCAGCATTTGGGTCTGGAGCTGGTCTTCGTCGGTGGCACTTTCAGGGCTCCCTGGAAGCTGGTGCTGCATGTCGAAGCCACTGACGAGCAGCTCGTCTTCATCAAGGATCGCTTCAGCACGACCGGCGTTGTTGCCCTCGTGTCTGACGGCGAGTAATTGGTTGGAGGCGTCCAGCTTGATTGAGCAACTATGAATGAGCCATATGGTTGGTGGTGTAGACAGAGCAATCTGTTCTACACCACTGCCTGTGGCTCATTCTTTTTCTGCTGAATTATTATAGTCTATAATATGAATGCAAGTAGTAAAAGCTTGAACTGGTTGCTGAGTCGTTTTGCTTAGGTTTTTAGAAACAGCTATCGCGCTTGGAGAAAAGGATAATGCACAGTAACATCTGGCTCAGTAATTAGAAAGTTGGGATCTTCAATGTGGAAATCTGCGTTTTCAAATCGTTTTCTGAGGTTGGGACGAATTAAGTGCACTTCGCCATTCATCTGAACACGCTTCGTCCATGGGTCATAGCGCAAATTTTCTGCCACACAAAAAGCTTTTTGACCTTCCACTTCTAACACAACGTTTCCTGTGGCAATTATGTTGCCATCAGTATCAAGCTCAATTTTGTCTGCAAAGATAATACAGTTGTGATCCGCGCTCTTATGGAGAGCCGGCAATGGTGCTAAGAGCCTGAATGGAGAGGTATAGTCAAATCGCAGCGATGCTTGTCTCAACCTTAGGTTGCAGCCGGAGTACCGAAATAGAGTTTCAGGGAAGTCTGGCAAAAGCTCTTTAGACTCTAGTCGGCCAATAGCCTCGACGTGATCGCCTGATTTGAAGCAGTCAATGTGCTTGAAATAGCGATTTAGATCGATCTGAACAAAGTTGGTTTTGTCTTCATGTTGGAAGTCATCCAGATTGGCATACACGCGATAATTTGGCGCGACAGGCTTGCCATCGCAACCTGTGGTTTTTTCGCTTACCCACAAATAACCGACAAATGTGATTGATCGATCATTGAACTTTTCGGGATTGGCTAACACTGCATAATTTGACGGATGAATCGTTTTTATTGGTTTAAAGTCTGTTTCCGACCATTGCCTGGCCGGTTGATGCATTGTTAGATCTCTCAGTTGGCCAAGATTTAATTCATATGGTGCCCTTATCGTGAGGCCATTGTGAACTGAAGTCTTTTCTTCAGCTGCCTTGCATTCCGCTACCGCCACAAGAGTGGAGAAAATAGACAGAAGACCAAACGTTACCAAATACGGCAACACCAAAATTTGAATAATGTCTACTGCTGGCCATGTTCTGCGCATAATAATTTCTACCCGATGGCTCAAGATACTCAAGCTTTTGCTCATGCCATTTAGCGATTGTGTCTGCAAAACGACTTCTTGGAAACCATAGCTCGCGCACTTGTGAGAACCTTGAACCTGCCATATTCAGGCCACTTGGCTTTGCTATAACAAAAAGTAATGAAGAACTGTTGCGCGAACAAGGCTGGATGGATAGGTTCATTATCATCACCCCCAACTTGCAAAACAGATTTTAAAAGTCAATATCTGCTCTCTGTTCAGAACATCTTGAACTTTCATTTGCTGCCTCCGCAGTTCTTGATACACCGGATTTTTGAAGTAGCAGACGGGGATTAAGGAACAAAAAAATTCAATGGAGACCCCTATGTTTGCCAAAGTAAAACTCATTGCCAGTGCGCTTCGCCGCCGGCTTTTTCTTATGCATCGCGGAGACAGCAGCCTTTTGCCCAGCGATTTCAATTGCTTGCCCTTCGCCTCACTCTCTAGGCAAGAACAATTTGTGGTTTCTCAGTATTTGATCAGTGTCGCTGAAGTGGTGGGCCTGTTGAACGGCATTCAGTCGCGTGGTCGTGCTGTCGATCATGATTTGGTGCTGGCAAATTTCGCGAAAGGCGAAGCGGCTTATGTAGCTGCTGGATTTATGCCCTTCATGCCCGGTGCCCTTAAAGCTTCTGGACTTACTTCGCTTGAGCCCCAAGCAATTGACCGCAGCGGTTTGGTTCGTCGCAGCACCGGGGACAACCATGCTTGCTTTGCTGCAGTGATGCGCCAGCAGGTCGAACGGCTTCTGCGCAGCGGCAAAGTGATCAAGTTAGATTCGCGGGTCGCTGAGCAGCGTCTGAAAGAATTGTGTGACTCTTCTCGCGGCTATCGGTCTGACCTGCCTGACCAGCCCTAAGCTGGCCATCGAGGCAACTCTAGTTAGCTGTGTATCAACTGCGTATTAGAGTGCCTAGTCTAATTTGCTGCCGGGGTAAGTAAGTGACGTGTCTACGACCGTGTTCTTGCTTGCCCCGGATAGCAACACCACACTTTTCGCACGTTAAAAAAAAGCCGCCGTTATACTATCGCATGTCACATGGTTCGGTATGCGCGTTTGCTGTGCCTTGGAGGCTAGGTTTGCGAGCATGGTCACTCATCGTAAAGGCCCAGTAACATTCGCTCTTAGGTTACAGAACATTGCCAAATGTATGTAAATATCACTTCAAGAAGGGCCTGGTTAGCGCCGCTTTCTAATTATTTTGTTGAGATCTTTCGTAGTGTTAACTGAAATGACCTGCCAGGTTTGCTTTTGCGCTCTTCGATATTGAAAGGTAATGGTGCAATTCAATTATTCCTCCTCAGGCATCCATACCTTTACCAAGCCAAATCCAGACAGTCTCATTACTATCAGCCCCAACATGCAGTACACCAGTGCCGTAGTTGGTCGCTCGTTCTGTCAAAAGCTGACACTGTGACTCTTTGCCAAAAGCATTGAGGCTGATTTGATGAGATTAGGCCAGGTTAAGGGCTGTCAAAAGCAGCATTTGAGGTTACCTAAAGCGTGCTGTCACGAGCATTATCGCTTTCAGATAGCGCCTGCAGTTGGGCGTTCGGAATGGTTGAATTGCACCAACTAACCAACTAACTATCCCGAAGCTATAGCAGCGCACCAGAGCCAGTGTCTTGATTACGGCCCTGTAAGCACTGCAGTTACACACGAAAGAGGAAATATGCACAGCGCCAACACTTTGACTCTCGTTCTCTCCAGCTATGCCGCAGCATGCCAGAGGGCTGACGCCAGCATGACTGCCACCCGCGAGCGTCTTGAAGCACCGCTGATCGCCGCCCGTGAAGCTCTGCGACACGCCAAAGCGACTACTCTTCAAGAACTCGGGATCGTCTGCGAGCGAGCCTATTTGGCTGCTCACAAGACTTACGAGAAAGAGTATCGCCAGGCTGGCACCAATCATGGTCTTGCCATTACTCGAGCCCTTGCTGGCCTTGACCAGCGTAAGCTCACTATCGAAGCCGAACGCCTCACCAGGATTTCTCAAGCACAAGCTTGTTACCAGCAGGCTTGCGCTGAAGCCGGTTCGCCCGATCACATTTCGTGCCTGCCGGCCTTCGACGCCCTCAAGCTGGCGGAGGTGGAAGCTGACGAGATTAGCGGCGAGCAGTTGCGTGCTAGTAATGAAGTCTATCAGGCCGAAAAGTGCGCGCAGGACATCATCTATGCCGATCGTCTGGTCGAAATCGAGCGCCAAAAGCGCGAGAGTCTCGACCAGAGCAAGCAAGCTTACGACCTTGCCGTCAGTCAGTTGATTCCCCCTCTTGAGGCTGCTTTTGGCACTGCCCAGGCCATTTTTGAAGAGGAGCTTCGCGCTCTTACTGCTCGCTATAACCAGGCCAGGCAGCAGCGTCTCTCTATCTATGATGGCTTCGTCAATGGCAATAGCACTTCGTCTCAGGCTATTCGCTGGCTAGATCAGATCGACTGACTCTGATCTAGTTTTGAATTCGAGCTAGTGCATGTTCGTAGCTCACTGATGTGAGTTATGATCTAATCGAATGAACTTTTTTGCGGCGACATACTCACGCTTGAGTGTGTCGCCATTTTTTTCTTCAAACCACCCCAAAAAACTTTTTCTTTTTTTCTACTACATTCTATAATATGTAGTTAATTAGTACTATCGGTTTGAATTTTCGACTAGGGTAAAAGGCCTGAAGCTTTTTTGTTACCGCTTTAACTTCGATATTACAAACTTGGCTATTGAGCTGATAGCAGAGTCTAGAAGCGAACCCGAACCCGCTGCTCTAATCGGATTTCTCTCTGAATGAGGCCCTGTAAATAGTTCAGTGGGCAAATCAAAATTGTCTCTGTGTCCTTCTAGTGTTTGGTCAAAAGGCTGGCCAAAGTAACGTCCGACCATTTGGAACACAAGTGATTCGCCCATGAAATCAGCTTCTAGTTCTTCTACAACTCCGTCGGTTTCGTATAAAAAAATCCGTTTTCCATCAACAATTTTTGAATTGGCGAATATTTCTTTCTCTTCCGGCTGCAATTCACCAAAGTCAGAGATAACGCCTTTATCTGCACCACCTGAAAATTCTCGTATTAGTTGTCCCTTTTCATAGTAGGCATAGCCAAAGTAGTTGACGACGCTGTGTAAGACAAACATTAATAGTGTGCCTTCGGGGTATAGGGTTAGTGCCTTCTGGAAATAAGTGTTATCCCGATGGTCAAAGCAGTCAAATATTTTGTCCTGGTCTGCTAAGAAAACCGCTCTATCGTAAGCGCCAATCATATAAGTGCCGCTTTCAGGATACGGTTCAAGAGAGCTCTGTTCCCTGCTGGTTGGTACTTTGTAGCCCAGCTTTTCGCGAATATCGCTGGCCTTGGCGGGCAGGTGTTGCAGTGCCTCACCAAGGTAACCATTGGCGCAATCGCCAGTAATAATGCAAGCCGCTTTCCAACCCATTTAGGAACTCCAAATGCCAACAACTTTTAGAGTATAGAATCATTCCCTCCCAGTAATGCATGTCGGCTAATTTGTAGAGTTACCAAGCGATAGTCGTAATATGTACCAGTGGATGGTAAATTTGCCTGCTCTATCCTCGAAATACCAGGTCTGACCTCCTTCAGTCTATTCAGCACAGTCCCGTCGTGCTTATTGTTGGGGCGCGCCAGGTGGGCAAGAGCACTTTGGCCAAAGGTCTTTTTCCTGAGACTGAGCGTCCGTATTACGTTACTTTCTACGACATCTCAGCCCTAGGTTTGGCGAGAAGTGCCGCCAAAACTTTCCAGCAAGGCCTTGATGACGGTGTCATTATTGATGAAGTGCAGCCTGCTCCAGAATTGTTCCTGGCAATCAAAGAAGCAGTAGACGCTAGTCGCAAAGCTGGGAGATCCAATCTGGTAACTCGCCAAAATCAGAACTGTTTGTGAGCGAGGAAGAAGGCAATTATTTCCCCTATTAGTTTTCGCTAGAAGTTCTGCTAGTGGTTCTGCTAGAGGTTCAGCTAGTGTTTCATTTGCCTTGCTTGGATTGCTCGTTGACCTTTGTTGGTGTATCAATGTTAGTCGATGGTTGATTATTTAGCCCACTGATAAACCCAGCCAGATTTGAGATAGCGAGCACGAGCAGATAGCCACCGATAAACCAGGCTATGGTGGCGAGAAATTTGCGGGCAGATTTGCCGGCAGAAGCTGTTGCTGTCAACGGTGTTGTCGGTTGATCTAAGGTTCGCAGCGGGCTGTAGATTTCCCCGTTGACTGTAATTGTTTTTTCGCTTGCGGGCTCAGCAATCTCAGCTATCATCTCGTAGGTTTTCATGATTGCAGTTTTGTCATCCTTGAGTGCGAGAATGACATCAAGTGTAAGCATTTGGCTGGTTTCTAAACCTAGTTGTCCTGTTTTGCTACGGCTGTGCATGCCAATAATCTCACCGTTCTGGAGAATGGGAAAGCCAGCAGCAGACAGGGGCAGATGAATATTGTGATTTTTGTAGGTGGTGGCTGCGCCCGGGTCAGCTACGATTGCACCGACCTTCTTCAATAGGCGCATTGATTGTGGTTCGATGCTGACGCTTGTAATTGGGCAATTTTCGTCTAGCTCTTTCTCCGAAAGAACGAAATCAATTATGTCTTCGTCAGATTCAAGATTAGCAGAGTCCGCTGCTGCACTGCTTATTTCCGTGCTACCCACCGCGATAATTTGACCGCTGCGACTGAGCTCAAAGAGTGTGCGATAGACAGTGTAGTCATCACAGCCCAGTACCATCCAGAGGTGATCGGCTGGTGTTACCTCATCCAATGCCTGAAATAGCGCTGCTGCGAAGGGTTTTGCTTCGTCTGCTAAATCGCTAGTATTGCAGCTCTCTGTCTTTCGGGCGAAAGTACTGATGCCAGCGGCAAGGCCAGAGCGTATTCGCTGTAGCTCGTCGAGCCTTCGGTAGGCTTCCAGTAACAAGGTATCCGACGAACGATTGAGCAAGGCATGAGGCCAGGTACCTTGAGTTGTGCTGGGGTGGAAAGCAAACTTAGTGGCAACATCTTTTTCGACAATCTGATAGATAGCCATTTCGTTCCATAGATTTTTGTACTGAGCAGTTACTACCTTGCCCTTTAAGCAAAAAATCTGAGCTATTGGTCGCATCATATCGTCGCAGAGATAGAGGATTCCATCTCGCTGCGCGCTGTTTAGCGTCTGTAGAACAAGGGGTAAATCGATGTCGCAAAAATTGCCGCGAAAGCCCTCGTTGTTTAGGTCTAGAGGAAAGCGTAGGGCCTCGCTGACGCTTTCAATTTGGCTGGGAGACAATGTTTGAAACTGATTGTCTAAGTGGAGAAAAGAGCAGTCATATACTCTAGTTTTGGGCGGAGGGGGTGAGCCACTTTGCCAGCTTCGATTGGCCTCGGGCGAGGTGAAGTACTGGTGCAGGGTGATGGCTTTGACTGCGTATTCAACCTTTGAATTTAATAGAACAATTTTTAGAGCTTGGGGATTGCACTTATATGGTGCTAGCGACGATGCCACTGATACTACTAGCCCGTCATCTATGACAAAACACCCAGCCAGTGGCTGCTGTTCTGGTGAACAGCGATCATATATGAGGCCAATGGCACTAGAGCCGCCGGCTCCAAGTTTTGGGATTGTTACTGCCAAGAAATCACCCAGATGGCCAAGTTCCAATACATTCTACCCACTAAGGGGGCGAAAAATTGGCAGCTATGGCGGTGTTTGTAGAGTCGGACTGCTTGAGTTCGGAGTCTCGCTAGTAGGCTGAGGAACAGAACTGCTTGAGCTTGGAGCCTCGATAGCAGGCTGAGGAGCTGGAGCGCTTGAGTTTGGAGTCTCGCTGGTAGGCTGAGCTGCCGAAGCACTTGAGTTTGAAGCCTCGCTGGTAGGCTGAGGAGTTGCAGTATTTGGGGATGAGGTTGCGCTTGCTGGTTGCAATTGGGGAGCAGTGCTGTTGGCGCCGCTAGAATTGGTTGCCGATGTTGTTGTGATAGTGTTGCTTGTCGCTGCGTTATCACTTGTTGGCTGTAGCGCTGTGTCGCTTGTCGCCGAGTTACTAGGAACGAGGCTCTGACTGCCGGAACTAGTTGAACTTGCTGGCGCTGTTTCTATCTCTGAAGATTTAGGGAGATTCTGCGCTAGTTCTGATTCTACTTCTGCGGCTTCCTGTGTTTTGTTTTGTGCCTTGTATACTTTGCCAAGCACGACTAGCGTTGTGGTGCGCTCTTTGGCCATCACTGGTTCTTGCTTAGCTAAGGCAATTGATTGGCGCAAAACACTTTCAGCCTTTGGATAGTCTTTGTCTTTGATCAACAAGTTGGAAAGAGAGAGTGACTCTTGCACAACGGCTGCTCTGGCTGGAACTTTTGCTGCTTTAGTTACCTTGAGCACGTTTGTTTGATAGTAAATTGCTTGCTTCACTTTATGCTGAGCGTCGCTTGCTGTAACTAAATGCTTGAGCGGCGCAATGCTCTTCGGGCTATCCACTCCATCTCGCATATTGATTATCTGAAGCACATAGGCAAAAGTTCTTTCGGCATTCTCCCACTGTTTTTTGAGCTCATATTGGTTTCCCAGTTTTGAGTATTGCTCTATGGCCCGGTTTTGCATGATGAAGTACTGTTGTGCTTGTGCTGGATTGGCATAATTATTACGCTGCGGTTTGGATTGCGTCATTGCCGCGGCTCCCGCTCCTACCCCGAATAGACCCGCATTAAGTCCGCCAAATTCACCAAGTCCTTGTGCGCTTGCGGCAGGATGCGCTAGAGCAAGAGTAGATATGACAGCCAAGGCTTTTAGTGTGATTTTTTTCTGCGACATAGCCACTGGTGAGAGTCTGAAACTTCTAAATTCACGTTACCATATCCCCGTTACAGCCATAATTAAAACCAGAGCCAACTCACTTTCTGTCAATCTGAAATAGACAATCTAAATAGTAAAGTTCGTTTTTCCTTAACAATCTATTGAAGTATTTTCTGGTTCCGGCATAATGAACTGATGAACAGAAATTGCTACATGCTTCCCACCAAACAAATTGTCGCCGAAGGCGCCAAGCAGAGGAGCACGTCGCAAAGTATGTACTGATACAAACAGCATTCAGCATTCAGTTCAGCTTATTTGACGGCTCCCACTCAAAAGGGGGCTTTTTTTTTGCCGAATTTTTTGTCGAAGCGTTGTTTGTTCTAGCCCGAAAATTGACCCGTATATTTCACCCTTATGGAGATAGAAAGTGCACTAATGAAGCCTTTAAAGAACGCAGTAGAAACCGACAATTTGAGAAAAGTATTTGAAATAAAACAGGGCCTCTTGCGCAGAAATGCTAAGAGCGTTGTGGCTGTTGAAGGAATTTCGCTTACTGTTCCCGCTGGTCAGTCGGTGGCGTTCATCGGGCCAAATGGTGCTGGTAAATCGACCACAATTAAGATGCTCACTGGCATTCTTAAGCCTAGTTCTGGCACGGCTTCAGTGTTGGGTTTAGATCCCTGGAAACAACGCTCAAAGCTAGTTAGACAAATAGGCGCGGTGTTTGGTCAGCGCTCACAGCTATGGCTGCACTTGCCGCCATCAGACAGCTTTGACTTGCTGGCTGAGATCTATGGCATTCCCAAAAATGACTATAGAAAGAGAAAAGCGCTACTGGTAGAACGCTTTGATCTTGGTCGCTTCCTCTCTACTCCTGTGCGTAAACTCTCTCTGGGTGAGCGTATGCGAGCTGAGATAGCTGCTAGTTTGTTGCACCGGCCGCAGTTGCTTTTGCTTGATGAGCCGACTATTGGTGTTGATGTTATCGCGCGGCAAAACTTGCGCGATCTCGTCTGTGAGTGGAATAGAGAAGAAGGAGTAACTGTCTTCCTCACTAGCCACGACACTGGTGATATCGAATCAGTTGCCGATCGAGTTATTGTCATCAACCATGGTCGAGTAGTTTTAGACGACTCTCTATCTAGTGTTAGCGAGAATACCTTGATTGAAGGAAAGACAGCTGAGCTGGAAGAAATAATCGCTCACTTGTTCAATAGTGCAGCTAGTTTGCCTATGCAGAACTGCATTTCGCCAGGTTAGCCTTTAAAATCAGGAAATTGCATAATGAAAAATTCAATACGCCAGATCTGGGCCGTTGCAAGAGTTGCGGCCCGGTCGAACCTGGCTTACTTAGGTGAAGTAGCCAGTCGTACTTTCTTCTTGGCCGTTATTCTCTTCATCTTTTTGAAGCTCTGGCAAGCCACTTATCGAGAGTCAGCTAGTGCCGTTATTGGTGGCTTATCGCTCAATCAAATGCTCTGGTATTTGACTGTGACTGAAGCTATCTATATGTCGGCTCCGCGCTTGGCTCAACAGATAGATGAAGATGTGCGTTCGGGCGCTCTGGCTGTGCGTTTGCTTAAGCCAATAAGTTATCCGCTTTATTGCTTAAGTAGCGCACTGGGAGAGCGAATCGTTAGATTTTTAGCTAACTTCGCTACCGGGGCGGCCGTTACGTTTTGTCTAGTGGGGCCGTTCAATTGCAGTCCAGCAGCACCAATTATGCTGCTAGTTGCAGTTCTTCTAGCCTTTGTTTTGGATGGCCTAGGTCACCTGATCATAGGGCTCTGGGCATTTTGGCTAGAAGATACATCCGGCTTGTTGCTTATCTACACAAGGTTAAGCATGATTCTTGGAGGGATGCTCATTCCCATGGAGCTTTTCCCCGATTGGCTGAAGAGCTTTGTCTTCTTCCTGCCTTTCCCTTATTTGGTCTGGGGACCAGCTCATCTGTTTGTTCATTCCGATTGGCTGCAATTTGCTCAGCTAGTGGGTTTGCAGAGTCTGTATATTTTGCTTTTGCTCGCTGTGGTTAATCTGATTTACGGTTGGGCATTAGAGCGCATTTCTGCGCATGGAGGTTAACTATGTGGTTTTCAAAAATTCTGAGCTACCTCAGGCTGGCTCGGGCTTATATCAAGCTCAACTGGTCGATGCAGATGGAATATCGCGGCGCCTTTATTTCGCAGGCCCTAGCGATGTTTCTCAACAACGGTACCTGGCTTGCCTTTTGGATGCTGTTCTTTAGTCGATTCCCAGTCATTAAAGGCTGGGAGCAGTCAGACGTGGTGACGCTCTGGGCTATTAGTGCTGCTGGGTTTGGCTTGGGCAATGCTTTTTGCTGGAACTTACATAATTTGGCCGCCATGGTATCTCGTGGTGAGCTTGATGTGTGGATGTTATATCCGAGAGCTTTAATTCCCCATCTTGCTCTCGGTAAGATGAGTGCCACCGCTATTGGTGATTTTGCTTTTGGCTATTTTATTTATATCGTTATGGTTCGTCCAGACTTGCAGCACTTCTTGCTCTTTAATTTGTTGGTTGTTGCTGTTGCTCTTGTCTTTATCGGCTTCAATTTGTGGCGCGGTAGTTTGGCTTTTTACTTTGGTCAGGCAGAAGTATTGTCTGAACAGTGGTTTTTCGCCATGATTACTTTCTCTACTTATCCTAATTGTCTCTTCGACGGTTGGATGAAAGTAGTGCTCTACACCTTGATTCCAGCTGGCTTTATCAGCGGTTTGCCGGTTGAAGCCCTGCGCGATTTCGATTTTAGTGCTGCTGCTTTTACCTGGCTTGGTGCCCTTGGCGTTCTCGCTTCTGGTGCTGCATCATTCGAGCTAGGTTTGCGTCGCTATCAATCAGGTAACTTGCTGGGCATGAGATCTTGATAGCGACTCACTGGCTGCACAAGGTTCATTTCTCTCGATATGTGAGAGTGGCACTTGTATAAGCGATCGCTTGAAGAGAGGATGGGATGATCGTTGCAATAGAGGGTGGCTATGACTAGGCAAGCATTCAATTTTGATGAAGTCAGCATAGTCTCCCCTGTCCAGCTGGTCGGCGCCTTGCTGATGTCGTAGAACGCAGAGTAAGTTTCCTCTGCTTGGGCGCTTTGCTTTGCAGCTACATTGGCTCTGGCTGCCTGAAAGTACTTATAGGCAGTTGCATCGACAGGCTGATCCGTGATGGACAGTGGATGTTTTTGATGATTATGCCATTGGGCTGAACTCAAATTTCCAGGCCAATGATTCAAGTGTTTCGTGTCAATTTCAATTTGAAGGAGGTCTAGGTTTGTCTTCAAATTGATTCATACGGTCTTCTAGCTTGACGATGCGTTTTTCTAGACGGCCGACATTGCGTTCAGAAAACAACATCAATGAAGAAATACCGTTCAGTTTTGTATTTACTTCAGAGCGAAACTCATGTAATTCATCAATTGTCTGGTCAAGCTTGGCGTTCGTTTGTTTTAGGCTAGCATTTGTTTGGTCAAGCCTGCTGTTGGTTTGACCAATACCTTCTGCAAGCAAAGCAAATCCCGCCCGCATTTCTAACTGCAGCATCTCAATTAATTGCTTGTCTTGGCTCATTTCGTTCACCTCGCTAGTCTCACAATAGAGATAACGTTTAGAGCCTGTCAATAGTTCAATGGTATCTGCGAACTAACTATCTGAATAGCGATTTCGACGTAAAGCTTTGGGGTACTAAGACTATGAGACATTCTCTTTTTCACTCAACTCCACTCCACTTCGACGTTGAAAGGTTTAATTCCGCATTTGAATGGTTATGTAGCTGATTTTTCGATTGGCGAGCTACTCGTTAAAGTTGGTGTCGTTTCGCAGCAGCAGGTAGATGAGGCTGTTAAAGAGTCTGGTACCCGGCAAAGGTTGATTGGCAAAACCTTGGTGGCACGTGGCTGGCTGACCATGGAGCAGCTGAGAGCTGGTCTTCAAGCACAGTCTTTGCTGAGAGACGGGGTTGTCGATACTTTTATTGCCATGAAGGCCCTTGCCGTTGCTTGTAGTTCAGACAAGTCATTTGAAGAAGCACTGCAAGAAGTACTTCCAAGTTTCCCTCAGCGTCATAGCGCGCCGACTTGCAAGCTCGGTGAGCTACTGGTTGAAGCTGGAGTGCTTGATGCTGTGACACTTGAAAGTGCTCATGCTAAGAGTCTAGCTCGACAAGAACAACTGGGAAATGTCTTAGTTGCCGATGGTTTGCTGACCAATTCGTATCTTGATGCCGCTCTTGAGCTGCAGGTGAGAGTTAGAGATGGCCTTTTTACTCGAGAGCAAGTGGTTGAAGCCCTTAAGCAAGATCCTGTGCGCTTTCTTGCTATGTTGACTCCGAGCACAACGAACCCTGACACAGTAGCATTGCAGCTCAGTGAGAGCATTCGGCTTGGTGACTTGCTGATCGGGGCGAGTGTTGTTAATGAGGCTGATGTGCTCCACGCTCTGGAGTTTTCTCGTATGCACGGCCATCCTATTGGTGAAATGCTTTTGGCCCGAGGCTTTATAACCAGATCTTTGTTGGATGCTGCCCTTTCTTTGCAGCAAATGGTCAGTGCCGGGCAGCTCACGATTGAGAATGCTACAGCCTGCCTCGTGCAAGTCTTTCACACTGATAGACCGGTGTCTGAGTGTCTGCTTTCGCTTAACCTTTTGGGTCAGCCTGCTCCGATTACTTCATTTGCTCCCAACTTGGCAGCCAAAATTAGAGGGCGGCGTTACGGCAGGCAAAAGAAACAGCAGTCAGTGCAGTGGTCGAGCGTCAACTTTGATTTCTTACGCTCAGAAGTTGATCAAGGCGTTGCCGCTACAGAACCTCCATATGCGGAGCAATCGGGCGATAAAGATTTGATTGTTGCTTCTCCTTTGCCAGAAGAAGAGCAAGTAGTTGATTTGAAATCGCAGGATGCAGTAGATGACCTGCCTTTACCTCAGGGTGGGGTTGTAGTTAACTACGTCTATGTTAAGGCCGATAGAACCCTGCTCTATAAGACTCAGCGAGCAGCCTATTCGCGCCTGGGTCGCGCTTTGCTCAAGCAGCAGGCCTTGAAGAGTTCCGAAGAACTTCTGCTTCAAGCAATAGAAATTTCCTCTCAAGAATTTTTGTCAGAAAAGCAAGCTGAAGATCTCATGTTCTTAGCTTGTCTCTATCTGAGACAGGGCAAAACTTGGCAGTCTGAGCGACTAATCACCCTGTGCTTAGAATCAAGTCCACATTTATCCGAGCCTTTGCTTGGTCTCTGTCATCATCGCCTTGGCCTTGTTTATTGTCGAATGGGCTTGTTTGCCCAGGCAGAGAAGCAATTCTTGAGGGCTTGCGAGCTCATGCTAGCGAATGATGAGAATGCCAATGATCAGCTCATTCAGCGCAGACTGGCTGCTATTTTTAAAGATTACGCTGTGCTTTTGAATAGCATAAAAAGAGAGATGGAAGCGGCCAAGTATTATGCTCACGCCCGCGACATTCTTACCAACCTAGTCGCCACTCATTGAAGGGCGTCTTGGTACTATGGAGAGTAATACTGTGTGAAGTA
Organism: uncultured bacterium; assembly: GCA_913063055.1. Classification (GTDB taxonomy): domain Bacteria; phylum Cyanobacteriota; class Vampirovibrionia; order Obscuribacterales; family Obscuribacteraceae. The sequence continues at coordinate 14,681 of CAJXZK010000127.1, forward strand.
GTAGCAGGGGTAAGAAAAAAATGGTTGATCTAAGAAGTTAAAGTGATAGTAAAAGAAATTGGAGAGGGTGTTCGAATAGCTCGAACACCCCTCCATTTCAGTTGTGACTTGTGACGTTCTTAGTTAGCCTGACCGATTGCTTGCGCTTGGCCCTCTTAGAAAATTTTCCAGTAGCTGGGGTCGGACGGATAGTCGTGGCCAGCTTCGGTGGCAGCAGTGAACGACAGCTCCAGCGAGAGGTCGCAGATGGCCCGGGCCTGCACCATGAAGGTCTGATGCTGGTCCAGTTCGGCGCTGTGGCAGGCGATGCCGGCGCGAGCTTTGAGGTGCTTGGTGTCGGTCGGTACCAGAGGCACTTCGCTGGCGTTTTCACCCTGGTTGAGCGTATGCCCAAGGGTTTCGGCCAGGCGCTTGTCGGCGTCGGCTTGAGCGTGGGCGCAGGCCTCTTCTGTGCGTGCGACCACCGAGTTGGCCAGAGCTTGTAGCGCCTGCAGCTTGCTCAGCACGTCGGCGGCGCTCAACGACTTGGCCTGGTCGACGATGGTGCGGGCGTTGGCGGCCACATCTTTCACGGCTTGCACCGTGAGGTAGATCTCGGGGTTGCGGCCCAGATCAATGCCGTCGAAGTGCTCGGTCCCGAGGTAGTAAATCGCCTGTGCCTGGGCATCCAGGGCAAGCAGCTGCGAACGCAAGACAGTCTTGCGAATTTGTTGCAGGTCAACTTTGTCTGTAAACATGGCAGGTTTCCTTTTGTCAGATTAGTCGGAGGGATGATCACGCACCTCGCGTGATCATCCTTAGGTATAGTTCGAGGAATTCAGCCGGGGCTCAGGCTCCGGCTGAGGTTCTGGCCTAGACCAGTTTGGGGATATGGCACTCGTTGCAGAGCGTGTGATCCACGGCGACGCCCTGTTCCAGGTGCTGTTTGGCTTGCGGCGCGCAGAGCAGACGCACTTCCTTGAGCTCGTTGATGGTTCCGCTCTTGGCCTTCTGGTCCACCAGGCAGCGCAAGACGGCGCCCGTTCCGCGCAGGTTGAGCACCGCTCCCGAACTGCGCTGAGGGAAGACGGGAATGAGGATGGAGCGGGCCTTGTATTCGCTGGCCAGGGCCATGGAATAGTTGAACAAGGCACACATGCGCCGGCGGCTGATGTCATCGGCCTTGCCGAGACCGACCACGACAATGTGCCGGGGGCGGCCGCCGGGCTCGATGGCCGGTACTTCGACGGCCAGGTGCTCACCGACAGTGCCCTGGAAGTCGTGAGCGGCCATGGCCTTGCTGATGGCACTGTTGTGACGGGCATCAAAAGCCATGGGGCCGGCTCCCAGGTCGCTGCCGAGCACCTTGGTGAGAATCACCAGGTCGGCGGTGTCGTATTCCACGCCGTGCTGGTGGCGCGGATTGATGCCGCCGATGACAGTGATGACCGGAGAGGGATGCTCAGCTTCATGATTGCTGTAGCCTGTACATCCGGTGCAGCCCTCACAGCGTTGGCTTGAGGGGCCGGGGCAGACAGGGGCAATTGCCAGAGATTTCTTACCAGTAGTCATAGTTTTCTCCTAAGAGTTTGGGTTATTCGCTCTTATTTCTGCGAGCGAGTTGAGGAAGGAAGGTTGACGATTGCTGTGCGCGGATGGCTACAGCTGCTACAG
>CAJXZK010000128.1 GCA_913063055.1 uncultured bacterium
CTCCAAGTGCCGCTCCCGCCCGCGAATTTATCATCGATGCGGGCAAGCCAGAGCTGCAGCGCCTGCGTTTAAACAACGGAGAAAATGCTTGGCTGAGAGTCCGTGAAGTCTTAAAAAACCAAGACGGATCGCAAACTATTGGACCGAAGAAAAATCTCTTTGTGCAAAAGCTCGGTGTCTCCGAGTCGCTGCACCCTGATGCTGCCAAAGCCGATTTGATAGTAAGTTCACACCCAGAAAAACTAGCCGAAGGAGACAAAGCCAAACACGTCTTCCCCGAAGCTGAGGGCAAAGTCTGGCTAACCACTGGACGCGACAACCGCCTGCTGCTATCGACTGGCGATAACCCCGTTAGTCAATGGCGCAAACAAGGTTATATCGAGCCCCTTCGCTTAGACCACGGCACCACCACTCTTAGTGTTATGGCACCACTGCACGTGGGAGAAATAGGAAAATTAGAAAGCCCGCAGAGTCAAGTCGAGTGGCGAGAATTCGACAGACAATTGGGCGAAGCGAAGAAGCTAGGTGTTGACTCGGTTTCAACTGATGTATGGTGGGGTCTGGTTGAACCAGCCAAAGGCAAATTTGATTGGAGCTACTATGAAAAAATTAGCGACCATATCACCAAGGCCGGCCTGAAATGGGTGCCGATTCTATCATTCCACCAATGTGGTGGCAATGTCGGAGATAACATCAGCGTGCCACTACCCAATTGGGTATGGTCAGAATTCGGAGCGAAAACTCCAAGCGGCAACCCTGAATCACTTAAATACAAGAGTGAACAAGGCAATACCAGTCAGGAATATCTCTCTGTATGGGCCGATCACATAGTAGTTGACCACTACAAAGGAGTAATGCAAGAGTTTCAAAATCACTTTGCCTCCCGCGCCAAAGATATAGGCGAGGTTAATATCAGCCTCGGTCCCGCAGGAGAGCTGCGTTACCCCTCTTACAATTCACACGATCAGCATGCCGGTTACCCCACGCGGGGCGCCCTGCAGGCTTACTCTGACTTAGCGCAAAGTTCATTTAAAGAATATGCCCTGGCCAAATACGGCGGTGCCGAAGGTGTAAGTAAGGCCTGGTCAATGCCAAACCTTACCGCTGATGCTATCAAGCCCCCCTCAGAAGCCGATGGTTTCTTCAAACGGGGCGATCATTTTAATATGCAGTACGGTCGTGACTTCTTCGACTGGTACAACCAATCTTTAATTGACCATGGCCAAAGAGTGATGAGCACCGCAGTCGACGTCTTCGGTCAACGCACTTCGCCTTTCTACGGTATCGACCTCGGGGCAAAAATTCCCGGAGTGCACTGGCGGGTTGGCCAATGGCAAGGCGGCAATGTAATTTTGGGCGACCGCATGGCTGAACTTAATGCTGGACTAATTCGCACCAGTCGCGGTGACTGGGACAACAACCATGATGGCCGTGGTTATAGGCCACTGCTCTCAATGTTTAGCACCCTGCAACCAGCCATACCCGGCACCGGCTCAAGAGTTGTGCCAGCCTTTACTGCCTTAGAAATGCCAGATGGCGTGGACGGAGCAGCCGGAAAGACTATGCCTAACACCCTGGCTAAGTGGGTGGGAGAGGAAGCCAGTCGTCAAGGACTGTTCTTAAAAGGAGAAAATGCCCTCAATGGCAATCTCTATGATGGCGCCAGTTGGGACCGTATGAAGGCTTTGCTCAATCTACCTAAGCAACAGGGAGACTATCATGGACTGACCTTCTTGCGTATGTCCGATGTTGTAAACAATGATACGGCCAGAGCAAAAATCTCTGAAATGAATTATGCTCGTCGCTCGGTTGAAACCCTCACCCAATTCTTCCGCAACTTCTTGCGTAAGTCAGCCTAGCTAGTATAAATAGGTCTACCTGTGCAAAAACCAAATTTGAGCTTGCTTGAAATCGGCAATATGAATTTCGGCTTTCTCGGCATTCAATTTGGCTGGGGCCTGCAGCTGGCGAATATGAGTGCCATCTACAGCAAATTAGGTGCCTCCCCCGATTCTATTCCAATATTATGGCTAGCAGGCCCAATAACTGGCCTTTTGGTTCAACCACTGATTGGGGCCATGAGCGATCGCACCTGGAACAAGTTAGGTCGGCGCCGGCCTTACTTCTTAGTTGGCGCTCTTTTTGCCTCCTGCGCCTTGCTCTTCATGCCGACGTCACCATCTCTGCTATTTGCCGCCTCCTTACTCTGGATTCTCGATGCCAGTATCAACATCAGTATGGAACCATTCAGGGCCTTTATTGCCGACAAGCTCAATGCCAAACAGAGCACACTGGGCTTTATTATGCAGAGTTTTTTCATTGGCATTGGTGCCACCATGGCCAATGCCCTGCCCCTGCTCTTCCATCAAATGGGGGTGAGCGGAGTTGGTGCTAACGGTGTGCCGTTAACAGTCGAGTATTCCTTTAAGATTGGAGCGCTGATGTTCCTCTCTTGTGTGCTCTGGACAGTATGCTCCACTAAAGAATACCCCCCTGAAGATTTAGCCGCCCTAGAGCGCAAGCGTCAAGAAAACCCTGGCCTAGCTGGGCTCTTCAAAGAAGTCTGGCATGAGGTGCCGGCAGCTGTTATGGCCATGCCCGCAACAATGAAGCAACTAGCAGTGGTGCAAATCTTCACCTGGTTAGGACTCTTTTGCATGTGGATGTTTTTTGGTCTCACCACTGCCTACTATATTTTCAAAGCGCCATCTGCTTCTTCTGAGCTGTTTGACCGCGGTACCGAATGGGCCGGATGGTGCTTCGCCATTTATTCTATTGTCTGTTTCTTAGTGGCCTTTCTTCTGCCAAAACTAGCCAAGGTCACTAGCAGAAAAACAGTTCATGCTACGGCTCTCACCCTCGGTGGCCTCAGCCTGCTTTCAGTTTACTTCATTCATGATCCACAGCTCTTGCAGCTGACAATGATTGGAGTTGGTGTTGCCTGGGCGTCAATTTTATCGATGCCCTATGCCATCTTAGCTTCGGCCATACCACCGGGTCGCACGGGAGTCTACATGGGTGTTTTCAACTTCTTCATTGTCATTCCTGAAATTCTTGCTTCAATAGCGTTTCAACCACTGGTGAAATATGTTTTCAACAATCAACCGGTATTTGTGGTAATGATGGGCGGAGCATCACTTTTAATTGCCGCTCTAGCAGTAAGCAGAGTAGAAGATCCAGGCGAGAAGCAGGAAGAATCAAAGTGACCAAGGTAGAACTTATAGCTAAACCGGTTCTAGCTGCCAGAGCCTCTCTTGGCGAAGGCGCAATCTGGGACAACGAAAAAAAACGCCTCTACTGGATTGACATCAACAATTGCCTGCTCAATAGCTTTGACCCTCTCAGCGGCATTAACAAATCACTGAAGCTCCCAGCTAAACCAGGCTGCGTCGTCCGTCGCGCCACTGCTAATGGTGGCGGCTTTATTATTGGCATGGGTGGTGAATTTGTTCATCTAAAAGTGGTCGATGACCTTTCAGAAAGTATCTACACTATTTCAGTTTTGGCCTATCCAGAAGAACACGTCGTTGCCAACCGCATGAACGACGGCAAATGCGACCCTGCTGGCCGCTTTTGGTGTGGCTCTATGGACGTGGGCTGCAATTATCCCAGTGGCAATTTGTGGATGTTAGACAAGAGACAAAAACTTGCCCATAAGTTAGCAGATGTCACCATATCAAATGGCATTGTTTGGAACAAAGCCAAAGACACTATGTATTACATAGATACCGCCACCAATAGAGTTGATGCCTTTGATTATGACAACGATACAGCTATTATCTCAAATCGCCGCCCGCTAGTAGCAAACCAATGGGGTGGGCACTTTGATGGCATGACCATTGACAGCGAAGACAATCTCTATATAGCAGTCTGGGGTGGCTCGGCTGTGCAAAAAGTGAGCTCAGTAAGTGGCCAGCTCCTCGCCAGCATTGCTGTACCTGGGGTGCTCAATGTCACTTCCTGCGCCTTTGGTGGCGATCAGCTGCAAGATCTCTACATCACATCAGCACAGCAAGAGTCTCACCCAAAGGCCTCAAAGTCTCCAAACGAAGAGCACAGCGAAACTAATGCTGGTGATCTTTTCAAAATTCACCTGAGCGACTGCCAGGGCCTGCCAGCCTATCAATATTTAGGATGATTTCTTTACCGGATCGAGTCTAATCATATTCCACTGCTCAGTATTGGTCTTACTGAAATGCACAAGAATTGGGCTCTGTGGCTGCATTAAGTTGGCCAAACCAGTATCGTAAATAACGGTCTTATTGCCCTCTACTTCAAAAGCCACTCGCATATTCTTCTTGTCGACAGCTCCCGAGACAACCTTGCACTCTTTGGTCAAAGCATTATAGTAGTTGCCTCTAATGGCCCCTTTTTTATTGACAGCAAGCTGGAACATCATAGTCGAATTAGTTTGATCGCCTTGAGTAAGGGAGAACACACCAAGTGACTTCCAGTCTTTGGCATCTTTCGACTCAGCAGCTGTTAAGGCTGCCGGTACAGCAGTCTTGCCATTAGCCGCTGGGGCCTGAGCCGGAGCAATGGGCATCGACTGAGCAATAATTTGAGCTTGAGTGTAATAATTTGCCGCTGTCTCACTCGGTTGATTACCGTAGTAGACAGTGTCGCCTTGATAAGTGATGTTATTGCCGTAGTCATACTCCACCGGAGGAGTATTGACTGGATAATCCCAGAAAGAGGCTAAGTCATCCCAATCACCATATCCATAAGCCCAATCATCACCCCAGGCTCCGCCCCAGGCATAGGGATAGCGCCCCCACCAGTCACGACGGAATAAACTGTCGTCACGGAAGGCATTGCGCACACCAACACCGCGGTCAGTCATAGCACTGGCCGATATCCCTCTTCCCACCCCAGTATCAGCTAGAGTTCGACCAAAGCCACCATCGGTAGCAAGACCCCTTTGTGGGCCAGCGTTCCAGACTTGATCCGCACCACTGCGCAAAGCGCTCTCAGAGGTGTGATCGAGCACAGAATCGCCCCGATCGCCAAACATGTCGCCGCCATAATCGCGACCACCATAGCCATCTCCATAGCCACTGCGCACGCCACCATAGTCACGGCCACCATAGCCATCACCATAGCCACTGCGCACACCGCCATAGTCACGCCCGCCACCAAAACCGCCACCACCTCTGCCACCACCACCACCGCCGCCGCGAGCAACGGCTTCCTGGGGCAATGCAAAAGCAGATAAAGACAAAGCCAGAAGTAGGCTAGCAGAAATGACTTGGCCACTCTTGGCTGTGAGACTAAAGAGTCTAGATCGCATAATCTTTTTTACCTATCTTTGAATATTACTTTGTCATCTCATTTAGGGTCGCGACGCATAACAAGAATTTCTTGAGTGTCGGGCAGTGACTTACCTTGCGAAAATCGTTTAGTCGATTTCCAGGTGTAGTTATTATCGTCAACCTTGTGCAAAACATATTGAGCACTGGCAAGAGTGCCATCATGATCTGATCCACGCGCGTTCACCAGCCAATTGTCTGCATCCTTCTTCCAGCGTCCCATACCGAGGCCACCATCGGAGTTATAGTGCCAAGAGCAAATTGAATTGAGAACCGGGTTCCAACCAATGATCTCAGTCTCAGTCGGAGTATTGCCATCGGCTTTGCTGGAATAAAAATTGACCAGTAAGAACTTTTTGTTAGCAGTGTATTCACACTGTACGCGCAAGTCTGAGTTCGATTTCGCCCCCCAAGACCCCACCATCCAGGCCAGTTCAGAGATTGGCACCTCGGCAGCATTAGAGGGCATGTCATGCTCAAACACTGAAATCATCTGCCAGTGACCGCTTTCTTTACTATGAATGGCGGTATAGCGCGAATTGCCCGAGGGTAACTTGGTAGTGCCAACTTCTATGGCTATATTATTGGCAGGGAACTTAACCGACTCAACATCAATCGCAATTGGTTGTGGTTTATGGGCCTTAAATAGATCAGCAAACGACTTTTCAATTTGCTCACGACCGTGCAGTTTTTTACCGGACGCTTCAGTTAGACTACCGTCAACTGACCACTGCGAGGCCAATGCCTTGGCGTCACCTTTGCCATAATCTATTACATACTGTTTGGCTTGCGCCCGGATGGCAGCTTCATCCTCAGCCTTAATGGCTTCAGGGCTAGCTGAAACCTTTTGACTGGACTTAGCTTCAGACTTAGTTACTGGGCCGGTAACACTTCCAAAAAATAGAATTCCTATAGATGCCAAAGCCATGGTTACAGGCCGATGATTGAAATACATACTCAATGGAAAAAGATCCTCCGTAAAACAGATATGAACCACTAATCTATCTGAACTAAACGCTGAATTAAACGCTGAACTAAACTAAAGAAATAGCTAACGAGAAAAGTCTTTAGAGATTACCTCCAAAGACCTCTAATATTAAGCAGAGCAAGGCTTTCGGCGACTTAGGTGATAACGACGGTAGCGTTGGCGCATTCAAAAGATACGTCAGTTCCCATAAAGAGCATTTTGAGAAGGTCGCGGTAAAAACCATATAGAGGAATTCTCTCGGCTACCTGATCTCTCATCTGATCGCGCTTGAGCTTGAAAGAGCTATGAGAAGGGCCAGACATATGGTCTAACTCTAAATAATAGTTGTTGAGCGGCTGAACCTGCACTTCAAATAGGCGTTCATGCCACTGCACCACACTCTTGATGGCTTTCCAGCCAGTCTTCTTCATCTCGGTAGGCAGGCAAGTCAGATAATTTTTGGTTTCCACAATTTCAACCAGGCGGTCACCTTTAATTGAACCATTACTCAATATGCCAAAATCTTGCAGGGCGCCAAGGCGCTCCCAATCAATGTCTATGGCCGTCATCGCCTCGAGGCGATCGTGCACAGCCAGGCACGTGGCCTCGTCATCACAGACTATCTTGATACCAAAAATATCCTTGACGTATTTGCTGTAATGGCGCAATTGCTTATCGCGGCTAACCAGCTCATCAATCACAAAAATTTCGTCAGTGACTTTATTCCATAGTTCTTCTTCAGCCTTGACTCTGCTTGTCAAACGATTTACGCCATCAGTAGCCCGGCCTCGCGGCAAGTACTCAATGAAATTGGCCGAGAGCTCAAGCGGCACCCACTCGAAATTCTTTCGGTAGCGAAAGTTATCGAGCATATGTTTGCCCAGATCAATGTCAGTTACCGAAAACAACATATCTTGGGTAATGCGTTCGCGAATGAGAAATGGCCTGTCTTCATCACTAGGCAATAGCCCGATGACATTGCTATGAAGCTCGAAGTCATCTTCTAAGAGCAAGGTAGAAAGTAAATGCGAAAGTAAGTGGAGATTGCGTTCGCCATCTAAAATATTCTGGCGAAAAGACTCACGAACCTGGGCCATCAAATCTCGTGAAAGTTCGATTTTGATATGACTATCAGGATTAGCTTCTTGCTCTGCCTTTTTCTCAGCTAGATAAGAAATAAATTGATGCAGCACTGGATCATGCATAACCATCAATAGCGGAGAGTGAAGAATACTCATAAAGTGATCTCGGTTAACTAAAAGCACTGCTGCAAGTATAAAGCGAAAATCATTCTTGACCAGCAGGCACTGCTGTTCTGTAAACGAATAGCGCTCAACAATGAATCAAACTAACGCCCGGCCGATGCCCCGGCGGCGCTTGACTACCGCGTACCATGCCAAATTGCTGATTTTGAGCCTCAAACAATTAAAACCGCCTTAAAGCTGTTTACTATCCCGTGATGTACGGCCGTTTACAGCAGGCAAACAGGTATAATCGGCAGCAATGCACGTGACAGCGTGCTTTTTTGTTTAGGGAAAGCTCATAAATGATCATCGTTAACGAAGTCTCAAAAGGCTACGGTTCTCGCACACTGTTCGACAACGTCTCAGTCAAATTCAGCCCAGGCAACAGATATGGCCTCACTGGTCCAAACGGCGCTGGCAAATCTACTTTCATGAAAATTCTTACCGGCGAGCTAGAAGCATCTAACGCTGGCACTATCACTCGACCTCGCAAAGTAGGCGTGCTCAAGCAAGACCAATTTGCTTATGACAATGAACGCATCATCGATACAGTTGTGATGGGTAACGATATTCTCTGGCAAGCATTCAAAGAACGGGATGCTCTCTGCGAAGTAGAGAATTTGACAGAAGAGCAAATGAACCGTCTGGGCGAACTTGAAGTAATCATCGCCGACGAAAACGGCTATACCGCCGAGTTTGAAGCCGCCGAAATTCTCCGCGGCATCGGCATCGAAGACGCCGACCACGAAAATCTTATGAGCACTCTCGCCACCGACTATAAGTTCCGTGTGCTACTAGCCCAAGCACTGTTTGGCGAACCGCAAGCAGTGCTATTAGACGAACCGACCAACCACCTTGATCTAGAATCAATTCACTGGCTCGAAGAATTCCTCTGGCAGTACGAAGGCATACTCGTAGTAATTTCGCATGACCGCCACTTCTTGAACTCAGTTTGTACTCACATTGCCGACATCGACTATGACACCATTATTGTCTATCCAGGCAACTATGACGATATGGTCGAGCACAAGATGCAGGCTCGTCAGTCAATTGAGGCGGCCAATAAAGACAAAGCGAAAAAGATTGCTCAACTGCAAGAGTTTGTACAAAGATTCGCTGCCGGTCAGCGCTCTAGCCAAGTGCAATCAAGACGAAAAGAAATGGTAAGACTGGCACCAGAACAGATGAAGCGTTCGAATATTCAAAGACCTTTTATCCGCTTCGAACAAGAGAAACCCTCTGGTCGTGAAGTTCTTCAAGTAAAAAACCTGACCAAATCATTCGATGGCAAAGTACTGTTCAAAGACTTCAATATCGATTTGCTGCGCGGCGAAAAGATTGCCATCATTGGCTCAAATGGTGTTGGTAAAACTACCCTTTTGCGTTGCTTGATGAATGAACTAGCACCAGATTCGGGCACAGTCAAATGGACAGAAGCAGCCACCTGGAGCTACTATCCGCAAGACTACCACGATGCTATCACTCCCGGCAGCACCGCTCTTGATTGGTTGATGCAGTATATGGTTGATGAAGGTCACCAGCACGTGCGCGGTCTTCTAGGCAAAATGCTCTTCTCTGGAGAAGACAGTTTGAAACAAACTGAGAATCTCTCAGGAGGCGAGGCCGCTAGACTGCTTCTCGCTCGCATGATGATGCAAAAAAATCCGGTCTTAGTTCTAGACGAACCAACCAATCACTTAGACCTCGAAGCTGTATCAGCACTAGCTGAAGGGCTCTCGACCTTCCCTGGAACAGTCTTTGTCGTCTCCCACGACCGCGACTTGATCTCTGATGTAGCCACTCGCATTCTGGCCTTCACAGCAAGCGGCTTGCGTGATTTCCAGGGCACCTATGAAGAGTATCTCCAAGATAACCCGCTAAAAGAATTGGCAGGCAAAGGCAAACGATAAACTAGCAAATAGACGCTTAGATACTGAGACAATTTGGCATAAGTAAGCTATGTCTAGCAGTAGCGACGATCATCTACCATCCACTAGCCTCTTTCGCGCCTTCGCTAAGAAAGGCACGGTTGAGAGAGCCGTATTGCTTGATTGCTTTCTTGCTAGTGGCATTCTTGAGGATGACCCACGGGGTGGCGCCCTCTTTAAGGCCATTCGCAAGGCTGGCGAAGAGATCGATGCTGAAAGCTTTCAAATGCTGCAAAACGTCAGCCCTGCCCTATTCGAGCAAGTATTGACTGGCCAACTGGCCATTCCTCGCTTTAGTGAATTTCGTCAAGAAGTGGAGCTAATATTCGAGCGAGTGTCCCATAATCATGATGGCCAGCTCGCCAATTACATTCCGCAACTCGAGAGGGTTGACCCAGACAAATTGGCTGCATCGGTATGTTCAGTGGACGGCCAAAGGTTTTCCCTGGGCGACAGCGAAGACTTTTTCTGTGTGCAATCTTGCTCAAAACCAATTACCTACTGCCTTGCTCTTGAAGATCAAGGCGAAGAGGTTTTGCACCAATATGTAGGTACAGAGCCGAGCGGTAAAACATTCAATGAGCTCACTCTCAATGCCAAAGGCTTGCCGCACAATCCTATGATTAATGCTGGCGCCATCATGTGTGGTGCCCTGATCAAACGTGGCGCCGATGCCTCCGATCGCTTCGACTATGTTATGAGCAAATGGAAAGAGTGCGCTGGCAACATGAAGATAGGCTTTGACAATGCCGTTTATCTTTCGGAGAGACAGACGGCCGACCGTAACTTTGCCTTAGCCTATTTTATGCGAGAGAAAAAGGCCTATCCACCCGATGTCAACTTACTCGACATTCTCGAATTTTACTTCCAGTGCTGCTCAATAGAAACAACCACCAAAGCCATGGCAGTGATTGCCGCGACCCTCGCCAATGGCGGTAATTGCCCCCTCACCGGAGCGCAAGTATTTCGGCCGGACCATGTTAAAAACTGTCTTTCACTGATGTCTAGTTGTGGCATGTACGATTTTTCTGGTGAATTCGCTTTTCGTATCGGTATTCCAGCCAAAAGCGGTGTTTCTGGAGCCATCATGTTAGTAGTACCCAATGTGGCTGGCCTGGCGGTCTGGTCGCCACGCCTAGATGAGCTAGGCAATTCAGTTAGAGGCGTTGATTTCTGCCGCCAATTAGCCTCTCGCTTCAAGTTTCACACATTTGACAGTACCACCGGCCTCACAGACGATCGCCTCGACCCCAGACGTAATCTGTATGAATCACGTCTCAGTGGCATAAATGCTTTTTGTTGGGCAGCCGCCGAAGGTGATGTGGCCGAAATGCGCCGCCTGGTAGCTCGGGGAATCAATCCCGATGTGGGCGACTACGACGGGCGCACAGCCTTGCACTTAGCCGCGTGCGAGGGCCGGGTAGCGGCCGTACGTTACCTCATTGAACTGGGAGTCAACCTCAACAGCGTCGACCGCTGGGGCAATACCCCACTTGACGATGCCAGTAGAGAAGCTCAAAGCAAAGATAGCCACAAGCCCATCATTGCCATGCTCTCGGAGCACGGTGCTAAACAAAAGAACACAGTTAGAAGTGCCTCAAACTAATACTCTATAATTTAGCAATGCAAGCAATAGACCCACTCAGTGTCATATACAAATCGGTCGGCAGTGAAGGCCCTTATTACCAGCTGGTCGAGGCATTTTATCAAGGGGTCGAGAAAGACCCGCTGCTACGCCCGCTCTACCCTGAAGATTTAGGGCCTGGCAAAAAGCACCTGGCCCAATTTCTAATACAGCGCACCGGTGGAGCGACCACTTACAGTGACGAACGGGGCCATCCGCGTATGCGCGGCCGCCATATGCCTTTCAAAATTGGCCAGGCCGAACGCGATGCCTGGGTGACCAATATGGAAGCAGCACTGGAGGCTGTGCCCGAGTTTCAAGCTCACAAAGCCACCCTCAAAGAGTTCTTCGCCAGTTTTGCCACATTCATGATTAATCAACCTGGCTAAGACCTAGCAATGGCTCTTTTTGATTAACCTAGGCCTTGACGGGGATAATCTAAATAGGACTATTTGGAACTTAGGGCATTATATGACCGATGGCCATTCGCTAACTAGTGGAGCGCTTCTACAAATAGCTTTGTCGGCCCTGACAAATCATTCAGCCGATGAGGCTGAAGAGAAACTGGCATCAATAATTACCTCTATTGAGCAACATTACGGTGAGAACCAGAAAGAAGTTGCCAATGAATTGCAACGGTTAGCCAAAGAAATAGAAAATAGTGGCCAGATAGAAAAGGCCATTGAGTTTAAGCAGCGCACCACCGAGCTAATGCTACGCATTTCAATGGAACGACGTCGGGGTCTTAGAGAAAGCCGTACTCCGATGGCAGAGATCAATCCTAATTCTAATTCTAATTCTGTACAGGCTTACTCTCCACCTGCTGTGACACATTTAGCAGTACCAGCGGCACTCCCGCCAGTTGCTGCTCCAAATAACGCCCGTACCACAAGAGCAAACCTCGGTGCTCTCTCACCCAGCTCGGCCGATTCAATACTGGGTAAGAATGCCGGGGCCAGTCTATTTGAGTCAATTCACTATGTAGTACAAAGCTGCGGCAATTTTGAAACTGAACTTCATTTCTATAGTGATGTTTTAAAAGGCAAAATGACCTGGAAGTCAGATGACCTTCATCGTCGAGCAGCAGCCATTCGTCTAGCCTCGGGCCCCGAGTTAATTTTAGTAGAAAGTCAAATTCCCGCGCCCAGTCTCAATGTCTACCTGGTCACCACTATTGGTGCCGCCCGTGAGATTCTGGAGAGTTATGGTTTTCTCAAACGTGGTGAGCTAAAGACACCGATAGGCCACGCCTTGATATTTAGCGGCCCAGATGGCAGCACCCTCGCAATTATTTCAACCAGTGGTAAATAGAGAAAAGTCGCAATAAATAATGGAGAACAACAGTGAGCGAAGTAAAAGCAGAAGTGGAAAAAGATGACTTTGAGAAATCCTGGGTTAGCAATTATGTGCCAAAAGACTCTGCAGCTGATGCTATTTTGCAAATAAAAGACTATGCCTACAAAGCCTTTGACAAGCTCGATTCAGACGGCAATGGCTACATTGAAAAACACGAATTAGAAGCACATCTCAAAGACGAGAACACACCAGCAAGAGAAAAATCATTCATTACTTTCTTGCTCAATAATCAACAAGCTATTGCCGATGCTGTGCACGAAGGTAGCACAAGCGTCAAGGGTGGAATCACAAGACTTGACCTAGAAGCCTATTTCAAGCTGGTTTTGGCTATGTTCAAGAATTGACAGCCTGTCAGTTTTTGCATTTGATTATGGTTTTCATCACCGTCTGGTAAATATTTAAAGATTCTGAGATGCTTTCCTGTAAGCACTCTTGGACTTTTGCGTGGCAACAATTTTTCAGCATTTGAACTACTGCTGGTATCATTTGAGAGTAACCTATAGGTAGTATCTGTGGCCCACTCAAACTGCGAACACGAGCACAACCAGCAAGAGAGCCCAGAGCAAACTCAGCCAAACAAACACGGCCACGACCATTTTGAAGTGCGGCAACAAAGCCGCAGCAAACTGACAATCGTGTTGGCTCTGACCACTGGCTTCATGCTAGTTGAAGCAGTGGCTGGTTGGTATACAGGAAGCCTTGCTCTGATTGCCGATGCTGGCCACATGCTAGGCGATGTTGCCGCGCTGGCGCTGGCCCTGTTCGCCGTCTGGTTATCGAGTAAACCGGCCGGACGCTCACGCACCTACGGCTTCCATCGCAGTGAGATTCTGGCTGCCCTGGCCAATTCGGTGCTTCTTGTGGTGATATCTATAGCAATTTTCTGCGAAGCAATTCACCGCTTCAGCCTGCCCCCCGAAATTCAAAGCACACCGATGCTGGTAGTGGCAGTGCTTGGTTTGATAGTCAATTTGATATCGATGAAGCTACTGGGAGCCCACAGTCACGGCTCACTCAACGCCAAAGCCGCTTATCTGGAAGTATTTTCCGATATGCTCGCTTCTTGTGCGGTGATTTTGGCTGGTTTAGTCATCATGTTTACCGGTTGGTACCTGGCTGACCCGATACTGAGCGCCATTCTCTCTATCTTTATAGTGAGCAGAACTTGGGGCTTACTCAAAGAATCGGTGGAAATATTGATGGAGAGTGCGCCGCGCGAATTTGACTTAGAAGCCCTTAGCAAGGCCTTCTTGACGGCAGACGGCGTTGTGCAAGTTCATGACTTACATGTGTGGACAATCACCTCTGGCCTGCTCGCCATGAGCTGTCACCTTACCATCGAACCTAAAGCAGATTCACAAGTGGTTCTCGATCAGGTCAATGCCCTCTTGGCAAAAGATTTCAAAATCAGCCATACCACTATACAAATTGAGTTGGCCAACTCAGAACGCAAGTGTAATGATATTTGCGCAGTCTCTTAGTTAGCCGCCAGCTTTCTTAATTTGGTTATCCCAGCGGCGATTTTGATCGCTATCAGTGGTATTGGCGCGATTGATGTTCTCGACCGGGGCAGCGCTATTGACCGCATCTTTAGCCGCTTGCACTCCAGCACTCAATTTGCCAGTAACGTAGTCATAGGCATTACCAATGGATTTGCCGATGGTTGGGCTATCGTCAGTTACTGAAAGCTTGCCGTCAGCCAAGCCCACGGTCATTTTATTCTTGCCAGCGGTGACTTTGACAGCATCAGTATGACCATCTTTGTCAGAGTCTACGATCTGAAGACCTGGAAGACCTTTCGCTTCGGCCTTGGACCCGAGCAAATCCATAAATAGTTTTTGGTCTTGAACAGTGTTGAGGGTTTCCTGAACACATTTAACGTCACCGGTCTTCATGCACTCAGCAGTCTTTTCTAACTTCTGGTGACCATTCAATGCGTCGCTCATAGTAAATGCCCTCGTTCCCAACATTAGATACATTACATATTATTATTGGCATTTTCTGGGCTTTTTAAACAAAAAGAGTGAAGTACCTCACGGCACATCACTCTTTTAATGATTATTCGACTTTCGAAAGGCTTACTAGTAGCCGCGTGGTCTAAATACCTGGTTCAGCAGTATGTTGATTCCGGCACCTTTGAGGGCGTCTCCACCCGAGCCTCTGCCAACAATAGCTCCAACCACACCGTCTCTGACAATCTCTTGGCCGAGGTTTCTGTCGCCGTAGCCGCGGTTATTGCCATAGCGGGGGTCATAACTCGGGTCATACACTCGGCCATTGCGACCATGACGCTCGTCAGGGAAGAACGGAGGAGTGCCAGGATAACGATAACGCGGATCTTGACCGCCATAATAGGGTTCTGGCTCATAACGAGGGTCAACCACTGGTCGACGCGGAATATCACGAGAATAGTTGCCATCTTGGCGGCGAGCAAAGGCATCAGCCATTTCTTCTTGACGATAAATGTTACCGATACAGAATCTTTGACCATCGGCTCGGTTGATGACGATTTCACCATTTCTTGAAACGGCTAAATTATCTCCATATCGTGGATCTTCGATTTGAGCCAACTGTCTAACAGTCTGCTCAAACTGCCTAGGTTGCATGGTGTAAGCATCGCGCTGCAAGGCATCCATTACGGTTCTTGCATTGCCGTTGTCTAGTTCTCTTGCGAGGTCACGCGGATCTGCCGGATTAATTCCCCGACCATTTCTGTTGTCGCATGGATCGCAATCGCCTCTGCCCATCGTCAGTACCTCTTAGAACTCCGAACCGCTTATACATCTATTTAACCCTCTGCCAAGCAGAAGGGGAATGGGGAATCTACGCAGCAACCTTAAATATGATCTCCCTAAAGCCGTGGCTGCACCAGTTATGCTTGCATCGATTGCTTATAAGTAGATGCAAGACAAGACAAAAAAAGGAAGCGAAACTTGAACGGCCCGTACCAGCTAATCAACAACAAAAGAAAAATCAATTTATCTGCTGCCGCCCTGGTCACACTGATGTTATTCCCAGTTGGCCAGGCCTTTGCCCTGACAGATAGCGAAATTACCAGCGCTGTTCGCAAAAAAAGTGGCCCGTGGATGGCCAGCGAGCTAAAAGGACGAAAGCTAACCGAGACCAAGCACTACGAAGAGGCGGCCAAGATATTCACTGAGGTTATGGCCGAAAGGAAGGCCCTCGCCCTTGACCTCCAAACCGAGCAACTGGCTCTGGCCGAAATCTATGAAAAATGGCAAAAGCCGGCCCAAGCCGAAGCAATGTACAAACAGGCAATAGCTGAGCGCGAACAAACAGCCGGAGATGAAAGCCAAACCCTGGTTTATTCTTTGCAGTCATACAGCGATTTCTTGACCCGCCAAAAGAATGGCGTCGCTGCCGCAGCTCAGAAAAAACGCATCATTTATATAAATTCCCAGGCTACAAAACCGCCCAAAGAGCTAATAGCGCTGCTTAAATCGGCCACCCCAGCGCCTGAAAAAGCCGCTAGCGCCGTAAAAATTGGCCAGCTCTATCTCAAGCGCGACGAGGAGCGCCGAGCCCTGCACTGTTTCAATAAAGCGATTGCACTCGATCCGAAGAATTCCGACGCCTACGAAGGCCGAGGTGAAGTGTTTAATCGAACAGAGAAAGAAAGCCTGGCCCGCCTAGACTTTGATAAAGCAATAGCCCTTAACCCTAAAAATACCCAGGCTCTCTTTCACAGGGCTTTGCAATTGCGAGTAAAGAACAACGAAAAGGCAGCTCTGGCAGACTTCAACCAGGCACTGGCAGCCGCCCCTAACGATACTGAAATACTGGGTTATCGCGCCAAACTGCAGCAAGATTTGCACCACAATGAATTAGCTATAAAAGACTATTCCCGCGTCTTGG
>CAJXZK010000129.1 GCA_913063055.1 uncultured bacterium
ATACGAGATCTAGTACGGTCTCGTGGGCTCGGAGATGTGTATAAGAGACAGACCTAGTCCAACAACAAACAACCCAGAAGGAAGCGCACCAGAGACAGCCACCGCCGAAAAACCTACCGATTCTGCGACTAAGAAGTCTAGCGATACTACCAACCAACCAGTAGCACAACTGGCAGACGGCGCAGCCAGCCCAGCGGACGCTGCAGATGTGACAAACGAAAATCAAGCAATTAAACTGAAGGGTCTTGACACTACATCTGGTGCTAGCTCAGACATAGAGAGCAGCAAGCAAGTTGCCGAATCTGAAAACAAATCTACCTCGCAATAATGAAGTTGCGTGTTTTTTGCCGATATTGTCTTATTTATACTTGCCTAGCTTGGCTGTTGGCTGTCACCTCATCAAGCCTGGCGAACGAACCAGCGCTCACTAATAGACCAACTGCAAAACTACAAACTGCAACACCATCTCAACCTAGCACCGAAACTACTGCCGGTACTACTGGTGGTGCGTCCAAGAGTCCTACTTTTTCAATCGGCGTTGAAAAAACACGCAGCTTGCAAAAACATCATGCCATAGAAAAACTTGACTTAGGAAATTTCCATCTGTTTAATGGCAACACCAAGCAAGCGATGGAAGCCTATAAAGCAGCACTGGCAATTGATCCAGACAAGTGGGAGGCCCACTTCGGGCTATGCAATTGTTATGTAAGCAAGAAGAAGTATTCTCAGGCAATCGAAGAGTGCCGCGATATGTTGGCAATAAGACCCAACGACAAAAATACCATGCTACTTTTGGGAAATCTCTTAAAAAATCAGGGGCGCCTAGCCGAATCTATCCAAATTCTTCAACAAGCTGAAAGGCTCGGGGCTAAATCTAGCAACCTACACACCGCCCTTGGACTGGCCCTAGCTCAAAGCAATAGACTTGATGAAGCTATGCAGCATCTCTCTATTTCTTTGGCCCAAGAGAAGAAAGGCATTAACCCTGAAGCTCACTTGGGTAAAGCAGTTGTCTTGTACAAACAAGGAAACAAACAAGAAGCACTGCCTGAATTAGACAAGGCAATTAAGGGTAGGGGCGGCAACTTCCCCCAAGCAAGAAATTTCAAAGCCGAAATTCTATTGAGTCTCGACCGCGTAGAAGAGGCGAAAACAGAGTACCTCATTCAAATGCAGAAAGAAGACACTCAAGTTAGCTGTTTTCAAGCACTCGGCAATATCTACTTAAAAGAATCACAGCTCGATGAAGCTCTGAAGATTTTTGATCGTGGAATAAAGTGGTATCCCAAAGATCCAGATCTAAAGCTGGGCAAAGCCGTTACCCTAGAAAAGCAAGGCAAATTGATAGAAGCACTGGTTCCTCTGCGCCAAGCACTATCTCTGATAAAAGAGAAAAACAAGTTAGAAGCATGGAAAAAGCACTTAGTCGATCTTCAAACAAGCTTGGCTGCTAGTTCAAGCAATTCCACCCAAAGCAAATAGAATTGACTGAAAAGCACGAAAAAATTATTTGGCCTTAGTTTGAGAAGGCGCTACTGCCTGTGTAGCCTCTTTTTTCGCAGCAGGGGTAGCTAGTTGAGAAGCAGGGCTAATTTTACGCATGATGTCAGCAGTAACGTCGACACCATTATCGATCACTTTCTGTCCACCAGCATATACACCAGCGCCATCGATTATCAAGTCGAGACCTTTTTCCTGGGCAACTTGGTTCACTGATTGAAATATCTTTTCAGTAGCTTGGGCTGTGGCTGTCTGCACCAATTGAGCCAAAGCTTGCTGCTTAGCATTAATCTCAGCCTGAATGTCTGTAGTTAGCTTCTTCAGCTCCTCAGGAGTGCGCTTTTCTTCTTGTGCTTTCTGCAAGCGTTTATTAGCCTGCTCAACTTCTCTTTTCAGTTGGTTTTCAGCTTGCAAGCGCAAAGTCTCAGAACCGGCAGTCTCAGGACAAGAAATCTTAACCAAGTTGAGATTGAAATAGCCTATCTTTAGACTGGCAGCTGTGGCTGACTTTTGCGCCAAAGCTGGCTGCATCTGAATCAGACAAATAGCAGCCAAAGCTGGCAGAGAAACCATCAATATCTTAATTGCCTTCATAGTTTCTCCTCAGAGGTATTGATTAGAACAGGTTTGGTCTCTAAATAGCCGGTTAGTAGACTAAAGTTTGGCTCCGACTGGATTCGAACCAGTAACCAGGCGATTATGAGTCGCACGCTCCACCATTGAGCTACGGAGCCAAAAGCAAAATCTAAGAACTTCGAATTTCGAGCTTAGAAAGATTTGACCGATATCGGCCAAATTGTATTTGCCTATATATTTTACACCCCCAACGAAAAGCTTATTTAGCTTATTTAGCTTCTTGAAGGGTCATGTATTTTTCAATGAAGTCAGTGCTGACATCCTTGCCATTTTGGAACATCGGATGAGCCAATACTCTCTGATGAAAAGGTATGGTCGTCTTAATACCCGTAATGGCATATTCGTCCAACGCTCTCTGCATTCTTGCAATCGCTTCTTGACGATCCCGTCCCCAAACAACGAGCTTGCTTACGAGTGAATCGTAATAGGGAGGAATAACATAACCGGGGTAACAATGACTATCAACTCTCACGCCAGGACCGCCAGGAGCAATATAGGCATCAACGCGACCCGGCGATGGTAAGAAATTGCGATCAGGATCTTCTGCATTAATACGACATTCAATAGAATGTCCACGGAACTCAATGTCTTCCTGCCTAATTGAAAGAGGCATACCGGATGCCACTCGAATCTGTTCCTTAATCAAATCGACACCAGTGACAAACTCAGTTACTGGATGCTCCACTTGAATACGGGTATTCATTTCCATGAAGTAGAAGTCGTTACCAGCCAAAATAAATTCAACAGTTCCAGCGCCTTCATAGTTAATTTGCTTAGCCGCACGCACAGCCGCTTCGCCCATGCGCTGACGAAGCTCAGGAGTGAGGGCCGGACTAGGAGTCTCTTCAATCAGTTTTTGGTGACGACGCTGCACTGAGCAATCGCGTTCACCAAGGTGAATACAGTTACCGTGACTATCAGCCATGACTTGAATTTCGACGTGACGAATAGGCTTCAAATATTTCTCAATATAGACACCACCATCACCGAAAGCTGCAGAAGCCTCCGAACGGGCAGAAGCTAGTGCATTAACCAAAGAAGCCTGGTCCACAGCAACACGCATTCCGCGTCCGCCACCACCAGCAGTGGCCTTGACAATAACAGGGAAGCCAATCTCTGCTGCCAGCTTGTGGGCCTCACTGTCATCTTCGATTAATCCATGACTGCCGGGCACCACAGGCACACCAGCAGCACGCATAGCTTCGCGAGCTGAGGCTTTATCGCCCATAGAATTGATGGCAACAACACTTGGACCAATAAATTTGATGCGATGGTCTGAGCAAATTTGTGCGAAATTGGCATTCTCAGAAAGGAAGCCATAGCCAGGGTGGACAGCATCTGCCCCGGTGACTACAGCAGTAGAGATGATGGCTGGGATATGCAAGTAGCTACGTTGCGACTGGGGTGGCCCAATGCAATAGGCTTCGTCAGCAAGCTTCACGTGTAGCGACTCAGAATCGGCTTGAGAATAAACAGCTACCGTCGAAACTCCCAGTTCGCGACAGGCTCTGATTACTCTCAGAGCTATCTCGCCACGGTTGGCGATCAGAACCTTTTCAATCATTGTTCGTGCTCTTAACCTTTAGGATCAACCAGGTAGAGTGTCTGACCATACTCAACAGTTGTGCCATTTTCTACGCATATTTTGACAATCTTGCCAGCCACTTCCGAAGGCAAGTCGTTCATTAGTTTCATTGCTTCGATGATACAAACCGTCTGCCCAACAGAGATGCGATCACCCATTTTGACAAAGGATGCAGCTGTCGGAGAAGGCTGTCCGTAAAATGTACCAACCATCGGAGAAGTGATTGCCACGGTATTAGCTGGAGTGCCATTGTCTTCAGCGCTGGCTACAGTATCTGCCTTTGGCGCTTCAGGAGCATGAGTAGCGGCGGCCGCTCTTGGAGGTTCAGCTACAGCAGTTGCAGTAGCTGCAGCCGCATGTACAACCTGCCTCTGTTGAGCAGGAATTTCGAAAGTCTGAGCAAGCACTGGCCTGTCTTTTTTGACAGTTATGCGCTGGTCTCCGAATTCAATGGTGAACTCAGTAACGTCAGTCGAACTAACGATTCCAAGCAACTCTTTGATTTGCTGCAGGTCTATCTTCACAATTTATCCCTAATACCAATACAAATGCCAGTTTAAACGCGGGTCAAATACTTGCGATTTCTAGTATCAACCTTCACTTTGTCACCCACCTTAATGTGGAAAGGAACTGTGATTGTTGCTCCAGTTTCCAGCACAGCTGGCTTGCCGCCACCAGAGCTGGTATCGCCTCTTTCATCTGGGGCACACTCGCTGATTTCGAGTTCAACAGTATTCGGGAGCTCGAGGCCAAGAATACGATCATTGAACTTGAGCATAACGATGCCCTCGGTGTTGTCTTTCAAGAACTCAACACCTGAACCAATTTGCTGAGCAGTCAACTCTAGTTGTTCAAAACTAGTATTGTCCATCATCACGTAGTTCTCACCGGCTTTGTAGAGATACTGCAAGTCAACCTTCTCAACAATCGCTTGGGGGAGCTTCTCGCCAGCGCGGAAAGTATTCTCAAGCACGTTACCGGTCTCGATATTTTTCATCTTGGCACGGACAAAGGCTGCACCTTTGCCAGGCTTAACATGCTGGAACTCTATTATTTGCCAAACGCCATTGTTGTATTCAATGGTGACGCCGGTTCGAAAATCGTTGGTAGAAATCATGCAGGATTGCAAGCGCTCCATGGTCCGTGAGGTTACGGACAGTAGTCAAGACAAAGCAGTGGCTACCTCTCGCCAGTGCAAAATTCTAACACCATCTAACTACAATAGACTATGAGTCGGCATAGCCTTAGAACTAGCTTAATAGAAGCTTTTCAAAAGCAAGCTTAATGGTTGGTTGAAGAGGGGTTCTTTACCCCGCTATAATCAGCCCTTCAGCAATGTGTCCGTTAAAGCACTAGCTACGGCCAATTTTTAGGCTGTACATACTGCCTTCAACTAGACATTGCCGCCATGTACGGATGAGCGCCAATATCTTTTATAGTGAGAAACAGTCAATGGCCAAGAGTTCAACAACGGAGGGTAGTTCCATTAAAGAGGAATCTAATGAACCAGTCAAACCTTCCTCTAATGCTTTCGACTGGAAAGAAGTAGAAGCGCGCTGGACTGCTTATTGGCACGAGAATAAGTTATTCAATCTGGAGATGAACCCAGACCGGCCCAATTTTTCGGTGGCCTTGCCTCCGCCTAACATTACAGGCAATTTACATATGGGCCATGCCCTGAACGGGACATTACAAGATGTTTTGATCCGCTTGAAAAGGATGCAGGGTTATAACGTCCTCTGGCAACCTGGAACAGACCACGCCGGTATTGCCACTCAGATGGTAGTTGAGCGCAAGCTTAAGAAAGAAGGTCTGAACCGCCACAAGATGGGGAGAGAAGCTTTTACTGCAAAAATCTGGGAATGGCGCAATCAATACGGCGACCACATCATGGAGCAATACAAGCGCATTGGCGTTAGCTTCAGCTGGGACCGCGTTGCCTTCACCATGGATGAATCTTACGTCAGGTCTATTTATCGCGCCTTTGTCACTCTCTATAAAGAAGGCTACATCTATCGCGGCAATCGCATCACCAACTGGTGCCCGAGCTGTGCTACAAGTTTGTCCGACCTTGAAGTCGAGCACGACGAAAAGAAAGGTCATCTCTATTGCATCAAATACCAATTAGAAGATGGCAGTGGTGAACTAATTGTTGCTACAACCAGGCCAGAAACACTCTATGGCGACGTAGCCGTAGCTGTTCACCCAGAGGATGATCGCTACAAAGCCTTTGTCGGCAAGAACGTAAAATTGCCAATCACAAACAGGGCTATTCCTGTAATCGCTGATGCTTATGTAGAGCGGGAATTTGGCACTGGCGCACTAAAAATTACCCCAGCCCATGATGCTAATGACTTTGAGGTAGGTGCCCGTCACAAGCTACCTCAGCCAACCGTAATTGATCTCAAAGGCAAGTTGCTTGCCAATGAATTTGTACCAGATTTCTTGCACGGCGTTGATCGCTTTGAAGCGCGCAAACAGACCGTAGCCAAGCTCGAAGAAACTGGCTTGTTAGCAGAATCGCGCGACTATACAGTTGGGCTTAGCCACTGCGAGCGGTGCCAAACCGTTATTGAACCACTGCTTTCAGATCAGTGGTATTTGAGCATGAAAGAGCTAGCTCAGCCGGCTATTGAAGTAGTGGAAGAGCAAAGAGTGCAGTTCATTCCGGAACGCTACTCCAGCTCTTATCTTGACTGGATGAAAAACATTCGCGATTGGTGCATCAGTAGACAATTGTGGTGGGGTCATCGCATTCCTGTCTGGACATGCAGCAAGTGCGGTGCTGTTGACGCTTATGAAACAGCTCCAGACTCCTGTGAAAAATGTTCAGCACCAGCTGCTGACATGAAACAAGACGAAGATGTTCTCGACACCTGGTTTAGCTCAGCCCTCTGGCCTTTCGCCACTTTAGGCTGGCCCGATGAAACCAAAGAAATGAAAATGTTCTTCCCTACAACCATACTCTCCACCGCTCGCGAGATTATCAATCTCTGGGTGGCACGTATGATTTTCACGTCGCTCAAATTTACGAAAACTATTCCTTTCAAACATGTGCTTATTCACCCTGTTATTCAGACAGAAGACGGCAAGCGCATGTCTAAGTCAAAAGGAAACTCTATCGATCCACTCGATATGATTGACACCTATGGAGCGGACGCCAATCGCTTCTGGTTCACTTCTGTTGGCATCAAAGGCGATCAAGATGTGCGCTTCCGCGCAGAGAAGCTAGATGAATACAAGCGCTTCGCCAATAAGTTATGGAACGCCGGCCGCTTTGTCTTGGCTCAACTAGAGGGATTTGAACCGAAGGGAGTAAATCCAGCCCACTTGACCCTGGCAGACCGCTGGATCTTGAATCGCTACAACGTGCTTCTAGATTTGCTCCAGATGTACTTCCAAGACTATGACTTCGATAAAGCTGCCAACCAGCTTCACGATTTCACCTGGAGTGCGTTCTGCGACTGGTATGTTGAAATTGCTAAGATTCAACTAGCTCAAGAGGCTCAGGCAGTTGCTCAGACAGGCGAGACTACCGGGCAAACCAGAGCGGTGCTGCAGACAATATTTGAAGGCCTGTTGCGAGCCCTTCATCCGATTATGCCCTTCATCACTGAAGAGCTCTGGACCAAAGTGCCAAAGTCCTCATTCTTCCCCAAAGACTTCGTGTCAATCATGTTTGCGCCCTACCCAAGGCCAGATGAAAACCTGATCGATGACGATGCCGAAGAGAAAATGGAATTTTTGATGCGAGTAATACGCTCGATCAGAAATATCAGACAAACCTACAATGTGCCAGCTTCGGCCGAAGCAGAGGTAATGATTGTCTGCCAGGACGAGGACGAAATGAAGTGCCTAGCCGATGGAGCTATGTATATTGAGCGTTTAGCTAAAGCTAGCCCCCTCGACATCAGCATGGACTGCTCGCCACCATCAATGGCAGCATGCGAAGCCGTGTCGTCTGTAAATATCTACGTGCCACTAGCGAAGTTAATCGACGTAGCTAAATCGAAAGACAAGCTCAATGTGCGAAAACAATCGATAGAAAAAGAGATTGCAAAAGTCGATTCACAGCTCGCCAACCCTGATTTCAAGAGCAAGGCACCAGCCGACAAAGTAGCAAAAATAGAAGCCCAACTAACTGAGCTCACCCGGCAGCTAGAAAGCGTTCACGCCCAACTGAAAGTGCTTGAAGCCAGCTAAATCAACATCACTATTGGGGAAACTGGTCAAATAAACTAAGTTGGCCAGAGTATTGCGGCTTCTCTTTCTTAGACTTAGTGGCTGGCTTATTGCCAGCATCCTTAAGCTGTCGTGCTATTTCTTTAGCAGCCAAAGAATGCGCTTCTTCATCAGCCTGTTCTTGCAAGGGATCAATTGGAGCAATTAGCTGCCTGCCATCAATAGCAGTGCCATTGACCTGAGTAGAAACACGGTGACAAACTATTTGATCGTCTGGATAAGGTTTCAGAATTGATTCTAATTCGGCCAAATTTTTGTTCGTTGGGTCAAGCCAGCGACCTTCTAAGTGCTGGGGAATTATTGCAGGCATACGATCGTGGAACTGAGCCATTACTCGATTGGCCGGAACAGTAATGATGGCGCAGGTGCGAATCTCATCACCGTCCAGCGAAGACCAATCTTCAAAAAGACCGGCAAACCCCATTAAACTCTTGTCTTTCAAATGCACCCGCCAGGGCTTACGCGCTTTACCATCACCAGTCCATTCATAGAAGCTGTCGGCAGGCACGATACAGCGCCTTGCCCGAAAAGCAGTGCGAAAGAAAGGCTTAACTGCAATTGATTCGCTCCGGGCATTGATCATTGGTTTGGCATCCCGCGACCAAGCAGCGATAAAGCCCCAGCGAGCGGCCTCTATGCGACGGCCGCCCTCCAATTGATTGGCAATGATAATAGGGACCCAATTGGATGGAGCAATGTTATAGCGCGCCGCAATTGGTAACTCAAGGTCTCTGACACGAAAGCGAGCCAGAATATCTTCAGTAGAATGAGCTAGGGTGTACCTTCCACACATGATCAGTATTGTCGCACTTTATAGCTTGGCAGGGGAATGCCTGTAGAATGTAATTTATCACTGAGATTTAGCACTGAGATTTTCAAGCAAAATTTGATATTAACCAGGAAAGCGGATGGACGATAAAGAAGCAAGCCTGCACTTTCAGCAAGGCTTTATGTATTTGCAAAACCAGTGCGCTAATGAAGCAGCACTCTGCTTCACCCAAGCCCTTGCCGCTAGCCCAGGCCTATGGCAAGCCCAACTAAACAGAGGCAATGCTCTGATGATGGCCGGGCGATATGACGTTGCCATCCGCGATTTCGAAGCCGTTCTTGCAGTCGAGAAAAGCGCCCTTGCCTTAATGAATAAAGGTCTTTGTCAGCACCAATTGGGGCGCTCAGAAGAGGCGCTCAAGCTCATAGACTCTGCTGCCGCAGCTGCTGACAACAACAGCCTACTAGTGATAATTATTTCCGCCAAAGCAGAGGTGTTGAGCGACCTCGGGCAGCTAGCCTTGGCTCTGTCAGCCTATGACCAAGCCATAGCTATAAAGAACGATTCACCAACACTCTACAGCTTCCGGGGGCAACTAAACTATCGCCTTGAGCAATTTCAAGAAGCAGTTGACGACATCACTAAAGCGGTGGAGTTGAGCCCTGCCTTTGAGCCAGATTTGTACTATCGCGCCCACAGCTTGTGGAAATTGAAACGTTTAAAGGAAGCCTTAGAAGACTTCAATATTGTTATCGAAAGCGAACCCGATGAGTGGACCAATTATTTAAGCCGGGGCCGATTGCTTGATGAAATGGGCCTGCCTGACGCGGCTATGACCGATCTCAATAAATCAATTAGGCTAAACCCGGAATGCGCTCAAGCTTACTTTCACCGGGCCTTCTTACATGCTCTCAAAGAAGACGACCGCAGCCGAGAGAAGAGCGCAAACGACTTCGAAAAAGCATTTACAATCGATCCTTCAATTCGTACTTGGTATCAGACTCACCAGTCTCAACAGTAATAGCGTAGGCATTTTTTGCGACCAAACAATCTTCGAGAAATGAACGATCTGGGCGGCATGAGAGATTTCTTGCGCTCAACTTTCACGATCTTAAAAATGCTCGGTCAAGTAGGCCTAGTAATGTTGATCTTAGGCGGCACCGTAGTAGGACTGCTGGTCATACAAGAAGTAAATCACCTACCGAATATCGACTATCTCAAGAATTACAAACCAATTGATTCTATTTCGATCTATGACCGCAATGACAAGCTGATAGAGCGCATCAATTTAGGAATGCCGCGCACTTTGATTCCTTTCAATCAAGTGCCTGTATGTATGCAACAGGCTGTACTCGCTGCAGAAGACAAGAATTTTTATAAGCATGGCGGCATGAGTTTTCAAGGCATACTGAGGGCCTCTTTTGCCAATGCCAAAGCTCTAAAAATGGTTGAAGGCGGCTCCACCATTACCCAGCAATTAGCTAAGAATCTATTTTTCCCAGACGTCAAACGCACCGGCATAGTCAAATTAGCCGAAGTGGTGGCATCATACCGCTTGGAAGAAAAATACACTAAAGAGCAGTTATTCTCTCTCTATCTCACTGAAATCTATTTCGGTAACGGTGCCCGGGGCATCGAGCAGGCAGCTCATAACTATTTTGGTAAAAAGGCAAGCAATCTCAATTTGCCCGAATCAGCATTTTTAGCGGGCATCATTCGCGCACCGTCGTTCTTAGGTTCAAAAGACAAACGAAAAGAAGCAATGGTGAGGCAGAAGCAGGTGCTTAGAGCCATGGTAGAGTGCGGCTTTATCTCCGAAAGCGACTGCCTATTAGCCGAATCTCAGCCTCTGGTTTTCAAAAGGGCTGAAGTAGCTAAACCAAGTCAGCCCTTCAGCCACTATCCTTACTTTACGGCACTGGTTCTTGAATCAGTGCGGCGCCAATTTGACTCGCGCACCATCGGCTTAAACGGCCTTGAAATTTATACGACCATAGATCCTATTGCTCAAGAAGCTGCAGAACAAACCCTTGCCTCTGAAATTAGAAGAGCACCAGCGGGGATAGAAGAAGAAGCATTGGTAAGTCTATCGGTTAAAGACGGAGCTGTCAGGGCTTTGGTTGGCGGTGCCCATGACTATTGGAAAAATCAATGGAATAGTGCTGTTAATCCACATACAGCAGGCTCAGCTCTAAAGCCCTTTATTTACCTCACCGCTTTCATGGGCGGAGTCTTAACTCCAGAAAGCACCGTACAAGATATCCCATTTAAAATGACTCAAGAAACCGGGGTTGAATGGGCTCCCAAAAACTATGATGGCAAGTACATGGGCGAAATTACAGTAAGAGAAGCCCTCTGCCAGTCACGCAACATGTGTACAATTCGCGTCATGGAACAAGTAGGCATCACCAATGTGATTGATACCTTAAGAGCTGCCGGTATTAGATCTAACCTGGCACCAACCATGGCACTAGCCCTGGGCAGCTCAGCTGTCACACCCCTTGAACTGGCCTCGGCTTATGGCACCCTGGCCCGCGGTGGAGTAGCTGTGACACCATGGATGATACGCGAAGTAAAAGACAGTCGTGGCCAGCTATTAGATCGCTACGTGCCAGTTATTCACAGAGTTTTTCCTTTCGAACAGACGAGCTGGCTGGTCGACATTCTGACCGAGGTCGTGAGGCGTGGCACGGGAACTCAGGCCAGGCTCGCCAATCGCCCTGTGGCAGGCAAGACCGGCACTGCCGACAAGGCCAAAGATATCTGGTTTGTTGGCTTCACACCAGATATGGTGACAGCCGTATGGGGTGGCGGCGACGAAAAAAGTCCTGTGGCAGACAAACACGTTACTGGTGGCACTGTCATGGCCCGTGTCTTTCGCCAGTACAATCAGCGCTACTATGCCAATCAAGCAACTCCTATACCAGCCGGTGAACTGCCAACATCTCGCTATGCCACAAGCATTGGCTCACCAGCAACTAAACCAATCAGCCACAGTAATGATGTGCCTTATAGCGAAATTGATCCGTCCCAAAGCTATCAGCAGGCTCCGGTACAGCAAGTCGCTCCAGTTGCTAGACCGGCAGCCAGCGTAGTGCGCTCTCAAAAGGGTGTGACTGAGTACAACTGGTCGCATTAAACCTTACTATAATCTCGATCTAAAAATATCTATCTAAAATAGAGCCTGGCGTAGACGCCACCTTGTTCAAGCAGCTCTGCGTGACTGCCACTCTCAACAATGCGACCGTTTTCTAAGACAAAGATTTTATCGGCATTGATAATGGTGGTTAGGCGGTGCGCCACCACTAAAGATGTCCGTCCGACCATTAGGGGCACAAGAGCGGCCTGTATCAATGCCTCATTTTCATTATCTAAAGCACTAGTGGCTTCATCAAGTATGAGTATCCGTGGGTTCTTCAGCAACACCCGGGCAATGGCAAGTCTCTGCCTTTCTCCACCACTAAGCTTGTGCCCACGTTCTCCCACAACCGTCTCATAGCCTTCCGGCATGGCGGCAATGACATCATGGATATTGGCTGCTCGACAGGCTTCCTCAATTTGCTCTAGGCTAGCGTCAGATTTGGCGTAACGCAGATTAGCAGCAATGGTGTCATGAAACAAATAGGTTTCTTGGGTAACAATGCCGATGTTCTCTCTTAGCGAATCTCGAGTGACAAATTTTGTATCCCTTCCGTCAATCAAGATGCGCCCTTGATCGATCTCCCACAGCCTCGGCAAAAGATTAGTAATGGTGCTCTTACCAGCGCCAGAAGGACCAACAATTGCAACCATTTGACCGGGCTCAATGACAAAACTAAGATCTTCCACCCCGCCCCGACTGTTAGCACCAATAGAGGGATAGGAGAAACCAACGTGCTCAAATTCAACCCTGCCACTGACGGCGTTATGCTCCAAGGGTAAGGCCTCAGGAAGATCTTTTTCTTCTTTCATATCAAGGTAGTCAAAAATACGCTCAAAAACAGCCAAGGCACTTACTACTTGGATTTGCACCCCAGCCAAGGCTGAAACAGGAGTATAGAGCCGACTTATTAAAGCGACAAAGCTCACTAGGACCCCGACTGTAATACCGTGGTAAATCGCTAACCAGCCGCCAGCTAGCCATATGATTGCCGGGCCCACCGTAACCATAGCCGTAATCGCCATCATAAACCAGCGCCCAATCATGGCCACACTAATTTCAAGGGCCATCAGTTCAGTGGCTAATTTATAAAAGCGCTGGCGCTCAAACTCTTCTTTTACAAACGACTTTACTAACACTGTACCTGAAACCGATAATGTCTCTTGTGTGGCTGCTTGTATCTGATCGCGCTTGGTACGAGTCTTCTTGCGCACTTCATACATGCGCCGCCCCACCGGCCAGAGCGGCACTACCATCAGTGGCACCACAATAATAGAAATCAAGGCCAGCTGCGCATTTAAAGCAAAAATTGCTACTAGCGTAGTAACAATAGTAATGATATTAGTGACAATTGAAACCATGGTGCCGGTAATGACGCCGTCTACACTCTCAACGTCACTACTGACACGATTCATGATTTCGCCAGTTTTAGTACTGGTAAAAAACAACAAAGGCATGCGGTGCAAATGCGACACCAGGTCTGTGTGCAAATCGCGCACAATGCCTTCGCCCACCTTTGAATTTAAGTAGCCCTGATAAACGCCTACCAATCCAGCCAATATTGCCGAGGCCACCATGGCCAAGACCAGCATAGCCAATAAGGGAAAATCTCGCGCTGGCAGGGCCTTATCAATAATGGCCAAAGTCAGAAGTGGAGGAGCTAGTCCTAAAGTCGAAGAGACAATAATGGCAGCCACTACCATTAACTCGAGCCGCCAATAGGGCGCAAACAGAGCGGCAATACGGCGCCAGGCAACCTTACCCTTAAGCTTGGCTTTATCAGGGTTGAACATATTGGACCACATTAAGTGGACCGGCGGGCCGCCGCTAAACACTTCGTTTCCTCAGGCTTCCATAGGGTCAGTAAAACAGACTGTTCAGTCAGTCTAGTCGCTTGGAATCTAAAGTCCCCCTTTTTTTCGTCTAGAGCTAAGGACATCAAGATATACTCAAGATTCAATAAAGATTTGAGAGCATTGGTGAGAGTAAAGCAGTGAGAGAGAAGAAAAACCCTTTTCGTGACTGGCTATTGGCTGGCCTAACAACGACTAAACGAAATCACAAAGACGCTCATCAAGAATCGCATCAAAAAGGTCATCAAGAGTCTCATCAAGATTCTTGGTGGAAAGTCATGTGCCTCACCGGTGTGGATTATTTCTCAACTCTCGGCTATCAGCCAGGAATCGCTTATCTTGCCGCTGGCATTCTCTCCCCTGTAGCCACATTGGTACTGGTCATTGTCACTCTCTTTGGCGCACTGCCAGCCTACTGCTTTGTGGCCGAACGTAGTCCAAACGGACAGGGTTCAGTTGCTATGCTGGAAGGCTTACTTCCGGGCTGGCGTGGCAAAACCATTGTTTTGCTACTACTTGGATTTGCCGCCACCGGTTTTATTATCACCATTACACTTTCTGCCGCAGATGCCACGGCTCACATTCTTGAAAACCCCATGATACCAGAGGCCTGGCACAATCATAATCGCGTACTGGTGACCCTAATCTTACTCACAAGCCTTGGAGCCGTTTTTCTTAAAGGCTTCAAAGAAGCAATTGGCATTTCTGTTTATATAGTCGCCGTTTATCTCTTGCTCACCAATATTATTGTTGGCTGGGGTCTTTGGCAATTAGCCATACAGCCTGAATTAACCAGCAACTGGCTGCAAAAACTTACAACAAACTTTGGCAATATCTTTACCATGATTGGCTCAGCCTGCTTACTCTTTCCCAACCTGGCTTTGGGGCTCTCGGGCTTCGAAACCGGTGTCGCGGTGATGCCGATGGTGAAAGGAGATGCCACTGATGTGCCGGAAAATCTAAGCGGAAGAATTCGTAACGCCAAATATTTACTCACCACCGCAGCCTTGATCATGAGCTATTTTCTAGTAGCTTCCAGCATGGTCACTACCCTATTAATTCCAGCGGAACTATACAAAGAGGGTGGGGCAGCCAATGGCAGAGCCCTAGCCTATCTCGCCCACACTCATCTGGGTGAGATTTTTGGTTCTCTCTATGATTTCAGCACCATTCTTATTTTGTGGTTTGCCGGTGCCTCAGCCATAGCCGGTCTTCTTAGTCTGGTTCCCCGCTATCTACCGCGCTACGGTATGGCACCAGATTGGGCGGGCGCAGTGAGACCCTTAGTAATATTTTTCACTCTTATTTCGTATGCTGTTACTTTCATATTCAAAGCCGATGTCGACGCCCAGGCTGGTGCCTACGCCACTGGAGTGCTGGTATTGATTACGTCGGCAGCACTGGCTTCAGCAATCACCTCCTGGCAAAAGGCCTCGCCCAAACGTTTTGTCTTCACAGCCATAAGCTTGGTATTTATCTGGACATCAATCGTCAATATGACTCAGCGTCCTGAAGGTGTTCGCATAGCCTTGTTCTTCGTTATAAGCATATTAATCAGCTCCTTTATCTCACGGGCTGTGCGCTCAACAGAACTACGAGTAGAAGAGGTGAAGCTAGATAAGAAGGCTCTCGATTTTATCAGCGCTGCCACAAACGAACACTGGGGCGAAGTGAGACTGCTAGCCAATCGCGCTGGCACAGGCTTTCTCAAAGAAAAGGAAGCCAGAGCACGAGCCATCCATAGCATCCAGGAGCGCGAGGGTAACTTCATTTTCTTAGAGGTGGAACCAGAAGATGTTTCTGAGTTCTCTGATACGGTGCTAGAAGTGACTGGCCACGATATTGATGGTCACCATGTATTGCGCTGCAAGAGCCTGGCTGTACCGAACGCCATTGCCGCTGTGCTACTGCATTTGCGCGATAAGACAAAAAAGATGCCCCACGTTTATTTCGGCTGGACTGAAGGTCATCCAATCATTTACACCTTCAAGTTTATTTTCTTTGGTGAAGGCGAAACTGCCACACTGACGCGCGAAATAATTCGCTCTACCGAATCAAACGAATTTAGGAGGCCACTAGTTCATGTTGCCTAAACTAGATAGTCACAGCCAAGTAACGAAAGCTAATCCCCTTCCGCGAAGAGCAGCCATAACAGTTGTTATCACCATGGCAATTACCTTCTGCACCCTGGCTGGCTGGTACATCTCCGGTCTTGATGGCCAAGCAGGTCTAGATGGACTTACCATTGGTGCTCTGACTGGACTAGGCCTTGTCCTTATCACCACTGTTTCGATAAGGACAAGAGAGCGCAAAATCTCCAATGTACAACTAGACCAACGTGCCCAAGAATTTATCCAGGAATTATCAGAAGAACACCTGGGTGTGGTGCGCCTCTTGGCTCAGAAATATGGCAGCAAGAACTACGACAAACTCCAACAAGATGCTCGGCGCAAACATAGCATTCAAAAAGAA
>CAJXZK010000130.1 GCA_913063055.1 uncultured bacterium
GTGCCCTCTTACAACCAGCCAGAGCAAGGATTTCGTCAAAAGCCGCTCTTAACAACTATATGGATGAATAGATGCGGAATTTGAGGCTGTCACTATGCAGACCAGGCAACTCACAATTGCAATCTGGCTTGCTACGTGCGGCCTCTTTCTCTTTGCAGCATCAGTGTGCGCGAAAAGCGCATCTACAAAGGCATTTGTACTGACTCAGAATGTCCAAAACTTCGGCCGCCAAACGATTTACATCAGCGACCAAGCCATCAAGGTCGAACAGCCCGGTGGTCTGCGAACAACCCTGGTAAAAGCACCAGATTGGCGAGCCCTAGTAATCAACCACGATTCTCGCACTTATTTTCAAACTGACTCCAAAGCCAGTGCCCTTGTCATGCAGCGCATGATGCATATGGCAACCAGCGATCTTGACAAAGTAAAATGGACGCCGGTAGAAGAATCAACGATTGCCGGGATAAAAGCATGTCGTTTCGTTGATTCAAGACTAGCGAAAAACTGGCGTTTAACCAGGCACGGCTTCGAAGAAATGGACGACTCCATGCGTATCAATGGCTTCTGGGCCGCAAAAGATGCAATTGTTTCAAGCGCAGCAGCTAATCAACTGGCCGCTATGCACGGTATGCCTCAAATTGGTCGAGTGCCATTGAGGTTCATTCACGTTACACTCAGTCTGCTGACAAAAGTTGTAATTGTTGACACCATAAGTTGCAAACAAACTACAACACAGCTTGCGAACTTAAAATTGCCTGCGAACTACAAGCGCAGCCGAGGTGAATTCGACGCTCAACTCAAAGATTCAGGGATGCTCGATGAGCTAATTCCCCAATCAGCAAAACGAGACAAGCTATGAAAAATACAGTTTCCAAAATATTTGTTATCGGCTTTTGCATCGCCATATTGAGCTGCTGCAATATCAGTCAAGCCAGAGCAGAGAGCCAACAACAAAAAGGTATCAACACAAAATCTCAATCACAAAATCGAGTACTAGAGTTTCCCGAAAAATATTCAATCGGTCGACTCTACTTATTTGATAAGCTCGACCTCACTACCCATGTCATTGAAACCAACAATGCTACAGTGCGCAAGCATGCTCAAGGGCGTGTGACCATCCCACAAAAAGGCTACTCATTTCTGGTAGGAAACTACAGCTTAGGCGAAAGTCTTCAGCCACTACAAAATCTGAAAGGCGATGACTTGCAAGCGCTCAAACTGAATAAACTAACTTTCAAAGAAGCTGATCTCAAGTATTTAAATGGCATGACCGGCCTTAAACGCATCGAACTAGACTCAACGGATGTGGGCGATCAAGGTTTAAAAGCACTAGCCAAAGTGCCAAACTTAGTCTACATAACCCTGGCAAGATCTCTGGTGACTGGCAAAACTCTAGCCGACTTGGCACCGCTAAAAAAGCTGACCGATCTACAGCTAGGTCATAATGCCATTTGTACTGGCAACCTCAATGGCGTTGCCGCTATTCAAAGCCTAAAATCGTTGCAGGCCCAGGCCTGCCAACTCAGAGACAAAGATTTGGAACCAATTGGTCGCTTAAAAAATCTGGAGTCTCTGACCTTACACGAGAACGAAAACATCACTGACGAAGGCTTAAAGTACCTAGCAAAACTGCCGCGGTTAAACTTCTTAGACGTGGGCCAAACTCGCGTAACAGCTGCAGGTCTCAAAATCTTAAAGAATTGTCCTCTAAATAGCGTCCGCTTAGCTGTTGGACAGCTAAATAAAGCAGAAAAATCTCAACTCAAAGCCATTTTTCCAAAGGCCGTAATCAAAGAAGAGAACAGCGGCTACCACATGGATCCAGCTCTGTTTGCCCCGCTGCACTAGCTAAACTAGATTTTCAATTTTGGCGTAACTTAAGGCGCGCTGCCCACAGCCTCAACATACCATTTACCATTTTGCACCCGTAGAGTGTAGAGCCAGTCAGAGTTGTAGCCAGCCAACCTGAGCATTTTCACTCTAACTTTAACCAAATCACCCTGCCTTGGGCCTATAGAAAAGTCGCTATCGGGCGGCGAAGTACTAAGCCAGTGATGGCGGGAAACCGAAGTAATGTAAGCAGACTTATTATTATTGAACTTAGCCTTGTATGCTGGTGCCAGATCGTCCCAGGCTATTTCAAATTCTTTGAAGGCGATAGCACGAAAATGATACTTCAAAAATTCACTAGCAGTGGTATCACGCACCGACCTAATTCGATCCATCGAGGAATTGGACGAACCAGACGAACTAGAGGAACTCGATGAATTATATGAACTAGCTGAATCGCCAAAACGAGGGCTGTTCACTGGTGCTGTTACTGGAGCTGAAACTGCCACAGGTTTTGAAGCCGGAGTGCTAAGCGCTATAACTTCCTGACGCTTGGGTGTCTCAGGCGCAACTTCAGGCTTACTTACCAACTTTTGATTACTCAAAACAGCATCATAATCAGGCAGACCCGGACGAGGTCGCACTGGCTGGCAGGCAATAACCAGATCTTTGCCTGTCCATTTGCTCGACTCTAAAACAGGAGTCTGCAACACACCTCGCTCCTGCACTACTTCTTGCTGCACCCTATCTTTGACAAAATTGAATACGTCCGACACATCACTAGAACTGCCCTGTTTTTGCAGACCCTCAATTAGGCTTCTAGTAAAAACAGAATTGGGATACTGCTTAGACTCCCACGAGGTCTGATTCTTATCACTAGAGCAAATTACCAGCTGTCCCGAGCCCTGGGCGATAGTGGCGGCATCGGCATTAGCTTGCCTTACTATGCCTTTACTCTCACTGGCGCCTCCAGCATGGCAAGTGTCTAACACCACCAGAACCCTGTCACTGTGCACTCTTTCGCGAATAGTATCAGCCAGGTGCTGCATCGGTATGCCGGTGGTAAAAAGCTTAGTTGGATTGGTATTGTGAGCCACTACATAGTTGACGCCGCGAATATCAGCGTCGGAAGAACTGCCATGGCTGGAGATAAAGATTACCACCAGATCGTCAGGCAGAGCCGCTCGCGGTAACCAGCTATCACCGAGCTGATCGAGAATGTTTTCTTTAGTTGCCTTTTCATTGAGCAAGAGGCGAACATGGTCTTTGGCAAAGTTGCCCTTGGTGATCAAATAATTGTAGAAATCTTGGGCGTCTTTGGCAGGATAACGCAGGTTCAAGGTGGGGTCAGAAAACTTGCTGATGCCAACTACCAGCGCCCACTTATCAGTCACTGGTCGATTGGCAACGTTGCTTTCAGCCCCTCCAGCCCCCTCACCACCGGCCGCCCATGCGGCAGATTGCCAGGCGACAGTGGCCCCCGAAACAGCCAACAAAACCGCAAGCTTCAGGGCAAAAGCTGCACCTGTGACTTTTTTGAGATTTGCCAACGAGAAACCTAGACGTGCCAATTTAGTTGTGCACCCTCCGATAAGCTGCTATATAGAATTCCACGACTCGACAAAGGTGAAACCGTCAATCAATGTCACTATCCGCACCGCTGATTAAAACTGAAAGGTTACTACTGCGCCGCTGGCGCGAAGCTGACTTACATCCTTTTGCCGAGCTCAACCAAGATGATTTAGTCATGGAGCACTTTCCGAAAAAACTAAGTCACGAAGAAAGCAATGCCATGGTCGAGCGCATCGAAAGAGCTTTTGAAGAAAACGGTTTTGGTCTCTACGCAGTTGAATTAAACGCCAACGAAGAATTCATCGGTTTTGTTGGCCTGTCTGTGCCCCGCTTTGAAGCAGCTTTTACTCCATGTGTTGAAATCGGCTGGAGACTGGCCTATAAACACTGGGGCTATGGCTATGCTCCAGAGGCAGCGCAAGCAGTTCTGGCTGATGGCTTTGAACGCGTTGGCCTCAAAGAAATAGTTTCATTCACCGCCACCTGCAACAAAAACTCAATGCGTGTGATGGAAAAAATCGGCATGACTCACCAACCAGCAGATGACTTTTTGCATCCAGCCCTAGCTGATGGAGATCCGCTTAAACCGCATGTGCTCTATCGCATTGCCGCTCAAGTATAATTTCATAGCTCATCAAAAAATTTGCGCATGGCTTTCAAATACATGGGAGTATCAGTGACAGCCACATAGCAATGGGCTGAATCTGGCATGAACAGCGAGGTTGCCGGTGCAGAAGCAATCTTACTTAAGGTTACACCTTGCTGTGGTGAACAAGTAATATCTTGTCCTTTAGTGAGAATAAGCAGTGGTGGATGCTTACCTTTTACAAAATCAGAATTATCGTAGCGCGGCTCAGAAAACATCTGGGTAGGATAAACATTTAAGAGCGGCACCCACTCTTTCAGAGTCACTTCAGGCGATAGGAATGGCGAGTCTAAAATCACCCCATCCACAGGCACTCTGGCTGCCACATATGACGAAACTCCTGTGCCCATAGACATGCCGTAAAGCACTATGGGGAGCTCAAATTCTAGCCTAGGTTTTGCCAGCCATATAAATTGCTACAACCAATCACTTAATGAAGTGTTGGTTGTGCCTGCGAAAACTCAATAATCGAACCGGATACGTTTGGCCTGCTGGTCAACAGTGTAGCCACGATTGAAAACTTTCGGCCCAATTAGGGGGTGGCTCAAACCATTGGCATAATCAACTGGCAAGCCCATTTTAATCATATGGCCGACCTCTACACGATCAGCCACTCCACGACCATAGCCGCGACTGGTGACACCCAAAGGCCCTTGCATCGAGGGATGGATAACAAGTCCTTCCGTACCACAACCAGTATCAAAACAGGCCTTGATTGGATGACCGTTGACAAAGATCTCGACCATCATGCTGTTTCCTTGTTTTTCAAAAGGAAGGGAGAATTTGTCATTTCTATCAGGCTTTGCCATAACCGAGACACTACCAGTGGTGGTAGTCTTCTCGTCCCCCTCAAATGGCGCCTTGGTCAGCCGTAAATAATAGTCATCTACCTGATAGGAATACTCCTTGAAGAAATTCTGACCAATAACGCTGCAATTGGGTTCAGTTATGAAAATGGTATCAATCTTACGAGTAATATCCTGAATAGAGATTTCTGTTTCAACCATTCGTCCAGAGATAAGACCATAGACACGATGGACGCCAACAACTCTTCCTTGCATAAGTTGCTCTCTTGAAACTAGTTCAGGAAAATCAGCAACGCTAAGAGTGCAAACCTCTGCACCAGTATCAAATACGACCCGACAATACTTACCGTTAATCTTTGCCCGCACCCATAAATGTCCGTTAGCGCGCTCAAGCGGAATGCGGGTCTTCTCTGGCAACTTCAGCCACTCAGCCTTAGTCAGAGGTTTTCGAAACTTCGATAGATTCTCTAAAATTTTGGCGGCCAGAGCCGAACTAGCTTTATCTCTCTCGGCATCTTCAGGCTTCAAAGACTGGCTCTTGGACGCTGTTGCTGCGCCTCCCTCCAAATAATTAGAAGCAAGCTTTGCTTCAGCAGAATTAGGCCAGATCTGAACCAAGCGCTCAAAAATAACTTTGGCATGGGATGTATGCCCGAGCTGAATGTAGCAAAGACCCAGGTAATAATGCGCCGTTGCCCCTTGCTTTGAATCCGCAAGCTCTCGAAATGCCAGTGAGGCAGATTGGTAATCCTTCTTCTGAAACAGAGCAATAGCCTTAGTCATGGCGTCCTGGGCGAAAGCAGGGCCTGCAGAAACAAACAGCGAAAGAACCAGCAATAATGCCAACAGGTAACCGCAAGACGCAGCCGGAAGCCGCCTTGCGAGGTTTACACGGCCTAGCCTTATACTTAAAACTTTGAAGAAACCAAGAGAAATAGTCAAAGCTGCCGCCGCCAAAATTGAGTTATCTTTCTAATGCAAATTGACTACTATTGTACGGGAAACCTTAGAATCTGTCGGAATAAGTAATTTGATAAAACAGCAATACAGCATAGCCTTCCTTCTGAGCTTGTTAGAGCTTCTTTCCCTTGCAGTCGGCGACAGAGCGGCATTGGCGCAACCTGCTAACTATGCCCAAGCCTATCGACAGCAGCAACAAGCTTTTGAGGGCGACGACGAAGAATCAGACTACAACGATGACGGTGAATATCAAAGCTCTGCTGGCATA
Organism: uncultured bacterium; assembly: GCA_913063055.1. Lineage (GTDB taxonomy): Bacteria > Cyanobacteriota > Vampirovibrionia > Obscuribacterales > Obscuribacteraceae. The sequence goes on from CAJXZK010000130.1 coordinate 6,083, forward strand.
AATCACCGCCCACAAGCTATAGGAGCAAGCAAGAGCCAAAGCTCCAGCTTTGCCGAGATTGACCAGCTTTTCGCCAATTCACTAGGTCGTTTCGGCGTTCCCGGTGCTTCATTTAGCGTTGGCTATCGCGGTCAAATTATTTACGCCAAAGGATATGGCCTAGCCGACGTCAGCCAGGGTCGGCCCTTTACCCCCGATACTCCTTTCTGTATAGCTAGCTGCTCTAAGGCGGTAGACGCCATGGCCATTTTGCACCTTGTCGACCAAGGCAAATTATCGCTAGACGACCGCCTTTACGATATTCTTGGTCGCCCCAATTTAAGAGCAAGTGCCGACCCAGCAGTGCGCCAAATTACAGTAAGGCAACTACTGCACCACTCTGGCGGATGGGATCGCAGCGTTCCCTATGATGCCAAAATGATGAATGCTATGGCCCGCGGGGGAACAATTCCCTTTGAAGAACTACTGCTCAACGCCATGAACTTCCCTCTAGATTATCCACCAGGAACCAAAGCAATCTACTCTAACTTTCAATTCACGGTGGTGCGAGTGATCATCGCCAAAGCCTCAGGTATGGGTTATCAACGCTATGTAGAAGAACAAATATTGGCGCCACTGGGAATTGTCGACATGCACCTGGAAGAGACAAAAGGTAATTATCGCCCCAACGAAGCGCGGCGCTACAACCCCCAGGGAAAGGAATTGCCAGGCGGCCGGCCAGCCTATCCCCTAACTGGCCCCATGGGCTCTTGGGTCTGCTCGACAAACGACATGGTCAAACTGTTCATGGCTCTTGATGGTTCAGATGGACGCCAGCTATTCAGCCCGTCCGCCAGAGAAGCCTTAGTGGCAGCAGTGCCACCACCGGTACCACCAAGAGCAAACGGCTTTCACTTTGGCCTGGGCCTTGACCGGGTTTATCAAAACGAGAATGGCACTGGCTATATGAAAAACGGTGGCGTTGCCGGAGTGCACGCTCAAGTCGAGCACCTGCCTGGCGACATAGATTTCTGCGTCTTTTTCAATGGCGCAGGTCATCCAGATCAAGGCAAGAAAGTAATTGGTTTTGTCTGCGACAGCATTAGAAAGATACTGGCCGATACAAAGTTCCAGGCGAGGGCGGAGCACTAGGCCCCTCTTCAAACTGAATTTTGCGCAGATAGTCACCGTAATTGTCTTCTACCGAGCGTGGGGCAAGGCGATGGCCGCGCACTGCCACTTTAGCCTTCAGGCCGACATTGATCTCATCTTTGGGATGCAGTACCAAATCATTGATGGCATCAACCACGATATCTGGCTCATACATCACTCCCGGATTGATTTTGTGACCAGTATAATTGGCTCCATTAGTCCAAAACTGAGTATTGGTCGGCAATGGATTGACAGTACAAACATGAATATCTTTGAGCTTATCGGCCTTTAACTCGGCACGTAAAGCATCATCGAAACCGACAATACCAAATTTGGTGGCACTGTAAGTGGCGTAATAGGCAATTGGGATTTTCCCAGCCATAGAAGCCACATTTATTAAAGTGCCATGACCTTGCTTCTTAAACTGACTAACGGCGAAGTGGCTACCGTTCACAACCCCAGTCAAGTTAATATCGATCATGCGAGCCTGATCGGCTAAGGGAATGTCAGTGAAGCGGCCGAAGGCGCCTACTCCAGCATTGTTGATCCAAACATCAATTTGCTTAAACTTGGCTAAAGCCGCCTCAGACAGGGCTTTCACTTGTTCGGCCTTACTAACATCGGTGGCCACGGCCAGGGCATTAGGGCCACACTGTGAGGCAATCTGCTCAAGTAATTCACCCCGGCGAGCGGCTAAGACAACATTAGCTCCCCGAGCAGCAAACCGCCGCGCTACGCCTTCGCCAAAGCCACTAGAGGCCCCTGTAATGACGATTGTTTTGCCGACTAGGTCTGCTTTCTTATTGACTTTGTCCTGGGCCTTAACATGGGTTTTGTCTTTACCGTTGCCTTGAACCTTATCTCGGGCTTCATCTTGGGCTTCATCTTTGGCAATATCATTGGCACTATTAGCGGCAACGGCAGACGAAAACAAGGCGATAAGTACACAACCTGTAGTGAAAGCAAATCTCTTCAATAAATCTCCTAGAGCAAACCAGGCTGCAAATTAGGCCGCCGAGCGACAAGCCTATAATAACCGTTTTGCCCCAACAGTTAGCAAACTGTTTGCCGCTCTCGGTGATGAAACTGGCAACCACTAGAATCGGAACTAGTGCATTGAAATATTAGCCGGCAGAAAACATCACGCAAAAAAGGCAAGCGAATGACGAAATCAAAGAAGATTTTTGTTTGCTTCTCAGTGACATTAATAGCTTCAGCCTTATTAGGCACGCCCTTAGTCGCGCTCTATCTGGCACTTTCACCAAAGGAGCTGGCACCCTACCTGCTCTTTCCCCAAAAGATAACTAATGCCTACAAGAATATCTTCCTCAAACCTTACGGTGTAGCTGGCGAGAAAGTAAATGTGCCCTTAGCTAACGGTGGTCACCTTTGCGGCTTTTACTTCCCCAGACCTCACGCACCATATACAGTGCTAATTAGCCACGGCCAGGGCCAAATGGAACAACAGATTGGCCTGGCGCACGCAGCCTTAGTCAGCAATCTCAACGTACTAATTTATGACTACGAGGGTTACGGCGAAAGCACAGGAAAGGCCACCACAAGCAACCTGTTGAACGATGGCATTGCAGCTTATGACTATCTGATAGAGAAGAAAAAAGCCAAAGCAAATCAAATAATTGCCATGGGTAGCTCTATGGGCACAGGCATTGCCGCGAACACGGCCTTGAACAGAGATTGCGCCGCCTTGCTATTGGTTGCCCCATACAACAGCCTGGCGCAGGCTGCTTGCGACAACATCAACTACTTCAAACTCTATCCATCTTTTCTCTTTCCCCAACCTGATATAAGCTGCATGCCGTTCATGGTCAAGGACAAGCAAAGATCAGACGCATCAGCGGCCAATGCAGCAGTACAAACAGCAAGCAGTTCAGCGGCTCAGCCTGTGGTGATAATCCACGGCGCTCTAGACCAAAGAATTCCAGTCACCCACAGCAGACAACTGGTAGCGGCCTACAAAGAAACTCACCCAACAAAAGTACAATCCAGTACACAAAGCAAAGACGACTCAAACCTCCGCTATGTAGAGCTTCCCAACTGCCATCACGGCGATTTTTCGCTCAACATAATCACTGACGAACTCAATGGAATAGTGGCTCGCCTGGAAGCATCGAAGAAAACTCTGCTCTCGAAAAAATAGGCGAACTATACGCCAAGCTTTTCAGCGTGCATATCAAAGCGCTTTTGCGCTTCTCTCACTTTATCGGTTTCACCAAGCTCCATCAGTTTCTTCAAATACCAACGCAAGGCTCTGACAACATTTGGATGTTTTTGACCAAGCTGATATTGCATGGCATAAATGCCATCCTCACCCTGAGTGAGCAGATCTTCCACACCCTCTTGCCGACAAACACTATAGATCATGCTGGCACGCATGTACTCAGCACTGCCAGAGCCGACTGTCAGCTCCAACAGCTCCATACAAGAGAACAACAAATCTCGTGCATCCGAGAGCTTGCCATCAACGACATACATAACAGCCAGATCGCTCATAACATAAGCTAGCTGCACTGCGCCGTCTTCATTGAGGTCTTCCAAAATGAGCATGGCTTGACGCAGCTCTCTTTCAGCAGAAGCATGGTCTTCGCGTTCCAGATAAATCTGAGAATGAAAGCGTAGAGCAACAGCATAAAGCTCTCGCAATGCAGGCTCGCTAGACCCCGCCAAGGCGTGCATCGCTTGGTCTAGATGTTTCTCTGCATCTTTCCACTTCTCTGTGGCAATATACATTGCTCCAAGACCAACATGGCAAGCATTTACAGCAAAGTCACGGTCTTTTAGCTGCTTAGCCTGCTCGATAGCTCTGAATAAAAGTGTTTCGCACTGGCGAAACTCACCTTGCTGATAAGCACCCTTAGCAGCGCTGATGCGAGATTTCCACATCTTAGTGTCGTGATCTTTTGACTCGATGGCGTCGGTGAGATGTTTTTGAGACATAACTTGAACCTTTAATCAGCTGGGAGCCAAGACTTGCGAAGTAGTAAAGATACCAGAAGAAGCCGCTAAAATTCATTACAACGGCCTAAGTGTGAGGATTAGTGATCATTTCTCCGAAACCGAACTGATTCTGTCCTGTCCTGTCCGCTCACGCTGAATCGCCACTGGCGCGTAGCCAAAGGCCTCACACTTGCTCAAAAGCGACGGTCTGTCAATTGATTGCATAACACCTTCAGGATCAAGCATAAAATCGTTGAAAACCTTGCGCCCGCGGGAAATCAAGCCCGTTAGTAAGTTTTGAAGATCCTGATCACTCCAACCCTGATTTAAAACGAGAGGAGCTTGCGGCAGATTACTTGCCAAAGCACGCTTCATAACTTGCGAATGCATCTGGGCGAATCCAGCAAGCTCTTTATCTGGCAGAGCTTCCAAGGCATTCCAATAGCTCAGATAGTGATCTTCAAGAAAGAATGGCGAAGCTTCATCAATCAGCGCCGAATCAACTATTTTCCAAAATTCGTCTTCAGTCATTGAGCACTTAACCATAGCCAAGACAGGCTCTATTCTAGCAATCCAGGCTACCCAGAAATGATAGAATTTTCCGACCACAGGAGGAACTGCAAAATGGGTTATTGGGGCGAAGCACCTTGGGACAATGACCAGGCCGCCGACTACTTCGCTGAGGTATTTGAAAAAAGCAAGATTCATGAAGTGATTGCAGCAACTCTCAACGAGCCGGTTACTTACGAGAATTGCGATCAAATTCGCGGAGCAATAATGCTTTTCATCCAGCTAGGGCACAATTACATTTACGATTGTGACTCATACGAGGACCACCTTGAACTGTGCCTCAAAAAAAACGAGGAGCTCACAATCTACTGGAAAGATGAAGGTGGTTGGGACGGAGATCCTGAATTTGGCAACTGGCTAAAAAAAGAACGGTCGATTCTCGAGCGTCGTCTAAGCAATCTTGGAGTTCATGCCAGCAAGCGACCAGCGCTTTCGCCGGACTTAATTAATTGGTGGGCCAATTGGATCGATTAGTTAAGCCTTAACCTTTTCTTTCCCAAAATAGGACTATAACGTAATTACGAACGTTGGAGTCCTAAAATGAGTATTGTAATTACCCGCCTAACCGAAGTTGAAGTTGCCTCAGCAGATTCAACAGAAGTGCGGTGGTTGTCGGAATCTGAGATTGAGCTTTTAAGCAATCGACTAGTTGAAATTGTCTACGAAGAAATGGCGAAAAAAGAAAGCAATCTTCTCACCAAATTAAATTATCCAGCTCGCTAAATCAAATTCTTCAGCTCGGGTATATAAGCCCAGTAAAGCACTAATACAGTGGCGCAGTAAGGGCTGAAGGAGATAGATGGGCAAGAATATTGGCAACAAAGCTAATAGCAAAATTGGTCGGGATAAAATCGCCCGGCATCTAACGAAATTGATTTTGCTAGCTGCAGTTTTCGCCACTCCTTCAACAGTATTCGCTGCCAAAATAGACGCCGCCTCACTAACAGCCGATTTCGCCGCCCGCGATGCCATGCCAGAAACAAGGGTGCCACAATCAAAGTGGTACGAGCGAGGTCGCTTTGACTCCTGGGGACCACGCGCTTTAGAATATCCCGCTCCTAACATCCCCAGCGGCTCTGACCCAATTCAATGGCAAAGGGCGCGGGTCATTGCTGTGGCTGAAAAATACATTGGCCTTCCTTACAAACATCACCACATCCCCGCCTGGTCACCGGAAGAAGGGCCAGGCCTAGACTGTTCCAATTTCACCTCCTGGGTCTATAACTACGGCCTGGGAATGAAACTCAACAGCGACGTGCACAAGCAGGCCGAAGGCCCACAGGCCCCAGGAAGGCGGCTAAACCCTGGCGAACCTTTCGTGGCTGGAGACCTACTCTACATTCTCAAAAATGACCGCTCCGAAGTCTCCCATGTGGTGATTTACATTGACGAAGGCCATGTTATCGACTCACACGATGGTAGTGTGCAAATACGCGAGTTCAAGGGCTGGTATCGCTCGCACTTATCCCACGCTCGCAGACTGATTGAATAATTTCTGCTGCAATAATTGCAGCTTCAATAATCACAGCTTCAATCAGCGCTCTGAGTATTTCCAGCTACTACTGCTGTGTGGAACCACCGGTGGCGCTAGCAGCTCCAATACAACTCATTTTGGAAGAAGCATTCGGCCCCAGGCCTGTGCCAACTGGCAACCACACTTTCACACGACAAGCTGAAGGCAAATTGTCGCCGACAACGCTGTCATAGTTGGCGTTTAAGATAATCCGTGCCGGCGCCACAGTTTTCATAACCGGGGCAGAGAGAGCGGCAATTTTGAAGGTTAAGTCGCCATCAGCATCGGGCAGCTTGGCGTCTATATCGTGCTTGTAGAGCTTCATTCCAGCGCTGGAGGCATAGTTTTGCTCTTGGTCATGGGCCTCAAGCTCGGCAATGTTCTTCAATACTTCAACATTTGACTCGGTATTAACCACGCGACCGCACTGCCAGCCAGCAAGGAGCGGCTCCTCAACTTTCATCCAGGGCAGATACATAGCGTATGTCTTGTTGATTTCCTCAAATTTCTTTTCCATTGCTTGCTTGGCTTCTTTCTTCGCCACTATAGAGAGTTGCTTGCGCTGCAATTCAAGAGTCTTGGCTGAATCACGCGACTCATCTAAAAGCTCCTCTGCTAACGAGGCTAAGCCCGGATACTTCTCTTTGCACTCGTCGAACTGTTGCCGACCAGCAAATACCAATTGGCGATTGCGGGCAATCATATTGTTCATTTGGCCAATGCGATCTTTGTCATTCAACTTACGAGCCGCAGCCAGAGCCATTTCGTTTGCCGATGCCTGGAGGCGATTATGCTCAAAGAAAAGACCACCATAAGAGTAACCAATCAGCAAAGACACAGCCAACAAACCAATGACAATCATGGCTAAAACCAGTACAGAGCCATTGCGGCACCGCATCTGAGTAGAAAACTTTCTATTCTGCCTCAAGCCTTTGCTTCCAAGCTTATTAGTACAGGAGCTCATCTCCATTCCTCTTTATCAACTATTCGTTGACGAAATACTGAGAAGTAACAGGATCCCTGCTGAAGTTTTCCCAAGGAGAAGAAGTATGCAAATGCAGAGTAATCGGACTAGTAAAACCTGGCAAACCCGCAGCCGAACTAAAAAGCGGAGCAATTGAGCAATCGGCCGAAAGCTCCATGCTGTATAGACTTGGCTCAAAACTTCCATCAGGCAACCACTCAGATGGAATCGAAACGCCGTTGGGCACTGATATTTGACTAGAGCCGTTCTTAGAAATTATTGTCAACTTCAATTTTGGATTGGCGATGGTCACTGAACACTTTTCCAAAATTGAAGTAAACCATGGGTCTTGAGTAAACATATCGTAGGCTTCAGTGCGCTTCTCGCAAAGAACTACACGGTGAGCCATTTCGGTCATGGCGCCTTCAACAATCAAATAACGAATCGGAATAATGGCAATATTGAAAAGTGGTGCAAACACAAAGGCTATGAGCACAATCAGGCCAACAGCAAACTCGGTAAGGCCATGACCACTGGCTTTTCTGCGCCTGCCGTGAAAACTTAGTTTTGGGTTTCCGCTGGTTCGAGTGCCATTCATGGTAAACACCTATCTGCCGGTAAAAGCAATACGGCCACTCTGAGGTATTTAGGACGGATTTAAGGCTTTTTCACAAACGCCACTAAAAATTGACAACAATCAGTTATAGCTAAAGCACTTAACAAGCAAGTGCAGTCAATCAGTTAAGAAAAGCAGGTCAAGAACGGCATGACAAGCAACAATCCGACAGAAATAGAAGAGCGGACAAGCGGTAAACCAATTGCCAGCAGACTTACAGCCCGCAATAAAAACGGCCAGGGCATCGTCGAACTTGTCACCGCCCTGGTTTGCTTGGTTCCTGTTGGGTTAGTGCTAATCGACTTAGGGGTAGTAGCAATCGGCGCTGGAATCAACGACGCCGCCTGTCGTGATGCGGCCCGAGCAGCCGCTTCTGGAGCGCCTTCTGAGTTAACCCTGGCTGACAATCGCACAATCGGACCAGACAAATCGCCTTACCAGCGGGCTCAATCGGTAATCAAAAAAATTTATGCCACCAATGTTCCGGCCAAGATCCGTCAAAACATTGAAGCAATTGAGACAATTAAAGACGTTCCGGCCCTAGAAACCGGCGGAGCTGTAGACGGCGAAGTCAGCGTTAAAACCACTATAGATGTTTATCCACCCTTCATTGTCGGCAAGGTCGTAGGAGATGGCGGCATCGCTCTATCTGCCAAGCACATTGTGCCCATTACTTATGTCATGCCAGCCACCGCCCCCTAGGCTGAACACTAATCACATTCGAATTGAGAACGCAAAAGAAAAGAGGTAGATAATGTTCTACCTCTTTCCTTTTGCGCCTGCCAATTACCGATAGAGCACAGTCTTCATGCCGTCTTGCTCTGAATAAATATTGAGAATTAGGTCAGCAGTAAAGCCACCATCAAAGTCGTTACCATCCGAGGGAGCTACTTGAAAGCCGCGACTAGTTATCTCGTTGACGATATCGTTATAAGATTCATTGGGCAGGCGCACTTGAACAATTGGATTTTTATTGACAAAGGTATCTAGAGCTAAGCGCAAAACGGCATTAGCAGCAGCTTTTCGCTCTTCACTAGAAGAGCTACCACCTTTGTGTTTGACCTTGAGACAGACACCTTCACCCTGGGGCAAATCAAACTTGCGCTGCTTTTCCATGCCATAAGCTTTTCCGTTGTTGAACCAAAGATACTCATAAGCAACCTTTTCGTCTTCTTTGTTCGGCGCATAGTAAGCTACTTGCACTTTCTCAATTTTCTTCAGAGAAGAACCTTCATACTGAAACTGTCTCTCCAAAGGCTTGGTCTCTAGCTCCACCACCCAGTCATAAGGGTTAGAAACCATACCGTCAGCCATTACTTGCTGGGCGCCTGTGAGCGCTAAGACAAGAGCTAATGCTAGTGAAGGGATGCCGGTGAGATGGCTGTTGCGCCATTTTCTCAAATTCATGGATCAATCCTCAAGTCTGCCACAATCTAAACTCTGGGGATGCCGCGCCTCTGAACTTTTTTAGTATCTTCTGAAAGGCTTTTAGTAATTTCTGAAAGAAGAGGACCCTTGGCGGATCCTCTTCTTCTGTCACTTGCGGGACCAGAATTAAAGACCAGCAGTAGCTAAATCTACAGCTTTCCTAGCATCTGGCATGCCCCAACCGAAGTAGGGATTCCAACCAGGAACTGAATTAACGCAGCTTGCCTTGAGAATCTGTTCAACAGCAACGTTAGGTAGAGCTGGATTTCTCGTGATGATAAGAGAAGCTACAGCCGCCACAATCGGAGAGGAGAACGATGTACCATCAACAGCTCCTTGTGTGCCATCGATGTTAGTGACGATAATTCCTTTACCTGGTGCGGTGAAATCTACCGAAGTACCCCAGTTGGAGAAGTCAGCGAGACTGCCGCTAGAGTCAATTGCAGAAACGAAGTTGATGTAGGGGCAATTGGGTGTGCCGTCGAAAATACCATCATTGCCGGCAGAAAGGAAGATTAGACCCTGGCGTGCATAATAGAATTCAGAAAATATTTTGTGCAAAGGGGCATGTATTGCCGCATTATGGAAACCATAGTAGGGTCCACCGTAGCTAATATTGACGATTCTGGCACCAGAAGTGAAGACCTTGAACATGGCGCAAGCGATTGAAAGATCGTCGGTCATAGCTGATGTACCAGGTGCGCCATCGGCAATGCGAATGGGATAAATACTTCCTTTCGGTGCGATGCCAGCACTAACCTGTGAATTGTTCATGGTACCAACCGCACAGGAAGCGACCCAGGTGCCGTGTCCGTGGCGATCAGTATTTGCTCCAGATGAAGCTTCTGCCTGTCTCTTATACACATCTGACGCTGCCGACGAATAGAGAGGTGTAGATCTCGGTGGTCGCCGTATCATTA
>CAJXZK010000131.1 GCA_913063055.1 uncultured bacterium
CTCGGTGGCTGACGTTCTGAAAAACGCAGCATTGGCCCTGGCTAACACCAATAGCAGTGCCAGCGTAGCTAATACCGTAGCACCGGCTGCGACAAGTGCTGCGACAAGTTCAACTGTTAGTTCAGCAGCTAGCGCTGCAACAAGCGCAGCAGCACCGGCTGCGGCTGCTGCGGCAGCTCAACCAAGCAGTTATGCCAGCTGGGCCATGCAAGCTCAAGAAGCTTACAAAACCTCAGGAATTGGCTCTCTCGCTAGCATGACCGCGGGCTCAGCGCCAGCTTTACTGACAGGAAAACTCAAGACTATCAACAAGCAAGACCTAGTCACAGCGGCACAGAAAGCAGCCAGCCGATTCACAACCAAACCAGCAGCAGCTAAGGCCGCAGCCCAGCCAGCGGCAGCGACATCAACTTCAGCTCAAGTCGCTCCGGCATACAACACAGCCTACAGTGCAGCGCCGATGCCATCACCTGTGCCCATCGAGGCCCCGCCACAATCTCAAGCTGCCTATATGCAAGGTGGATATCAGGCGCCTCAACAGCTGGCGGCTCAGCAGATAGCCTCTCAACAGCTAGCCACTCAACCAATGGCCGCACCACAGTACGATCAAATCGCCCAAATGAATTCACTGCAAACCAACAATCAGCAGCTCCAAGCTCAGCTCTCTCAGGCAAACTCATATATCCAGCAACTGCAAAGCAGAAATGCTCCGGTACAAGCGATGCCACCACAGATGATGGCTGGTCAACAAGTAATGGACAGCCAACAAGTAATGGCCAACCAACAAATGATGCCCAGTCAACAAATAATGGCCAGCCAACAAGCAATGCCCGTTCAACAAATAATGCCCAGTCAACAAATGATGCCTGGTCAGCAGATGGGGCAACCCAGTGGTTCTGTGCGTCTGCTGCTGCAAGGAGTAAAAGCGGCAAAGGATGACGTTCAACTAAAAGTGCTTCTGATCAACGAGACCGGCCAAGAAATCAAACTACCTTCCAATTTGAAAGCGTCCGTGCGCAGCTCCAGCCAGGGCGAGAGACAAGGCAAGGCCAGTTTTTCAGGCAAGACAGTCAACCCTGGAGCCTCGGTTAGCGGAACTATTAAAATCGCTGGAAGCAACTTAGATCCCACAGCCGATGTTGTTATTCCAGCCTCTAGCCTTGCCGTTGTTGGCATGGGCGACCTGCACTTAACTGTGCCGATTTCGCAGCGCTAGATAAGACTTCGGACAATATTGGCTTTTCGGCTCAAGCTGTTCTACACGGACTGCTCAATTGGCACTGGTCAGCTCAAGCAGTTCTGTTCAAGCTTTTCCAGCTGTTCTGCTCAAGCTTTTCCCCTTGAGCAAATTTGCATTGCCACGGCAAAGCCGTCTGCTAACAGATACTTGAGAGCATCTTGATACTTTCTTGACCTCTTGAACGCCTTAATTGATGCCTCATTGACCACATAAGAGCTTAGATATTAAGTGTCAGCTTTGGAGGCAGGGCAATGGACATCCTTCTAATTTTAGTGCTCTTTTTCATGGCCTGGTTAGGAGGTCACGCCCTCGACTACCTCTTTAACAAAGTAGAAAAGGCCATCAAAGGCGAAGGCGATGACGAAGCTATGAGCACACCAGAAAATCAATCTATTTATGGCAGTCCAAGACCAGCTGCGACCAAAGCTGAGGGCAAGCAGCCTGCCCGAATTTACCTCGTGCCATCGGCTACAGCCAGACACTAAGCGCTTTCAACTAGAGCAATAAACCAGGAATACCACTTTCAATGAGTAAAAATACTGTTTTGACAAAGGCTGACAACGCTTTAGCGACAAAGCAAGAAATTACACCCAGCAAGAGAGACCACTCTAAAGAGCAAGCGTCTTGGTGGCGAGTAATGTGTCTAACCGGAGTCGACTATTTCTCTACACTGGGTTACCAGCCCGGCATTGCCTTTCTTGCAGCCGGAATTCTTTCGCCAGTAGCAACACTAATAGTGGTGCTTCTCACTCTGTTTGGCGCCTTGCCTGTCTACTGGGTAGTAGCACGAGAAAGCCCGCATGGACAGGGCAGTATTGCCATGCTAGAGAAACTTTTTCCCGGCTGGATCGGCAAAACAATTGTCTTGGTTCTGCTCGGTTTTGCTGCCACCGATTTTGTCATTACTATTACACTCTCAGCAGCTGACGCCACTTCGCACATTTTAGAAAACCCAGTTGTCCAACAACTCAATTTTGTACCTCACAATCCCATATTCTGTACCAGCCTGCTACTTTTGCTCTTGGCCGGTGTTTTCCTTATGGGCTTTAGAGAAGCCATTGGCATTTCCACAGCCCTCGTTATTGCCTACATCAGCCTCAACATATACGTGCTCACAGTTGGTGGTCAAAAAATCATGGCCAACCCAGCTCTGCTCAGCAATTGGCAGCTCCAGCTCAACACCCAATATCTCAACCCACTAGCAATGGTGGCAGCGGCAGCACTGGTCTTCCCCAAACTGGCTCTTGGCTTATCTGGTTTCGAAACCGGTGTATCTGTGATGCCCTTGGTGCGCGGGGCCGAAAGCGATGATCCAATTCAGCCTAAAAAACGCATAGCCAATACCAGAAAGCTCTTACTGAGCGCAGCGCTGATTATGAGCGTAATGTTGATGGCGAGTAGCATTGTCACCACTGTGCTCATTCCCTCAGCCCAATTTGCCCCTGGGGGCGGAGCCAATGGCCGGGCAATTTCCTACCTGGCCCACATGTATATGGGTCCAACCTTTGGCTCAGCTTACGACATTGTCACCATTGCCATTCTTTGGTTTGCCGGTGCCTCAGCACTGGCCGGTCTGCTAACACTGGTGCCTAGATATCTACCGCGATACGGCATGGCACCCGAATGGACAGCAGCCACTCGTCCACTAGTGATGTTCTTCTTTGCCGTGACAGTAACTGTAACTTTGATTTTCAAAGCAAACGTAGATGCCCAAGCGGCAGCCTATGCCACCGGCGTCTTAGTACTGATGACCTCAGCAGCGGCTGCAGTAACCGTGAGCATGTGGAAACGTTCGGCTATATTGCGTCTTGGCTTTATGGCAGTGACAGCCATTCTGCTCTACACCACTGGGGCCAATATTGTTGAGCGTCCCGATGGTATTCAAATAGCCAGTTTCTTTATATGCACGATTTTGGCTATTTCACTTTGCTCACGCATAGCAAGATCGCTTGAGCTACGTATCAAAGACGTAAGTCTTGACACTACAGCTGCTTCTTTCATTCTAAGCAATAGCGACAAGCCCTTAAGAATCATCGCCCACCGCCCAGGGGGAGCAAGCTACGCCGCAAAAATGGCCGAACTGAAAGAAACCCACGGCCTCAATATGAGCTGCGACCACGTCATATTTCTGGAAGTAAGCGCCCTTGACCCCTCAGAATTTGAAGACGAAGTACTTGACGTCAGTGGCGTCAAAATAGGCGAATACAAAATCATGCGCTGCCAGAGCCCAGCTGTGCCCAACGCCATTGCCGCCCTACTACTCTCGTTGCGCCAGTCAACGGGTATCAATCCTCATGTATACTTCGGCTGGACTGAAGGCAGCCCAGCTATGTATGCTGTCAAATACATCTTCTTTGGCGAAGGCGAAACAGCGCCACTAACAAGAGAAATTCTTCGCAGCGTCGAAAAAGATCTAAAAAAGAGACCAGTGGTTCACGTCGGCTAAACAAGACATGCGACAACTTTGGAAACACGGCATCGGTATAGCCAGCGTCATTTTTGTCACTGGTTTAATCACAGTATTCCATCTCGATAGCGTACTGGCCAATGTCTCTATGCTCTATTTGCTTGTGGTTTTCTTGCTGGGCCTATATGTCGGTCGTTCTGCAGCGGTGGTCTCTTCGCTGCTGTCCTTTGCTGCCTTCGACTGGTTTTTTGTGGAGCCGAAGCACACCCTATCAGTTCATAGCGCCTCAGAAGTCTTGGCCTTATGTATGTTTCTTTTGGTCTCAACAATTACCGGCCAGCTCACCTCCCGAGTGCGAGCGGCCGCGGCCGAAGCGCGACAAAGGCAGACTGAAACCGAAACCTTAGCCAAAGCAAGCTGGGCGGTTTCATCGCAGTTGACCACAGAACAAGCACTGACAGAAGTACTAGAGCAACTTCATCGGGTGGCAGATATCGATACGGCTGCTGTAATTTCATTTGATCAAGATGGCAAAGTTTTACTGCGAGCCAGTATTAGCTCTAGCGGTGACACTGATAAAAAATCACTGCTGGCAGAAATAGACAAACACCTGGTCAGCGCACGAGGAGACTCTTCCAGCGAACGCGGCTGGACACCTGTCGCTCATGGTGGCAACCAAGCTGGTGCAGTCTATGTCAAACTCAACGATAAGACTGAAGAAAGCGAAGAACAAAAGCGCCTGATCGATGCCTTAATCAACCATGCGGTGGTTATTTTGCAAAGAGAAGAGCTGATGAAAGAGCAGTCGCGCACACAAGCTCTAAAAGAAGCCGACAAACTAAAAACAGCTTTGCTATCAATGGTATCCCACGACTTTCGCAGCCCTCTGACTGGTATCAAAGCTGCCGTTTCAGCCCTTTTGCAAGAGTCGCCCCAAGAACTAGACAGCGCTGAAGCCAAGCAGCTACTGCAAGGAATCGAGCAAGAGGCCGATCGCATTAACAGAATGGTTGGCAATATTCTCAATTTATCGAGACTGGAAGCCGATGCCTGGAAGCCCCACTTAGAAAGTAGCTCCCTCTCTGAAATAATCGGCTCGGCCCTGGCATCTTTCTCAGCTGAAGATAATAAGCGCATTACAGTTCGCCTGCCGCGAGATCTAGCGGAAGTAACCGTCGACCCGGTACAAATTGAGCAAGTAATTAAGAACTTGATTGAAAATGCCCTAAAATACTCCGAGAAAGACAGCCTTGTGGAAATTTCAGTAAGCACTCTTGATGACGAAGTAGTACTGAGCGTTTTAGACCGAGGCATCGGTGTCACGCCAGAAGATGCTGGTAGAATTTTTGAGCGCTTTTACAGAAATCCGCGACTAAAAGAAACAGCTACACCCGGAGTCGGAATTGGTCTAGCAATATGTAAAGCATTAGTCGAAGCCCACCACGGCAGTCTCACCATGGTACCAAGAGTAGGTGGCGGCAGCGTATTTGAAGTCAAACTACCAATTGAGAAAATATCATAGATTATGAAAGTACTGGTCATCGATGACGAACCTCAAATAAGACGAGCTCTCAAGATGGGCCTAGAACGCAATGAGTACATTGTCAGCTTGGCAGGTAGTGGTGAAGAAGGTCTCGACAAGATGGCCACAGAACCATTTGAACTAGTCGTACTTGACTTAGCCATGCCAGGGATGGACGGTTTCGAAGTTTGCCGCCAAATTCGCAGCTGGAGTCAGGTGCCCATAGTTGTGCTATCAGTTAGAGACAGCGAAGAAGACAAAATCAAAGCTCTAGACTGTGGCGCCGACGATTACATCACTAAACCCTTTGGTGTCGGTGAATTATTGGCACGGATAAGAGCGATTATTCGACGGGCCAAGGGGGCAGAAGCATCGCTAAGCACCCCAATCTTTAGTGAAGGCAATCTAGTGGTAGATTTCGACAAACGTATTGTCACCGTATCTGGTGACGTTGTTCATCTAACGCCCAAAGAATATGACCTTTTACATATGCTTATTAACAACGCGAATCGAGTGCTTACCCACAGGCAGCTTCTTACTAAGATTTGGGGTGTTGAATACGCCGATGACCATCACTCGCTAAGGGTGCACATTGCCAATCTGCGCAATAAAATTGAAAGCGATCCCACCCGCCCTCAGCTAATTCAAACAGAGACAAGAATTGGTTATCGCTTCGTCACCACGAACAACTAATTTTCGTTTTGACTAATCGCATAAGCCGCTGACATTCTACTTCTCACCGCGCTGCCAAGCGCTGTTCTTTATGCCATTTTTATAGCCGCAAGCCAATCTTGATACTTTCTTGATCGGCTAATAGCTATATTGGCACAAGTCAAAGACAGAGCTAAAACAGACTAAATAGAAATCAGTCGCCAATCAAGCTCTGATCAAAACAATGATTATCCAAATGGAGTATTCACCAATGCGGGCGAGAAAGACTAGTAAAGTCGCAACCACAAAAAAATTCAGCATAATTTGTTTGCTGGCCGCCATTGTTGCCAATCAAAATACCTTGCTGCCCTGCGCTGCTGCCGCTCCCTCAAACCCACAGATAAACTCAGTTCAAGTACCAAAACAGATACTGCGCACCGGTATCAATCTGGATTCTAAGACTGTCTCGCCAAATACGCTTCAGCTTGCCCAAGATTTAAATTTGCTACCAATTCTAAGCCGCATACAGGAGTTAAAAGCAAAAACATCGCAGCAGCAATCTAACGACTCCATAGAATCAATTCGCGACACACAAGAACTAATTCGATTAACACAAAAGGCACAAAATATCATCATCCGCACCTCTCTAGAAATTGACTTTGTGTTAGCAGAAATTGACGCAGAGCAAAACATTTACAGCGAAGTTCTGTCGTCATTTCAAGCTTCAAGAGATAAGTTAGTAGCAAGGCTCAATGCTGGAAGCTTCATTTTAAATGGTGCACTCTGGGCCGTGAACGGAGCCTTAGCGATTCCAACCCCGCAACACCCAAATTACGCCATTCAATCTGGAATTGTGGGGATTTGCGCCGGCTTAGTACCTTCTATTGCATCAGGTTATGCTCTAAAGGTATACAGCGGCAAACACAAGCGCTCTGAAGCAGATCCCAACATGCTTGCCAAAATATTCGATCGACCAATCAATGAAAACATAGACTATCCCAAATCAGTATGGGCTTTTCTCAACACAACACCAGCTGGAGAAAGCGGTTCAGAGAGCTCAGGCAAAACACGCAAAGAGCAGCTGATAGCCCGCTGGATATCTGACAAAAACATTCCATCCTTCACCGACAAATCGAACTCAAAAGAAATCGATATTATCACGGCCACAGCCTCTCAGAAGAAAGGCCTATCAATAGACAATCTCAATGTCCGCCTGGTGATGCTGGAGCAATTGCAAGGCGAGCTGGCAAAGATGAAGCGCCTGCTGATGGAAATAGCCATGGTTATTACTGATGAGAAAGAAGTCTAGCCAGGTTAAAGCAAACTCAGAGAGCGATAGTTATAGACTTATCAATCTAAAAACCTCGAAACCTTGATACTATTCAGTCTTTGACTAATGCAACGGTCAAAGACTGAATAATTTTTGGAGGTTTGCTAGTGAAATCAGGTCGCCGTTTCACCGCGGTTTCTTTGATAGCTGCAGTTGCTGCAGCCCAGAGCCTGCTCTTAACGTCCATATCGGCAGCATTAGCAGCAACACCGCCCACAGCGCAGATAAACTCAGTTGAAGTGCCCAAACAAATATTGCGCACGGGCATAAATCTTGAGGCCAAAACAGTCTCGCCCAACACCCTTCAACTAGCCCAAAATTTGAATCTTTTACCAATTCTTAGCCGCCTACAAGAATTGCGCGCAAGAGTATCCCAGCATAGCGGTGGCAACACCTTAGAATCGCTCAGCGATAGACAAGAGTTACTAGAGCTAACGCAAAAGGCCCAGAGCATACTGATCAGAACCTCCCTTGAAATCGATTTTGTTTTGGCCGAGATAGATGCAGAGCAAAATCTCTATAGCGAAGTGCTATCTTCGCTGCAGGGCTCTAGAGACAAGCTAGTTGCCCGTATCAATGCTGGAAGCTTCATTCTCAATGGCGCCCTCTGGACAGTTTGCGAAGCACTAGCCATTGTCTCTCCACTGCATCCAAACTATGCCATTCAGTCAGGTATTGTTGGTATCGCTGCTGGTATCGTGCCATCGATCGCTTCCGGCTACGCACTGAAAGCTTATAGCGGCAAGCGCTTAAGATCTGAATGTGAACCGAATATGTTGGCCAAGATCTTTGACCGGCCAATCAACCAAGATATTGACTACCCGAAATCAGTCTGGTCGTTTCTCAACACTGTGCCAGCCAGTGAAGGTAACAGCGCCGGCCAGACTCGCAAAGAGCAGCTAATAGCCCGCTGGATCTCAGACAAAAACATTCCATCATTCACTGACAAGGCAAGCTCGAAAGAAATTGACGTAATTACGGCCACTTCGCCACAGAAGAAAGGGTTGTCTATCGATAATTTAACCGTACGCATGGTCATGCTTGAGCAATTGCAAGGCGAATTGGCAAAGATGAAGAGGCTATTGATGGAAATAGCCATGGTAATCACAGAAGAAAAAGAAGTCTGAGCTGCTGATTAATCTAAATCACAGGCTACATAACATATGCGGGCTTACTGCGATAGAGATTTCTAATGGTGGTTTTGTCGGCTGGTGAAAGCTGATTGACGACCCTATTTTCATGCATAATATCGTCGCGGTAGGGGCTGTGGGCCTTAATCCCAAGAGCATGACCGAATTCGTGAGCAGAGGCACCAATCATTTTTTCAGGAGTTGAGGCCACTAGCGTCGAAAGCTCAATAACTACTGGCTTCTGCTGAATGTTAACGCGCTGGGCTTGCTCAAATGGATAAACCTGGGCACAAGTATTGCCACCAACCATGATACCGCCAGGGCTAGTTGAGTCTTTAAAAGAATCGACAAAGAAAACTAGTATTTGGGCTTGTTTGGGATCATCGACAAAGCCGAAGCGAAAAATGCCCTCACGCTCAAACTGTCGCCATTGCTCAATACCAGCCGCCACCTGAAAGTTAGTTTCATCGGTCCACTGCGGAGCTTTCTCTAAAATAGAGAAGCCTTCGGGCTGACAAAGCATTGAATAAACTTGATCTGGCCGCACCTTCTGCAATTCACCAAAGGGCATCTCAGGCAACTTAAGACCGGGGCTAATCCAAATCTTAAGCGGCATTTTCTTGCTCTCCCAGCGCACTAATCCCATATTGAGACTAGGCTCGCCGGGATTGTAAGCCGTCGAATTAGTTCCAGGCGCACGGTCATAGCCCTCGGTCAGGTGCAGCCCGTTGGTGTGCTGCAATTGCGGTGTACCGCCACCCGGATTAGAGAAACTTTGAAAAGTCGCCCGTTGGAGCTTACGTGTTTGGCCATGGGCCTCGAGCGCCAGAGGGGAGAGCAGCAAGGAAAGCGCTGCAACGATAGCCAGGGTCGCCGTCGCCCCTTTGAAACGACTAAATTGCCCAAGAGCCTTGGCTCGGTTGCTCAATGCGGTCTGGCTATTTCTGCTGCTATACAACCTAAAGTGGCCTCAAAGAAACGACTAGATGACATAATAAAAGTCGATATTCATAGAAGCATTGTTCCGAAACTAAAGCTTCTATGCATATTTACTTACCGCACCTTTTCAATAATAAAACAGGCTGAGACTTGGCGCCAATTATGCAACCTGCATCGTATGAACAACTTAGCCTCAAGGTGGCCCATGCCATCGCTGAACAAATCAGAATTAAACCAAAGTGCTGCCTGGGACTACCGACCGGAAACACACCACTGTTGACCTATCACATCTTGGCCAACTGGTCGTCGGGGCAAGGCCAGTATGCCGACAGCGATGCACCCGCCATCGACTGGTCACAGGTGCTCTGCTTCGCCCTCGATGATTATTTCAATGTCAACCGTGAGCATACTTTTGAGGCTTTTTTAGAAAAGCACCTCTATAGCCACACCAATTTGCCCCTAGATAATCGCTTAAATCCCTGCCAGACTGAAGACTACGATTTACTAATTGAAAGCTGCGGCGGGCTTGATTTGACCGTTTTGGGTATTGGCAGCAATGGCCATATCGCCTTCAACGAACCAGGCACTATGGCCCTGAGCTACACCCATTGCACCTGGCTTTCCGAATCTACAAGAATAGCCAACCAGAAAGCTTTCGGCAGCTTGGAGAGCACCCCACATACGGGTATAACCATGGGACTGCAAACTATTCTCTGCAGCGCTAGAATAATACTCATGGCCAGCTCTGAGGCGAAGCGAAGCATTGTCGAGCGCGCTTTCGACGGACCAGTTACTCTAGATTTACCGGCATCTCTTCTGCAAACCCATAGCCACGCAGACGTTTGGACAGATTTTGGCTATGAAAAAAGCTTCCGCTATCACATCTAAATCAATCAAATTCAATTTCAGTCAAATTCAAAGGTAATAAATGGCTCTGGTAAATCAAATTGCTATACCTCGCAAGATGCAGTTATCCAGCCTGGCTCTCATTTTGCTTTTGAGCGGCACTGTCAATGGCGCTTTAGCGGATAAGACAGACCCCGATTTTGTACCGCCTGAAATTACGCTACCAATGCCAGCCCGCTACAACCCTCCAGTGACTCCGGCAGCCAGCAGCCCCAACCTGGGCAATACCCCAGCTCCAGGCATGACCAATATGGGTGCCAATATGGGCGCAGGGGCAATTCCGGGCATGAACAACCCCAATCAGCCCAATCCTTTTATGATGAAAGCTGCAGACCGTCTGCGCCTACCTCCAGGTACTAGCGTTCCCGGTCGAGGCTCGGGCCCACCAGGAGCGGCCGGTGCCAATCCCGGTTATCCCGGTTATCCCGGTCAACAGATGGCAGCCCCGCCCCAAGGTTCATCGGCCTTCCTTCAACCCGGGCAACAGCCACCAGGCGCAGCTACACCACTGCAGAAACAGCTAGCAGCCCAGGGTCAAAACCAAGGGAATCAAAACAATCAGGGCGGCCAAACGGACCCGGTGGTAACTCTCCAGACCAATAAGGGCACAATTGTGATGCGCCTGTTCCGGCAGCATGCGCCAATTACAGTCAAAGCCTTTTTACAAATGGTCAAATCAGGCTTCTATAACGGCCTCACCTTCCACCGCGTCGAGCCAGGCTTCGTTGTACAAGGTGGTTGCCCCAACGGCAACGGCACAGGAGACTACATTCCACCTGGCCAAACCCAACCGCGCTACCTGCCCTTAGAAGTATCGCCCTTCGCTCGGCACAACGCCGCCGGTGTCGTGGCCATGGCGAGAAAGCCTAACAACCGCGATTCGTCTAGCTGTCAGTTTTATATTACTCTTGGACCGAAGCAACAGCTCGACAATCAATACACTGTATTTGGTGGCGTCATTCAGGGCCTTGATGTCGTGCAGCGCATTGCCATCGGCGATCGCATCTTGGCTATGACAGCCTCCGAATAGCTCAGCCTGACTCTATATCGTCGTCATCTTTAGTATTGAAAAACATAATTACTGAGAGCACGATGGTAATACAGCCACCAGCGCCAAAAATTATATTAGTTAGGGCAGCAATAGCACCGCTTTCTTGCTCGGATGTGGACAAATAATTGGCCACAAAGAAGAAAGATACGCCGACGAAGAAGAGAATGATAGAAGGAATTTTTTTCTTCATTACTTGTTCAAATAGCTACGGATGGCCGGTAATATTCCACCAATCAATTTAGAGCCGCCAATGTGATTCATATGGACAGTATCCCAAAAGTCGCTTTCTTGAAACTGACTTTGATTGGTCATATCTACCAGAGTAACATCTTTCCCGTAGGCGCTGGCTAGAGTTTTCACTTGCTGATTAAAGCGCTGATAGAACCCATCAGCCATTAAACCTTGATTGAGCTTGGTCAGTGGCATATTGACGAGGACTACCTTAATTCCTCTCTCCTGACAAATTTTAAGAGTATTGTCTAAACAAGACATTTGCACGCTCAAGTCACGCTCGGCAATATTTTTATAGCGACCACGATACTCTCTTGTGCTGGTCTCCCAGCGTTGCTCAGCAGTTCCGGCAAGCAGAGATGAGATTGATAAGTCTGGTGTATTGGCACTATCTTTTGACAGAGCAGCTGTTGTCGCGGTTGTTGTCGCAGCCGCCGGCAGCGACGCCGCACCGCCAGCAGTGGCACCAGTGGCAGTTATTTTACTATCTGCCGCTTTGCCAACAATAACCCGCGCCACAGCGGCACTGATTTTTTCTAAAGTACGGTCGGCTTCTTTCTGGAAGCGCCAACGGCGCCCATAGAGGAAGCAGCTGTGGTTAGCAATAAATTCGGCCTTGTCTTCAAATCGAGGCAAGAATGTTTTGGCATAACTAGAGAAGTTATGCAGGTCGACAATTTGTTTAAACGAAACTGTAGCCATAGGGCTTTTGACGTTGTCGTCAGCAAAGTCGCGGGGAGCGATTCCCCAAACGACAACCTCAGGCTTGGTGTCGCCTTTGAGAAATTCACTGGCATAGAGAAAAGCATCAGAACTCATCTGCCCAGCGCTAGCCAGGGAGAAGACAGAGCTATTCTTGATGCCATTCTTTTCTAAAACAGCCTGGAGCGCTACAGACTTATGATAGTGAGCGATGTCGGCAATCTTTGGATCGAAGGAAGCGTCCATGGCCCAGAAAGGAAACATCATTAGAGAAGAGCCCAAAAGCACGACATTGGCCGGTGGTTTTTGCGCTTTGTACTCTTTGATAGCCAAATCTATCAACGCAGGATTAGTCCAGAAATCTCCACCAGCACTGCGGGCAGAACGCTCTTGTTGAATACTTGAAACTTGAGCCAGACCAAGATTGATCACAGTAAAAATTGCCAGAGCCCAGCTAATTGGACGCTTCCAGCCAGGTTTGGAGCCTTTGTCTTCTCCTTGCCCTGAATATTTGCCAGGCAAAAGCTCAGGATGAAGCTTAGTTCCTGCTATCCCGGCTGTAGTCGACGATTTAATCGGCGTTGTAGTGGAGGCTGAAGGGGCAGACAACTAAAGAGGATCTCCAAATAGCACTTGACTATTTTAGTCAACTTTACAGCCTTGAATGTTAGCCATTTCTAAGATCAACGTCAAATCGAATTGGGATCGGAGTAAGGAGGTATCTCCTCGCGGGTAGGGCGCTTATTTAAATTTGGCAAATCGTTTATTGGTGGGCTTAAAGAAGATGGCGGTGTAACCGATCCAGACCGAGAACCACCGGAAAAAGGCCCAAAGCCAAAGTTTTTGAAGAATTCGAACATTGGTTTCTGTAGCTGTTCGAAAATATTATCAGTCGGTCCAAAGCTATTGGTGGAACCAGTGACTCCATCGGGTCCGAAGTTGCGCACCGAGCTAGTGGTACCGTCAGGGCCGATGCGAATATGAATCTCTTGACCAGAAAATCCACCGCCACCGGGCCTAGCGGCAAATTCCCGCAATTTACCGATATCGGTAAAATTTTGCATGTCCGGCATTTCGGGCAAAAGACGATCGGTCAGAGAGCCCTCATCAAACTCTGAGAAATTTTCAAATGGAGAACCGGCAAAAGGAGATCCAGCAAAGGGAGAGCCAGCAAATGGCGAACCATTTTCAGTCAGGCTGCCAAACAATGAACCAGATCCTGAACCAGAACCTGAGCCAGCACGCGGCATCGGTCCTTTGCGAATAGCAGTGTAAGGTCCCGCGGTTCCAGGTGAAACAGGCGATCCTGAGTTAAATCCAGCTCCAGGACCAAATCTTGAAGCCGAAAACGCCTCTGAACCAACTCCCGCTGTCTTTTTCAAACGCTCGATGCGGTCGACATATGACATAGCCTGGGCGGGCATGCCAAAGAGCTGGGATTCTAGACGGTCTAGCCTCTGATCAATAGTCTCGCCTGAGTAGGTCTTTTTTAAAATTCGCCATTCAAGAGTAGAAAGCACTGGGTAATTAGTCTCATTTTTAGCGCCAGCCTTTGCCCCGCCATCGCTCTTTGCAGCAATACGGGCCTGTTCCGCTTTATGGTCAGCCATAATCTGCGCTGCCTGCTTGTCCCGTTGCACAATGGCAGATTTCAAATGACTCAAGCGTTCGCCATTGCTTCCATACTGGGAGGCTCCCAGGGTCAATAACTCCAGGCGCTCAAGCCGCTTTTCAATGGGGTCATGACCATAGTGATGAAAGAAAAAGCGATTTTCTAAAATCAGTATCTCTTTTTCCAGGGCTTGTTCACTCAAAGCCCCGGCTTTATCAGTCGTGCCTAAAGAAGCAGCGTCGGTAGTCTTTGCTTTCAGGGCTAAAGCTCCGCTCTGTACAAATAGACTGCAAGCTAAAGCAATAACCCAAGGGTGAGTAAATTGTCGTAACTTCATCTCTTTATCGTCCTGATTGCTCACATCTTCAGCATAGCAGAGATGTCAAACCGTGCCGCCACTCCAAGCTTAGAGACACTCTCAAGGCAAAAACTCTGCAATAAAAAACCGCTCCTTGTAGATTTATCTACGGCAGGAGCGGTTCTATATTCTTCAACTGTTGGACAGCCCCGAGAGCTTAGTCTTCGGAAGCGCGGAACTCAGCGTCGACGACATCATCGCCAGAACCTTGGTATCCGCCGCCTTCGTAACCAGCTCCGTTGCCGCCGTTACCTTCGTAACCGCCGCCATCGTAGCCAGCTCCGCCTTCACCACCCTCGCCACCACCATCACGCTGGTGAGCGGCTTGTTGCAATAGAACGAGAGCTCCTCTGAGTTCGTTCATGATGCTCTTGATGGTTTCCAGATCGGCTTCTTCTTTGAGCTTGTCGCGCAGATCGCCAACGAGCATTTCGCAGCGAGACTTTTCACCTGGGGTGACGCGATCGCCAAGCTCTTTGACTTGTCTTTCAACGGCATAACAGATGCTGTCTGCTTCGTTTCTGACGTCGGCTTCTTCTTTGCGCTTTCTGTCGTCTTGAGCATAAGACTCGGCTTCGCGAATAGCGCGCTCGATGTCTTCTTTGCCCAGGTTGGTAGAAGCGGTAATAGTGATGCGTTGCTCTTTTCCGGTAGATTGGTCACGAGCTGTGACGTTCATAATACCGTTGGCGTCAATATCGAAAGTAACTTCTACTTTGGGAACGCCACGCTGAGATGGTGGAATACCATCGAGACGGAAGTTGCCTAGTAGTTTGTTGTCGCGAGCCATCGGGCGCTCACCCTGGAAGACGTAAATATCAACGGCTGTTTGGTTATCATCAGCGGTTGAAAACACTTCAGTTTTGCGAGTTGGAATTGTGGTGTTGCGATCGACCAGTTTGGTCATGACACCACCCATGGTCTCAATACCGAGCGATAGAGGGGTAACGTCGAGGAGCACAACGCCCTTAACTTCACCGCCCAATACACCGGCTTGAATAGCAGCGCCAACGGCAACCACTTCGTCAGGGTTAACGCTCTGGTTAGGCTCTTTACCGCCAGTTACTTGCTTAACAAGCTCTTGCACGGCTGGAATACGAGTAGAACCACCAACCAATACAACTTCATCGAGGTTGTCATAAGTCAGTTTGGCATCTTTAAGAGATTGTTCCATCGGCATGCGGCAACGCTCTACCAAATGTCTGGTTAGCTCGTTGAAGCGTGAGCGCGAGAGCTTCATCTCAAGGTGCTTAGGACCAGAAGCATCAGCGGTGATGAACGGTAGAGAAATATTGGTTTCAGTAACTGAAGAGCATTCGATTTTGGCTTTTTCAGCGGCTTCAGTCAGACGTTGTAAAGCTTGTCTGTCTTTGCGCAGGTCAATGCCTTCTAGGTTCATGAACTCATCGGCCACCCAGGTCACTACACAATGGTCGAAGTCATCTCCGCCTAGGTGAGTGTCGCC
>CAJXZK010000132.1 GCA_913063055.1 uncultured bacterium
CAGATGTGTATAAGAGACAGAGCCTATGTGGTGCTTTCCATATTTTTTGCTGCTGGTCTCGGTATGTCGCTTCCCTATTTGCTTCTGACGCTTAATCCGGCGTGGTTACAGAAGTTGCCTAAGCCCGGCGCCTGGATGGAAAAGTTTAAGCAATCGATGGGCTTTATCTTGCTTGCCACCATGGTCTGGCTTGACTATGTTTTAACCAGACAGATTGGTGCGGAACCTGCTTCTTTTATCAACTATTGGCTAGTTACCCTGGCTTTTTGCGCTTGGATTGTGGCCACCTTTACCGATTTAACTAGCACCGCTGCCAGGAAAGCGAAAGTTTATGCCCTAGCCGCCATCGTGCTGGCTGCTGTTAGCTGGCTTTGTATTTTTGCTCAGCCTCAAGTTATGGCGGCCTTAAACAATAATATTAGCGCTGAAAAGACTGTCACCACCAGCGGTGACAGTACTGACTGGCAACCATTCAGCGTTTCAGCCCTAAACGAGCTGCTCACAGCCAATAAGACAGTCTTGCTCGATTTTACTGCTGACTGGTGCCAGACCTGTCAGGTCAACGAAAAAACCGTGTTGAGTAACAGCGACGTGCAGGCTAAGCTGAAAGAGCTTAATGTGGTCAAAATGAGAGCTGATTGGACACGGCAAGACCCTGATATAACAAAACTCCTGAGCAAGTTTGGTCGCGCAGGAGTTCCGTTATATGTTATTTTCCCAGCAGGAAAAGCGCAGTCGCCAATTGTTCTGCCTGAAGTAATCACTGTTCCACTGGTTATTGACGAGTTGAACAAGGCAGGCAAGAGTCAATAGTGGCTTCTATTTGATCGCTTGTACTACTTCGAGCAGCTGGGCATTAGTTGGCATGCCTTCTACAACGTGGCGAATGACACCTTGCTTGTCTATGACAAACAATACGCGGCTAGCGGTGGCTTTGCCTTCGCTGACAGTGCCGTAGAGCTTGCCCACTGAACCATTAAGGTCGGCCAGGAGAGGCTGTTTTAAGCTGAACTTGGCGGCAAATTTTTCGTGAGCGGCAACACTGTCTGTAGAAATGCCAAGCAGTTGCGTGTCATGCTTGGCAAAGCTTTCGAGGTCTTCGGAGAAGGCGCACATTTCCTTAGTACAGCCTGGGGTGTCATCTTTAGGATAGAAGGCTAAAATGACGTTCTTTGACCCTTTATAGTCAGCCAATTTGATGTTGCCCACGGCCTCTCCGTGAACGAAGGCAGGCAGGTCGAATGCTGGCGCTGTGGCACCTTCTTTCAATAATACGGCGGTTGCTTGTGGTGATGTCATGTGAATATCTCCTAACTAGAGCATGTTAGAAGCATTCTTACAGAAGACTTGCCCTGCTAAGTGATCTAAAAAGATAAAGGTTGTGACTTTTTAGGTGCCGTGGATAGTGGAGTGAATTGTGGTTAGCAAGCCATCGATTTTGGTTAGATCTGTCTGCTCGAGGAATACCGCAAGAATTCCCACTTCAACATCAGTGAGGACCGTGGTTTTCATGACGTCACCTTGGTCGGTGGTGAGTTTTGTGAGCAATACCATCTGTTTGAGCTTGCCGATTTCTAGTTTTTTAGTGGCCAGGTTTGAAGTTGAAAGTAATGCTGTCGAAAGTGCTCCGAGCATGTCCTTGTCCCATCCGCTACCTACGGTGGAGGCAATGACAAGACCATCATGGCCAACAATCAAACTGCCAGCAACGCCTTCGTAGCCGTCGATGGCCACCAGAATATTTCTAATTCCCTCACCACGGGCAGCGCTAATTACTTTGGCTGTAGATAAGCCACTGCCGATCTTTTTGGTCTCGCCACTTTTGATGATGTTCTCAACAGCTTTGACGTCGAGCAAAAGCTTGCCAATTGTCTTCATCGTGCCAACGGCTTCAGGTGCTGATTTCAGCGATCCAGATCTAGTGGAGAGGCGGCCGAATTCTTTTACTTCTTTGTAGTCTGGTGAGCTCTTGTCTGGGCTCGCTGGTTTAGCTTCTTCTTTGGCTTCGGGCTTCGCTTCTGGTTTGGCTTCTTCTTTAACTTCAGGTTTAGCTTCTTGTTTAGCTTCTAGCTCAGCTTCCGCCTTAATTGCTTCAGCTTTCTCCACGCTTAGTGCTGGCATGTCGCCAGTGGCGCGGGGTGAAGGGGGTGTGGCTTCTGCTACCTGTTCACTGGCTGGCAGCGCTTGTTTCAGTTTGGCTAGGGTCTCAGGGCTGACTTCCAGCTGTTGGCCATCGGTCAAGCCAGAGAAGATGTTGTCTAGATCTTCACCAAGAGTTTCACCGAATAGGCTCTCTTCTTCGCCGTCCTCATCTTCACTGTCTTCGTCTTCTGCTACTTTTGCTGCTTTTGCTTCGGCTGGCTTGAGAACATCTTTTACTTCTTTGAGAGCCTCTGCCGGAGCTAGGTTCGAGAAGATATCGTCTATCTCTGAATCGACTCCACCATCAAATAGTGCGCCTTCAGATTCTTCGGCATCTTCTTCAGCTTCTTTTACTTCTGCTGGTTTAGATGGTTCGACTACGCGAGATACTTCTTGCTGAGCCTCAGGTGGGGCCAACTCTGAGAAGATATTGTCGATGTCCGTGTCTAAGCCACCGTCAAAGAGGCTACCGGAAATTTCTTCTTCTTCTTGTTCTGGTTCTTCTACTTCTACGGGAGCAGATAGGCTTTGCTCGGCTTCTTGGGCTGTCTCTAGTGGTTCGCTCAGTAGTGGGCTGAGATCAACTTCGACAGTTTTGGGAAACTCAAGGGCGGCAATAGGATCGTTCCATGGCAATGGAGCGGGTTCGACTTTCTTCTCTACTTCTTGTTGTGCTTCAGCCGGTGTCAGGTCGGAGAAGAGGTTGTCTATGTCTTGATCGACGCCACCAGCGAAGAGAACTTCTGCTTCTTGTTCTTGAATCTCTTCAGCTTTATCAAGTAGATTGGCGAGTGACGGTGTAGTTGTCAGCGGTGTTTCTGTCTCAATCTCGGCAGCGGCCTCGACTGCTGGCGCTGCCGTCAAGCGTTCACTGATACTAGAATGTCCAGCGCTAGATGTGGTTGTTGTTTCAGCTGCGGCTTCTACTGCTGGCTCTGCTACAGCTTTGACTTCTTCAACTGCAGCCTTCTCCACTGCAGGTGCAGCAACTTCAAGATGGCCATCGGCTTTGAAGACCGTATCGAGCACTAGCTCTACTGGTGGTGTCAGTGGTTGTGCTGGTTCTTGAACATGATCGTCATCAAGTCTATCTAGGAGACTCTTGAGGCTGTCTGGTTCATTTTGCGGAGTAGTATCAAGCGGCTGTTGTTTTAGTGACGTGCTAGAAGAAAGCGACTGAAGTTTGGTGAAGGTGCTGGTGTTGCGACGCTTCATTGCTTGCAAGCGTGTGCTCGAAGCACTAGCCGATTGCGAGTCGACTGGCGCAGGCGTTGCGCTTGGTGAAGAAGTCGGCGCAGCAGGTGCTGCATTGGCTTGGCTCGGTTGCGAAGCGGCTTGAGCTGCTGCTTGAGGACTGGCTTGTGATGTAGCTGTGGCCACTGGTTCTACTGGTGTAGGTTCTTTGGTCGATTGGCTGGTGGACTTGAAGGCGCCCATCATGCCGCTGCTCTGTTCCTTAACAGGTTCTTTTACTGGTTCAGCAACTTCTGCAGCTGTATCTAGTTCACCCAGCTTGGCTGCAATGCCAAACTCGTAGCTACTTTCTAATGGTGCGTAGGCTGGTTCTGCCGCTTCCGTTTTGGCAGCAATAGTTTCAACAGCGGGACTGGGCTCGAACTCGTTAATTTCTAAAAGATCTTCGCCAGCTACAGCGGCGGGCTCATCTCCGATGCGGTCTAAGAGGCTAGCTAAACTGCCAGCTTCAGCAGCTGGCTCCGCTGGTCTCTTGGGCATCTCTTTGGGCATCGATGATGGCGATGTCAGAGTTTGCGAAGGGTCTTGCAAGCTTATCGCTTTCAAATTGGTCATGGTTGAGCGTAAGCTGCGTCCGTCTGCTTGAGCTTGAGCGTGGGAAGCTGCTTTTTCCCATTTAATTTGGGCTTCTGGGTCAACTTTGGCAGCTTTCAAGCGGCCTAGCTGTGCTTCTGCTACTTTGGCGTCGGCAAAGCTCGACATTTCTTCGGCTTGCATTAAATTGATGGCAGCCATTAAAGAGGCAATGTTCATGACGCCAAGTTGTATAGCGTTGAAATGCACCAGCCAATCTTGCTGGATTATCGCCATGGGATCGCCGAATATATTGCCAAGAGTTCCCATAAAACAAATCATGGAGCAGAGCCAGAGGTAACCGGCAAACTGCTGGACTGTCGGGCAAGCTCGGTACTGATAAAACGCGACGAATAAAGGCAGGAGAAGCTGGGCTGGTATTACCCAAAGAAACGGCAAGTCAAAGGTCGTTCCTGTGCTGAACGGATTCAGACGAATCACGGTCATGATGATTGCTCCACCGACCAAAGCCAGCAAGCCTATCCAACTTTTCCGGAATTTGAGCCTGTGCATGAATCTTTGCTAGTCTACCTTTGCCTGTCTACTCTTCGTTGTCCCAAGCTTTTTATACCCGGCGAAGCAATTACTAACAGCTCGGTATTCAAAAGCTTTCTAAGCTTATAGTCTAAACGACGCAGCCAAATCGCGGCTCAAACTTTCACGAATGGTCGTAAGAACTTTGTCGATTTCTTCGTTTGTTAGGGTCTCGCTTGGATGTTGGAAGGTCAAGCGGCAAGTCATAGAATACTTCTTTGATTCTGCTGAGGCCCTATAAACACTCACCAATTCGCTATTTCGCAGATTACTGCCTGCTTGTTTCCAGATTAGTTTTGACACTTGCTCATATGAAACATCTTTATCAGTCGCATCAAAGTCAGCGGTGATGTCTCGAACTATTTCAGGGCTGGTGGCAATGCCTGCAAATTTTTTCGGTTTGCGTTCCTTCTTAAGGCGATCAATGTCAAGTTCAAAAACAAAGGCTTTGTCTCTCAGGCCTTTACTGTCGGCAAAACGGGGATGCAATTCGCCGACGTAGCCAAGGGCAATATTGCTTTCAAACAAGCTGGTGGCGCTGGCATCTTTATTAGGGTTTGGTTTGGCCGGGCGATTCAGTGTCAGTACTGCCGTTCTATAAGGATGCAGCCATGGCATCGAATTACTTTCGTTATCTGTGATTGATCGCCAGGCCAGCTTTCGCTCGTCAATATTTAGAGAGCTCAATAAATTTTCGACCATGCCTTTGGCCAGGGAATAATCAACAGCCGGACTATTTTGATTGATAGATTTGAAGCGTTGGCCTGATACCAGGCCCGCCAAGTGATTGTCTTCGCGCACGCCTGTACTTTTGTTCTCTTTTTGTAGCTCTTTAAAGTAAACGCGTCCGTACTCGAAGAGCCAGACATCTTTGCGGCCACGATCTTGGTTGTAGCCACAGGCATTGATTAAGCCAGGCACAAGACTCTGCCTCATTAGTTGGTGGTCTTTTGAAAGTGGATTTAGTACTTCTACCGCCAATTGCTTATCAATACCGGCTTGATCTGCTGGTACCAGACTGGATAGCCAGGCTTCCGATAGACCCATGCCAGTCAAGGCATTTTTTGCTAGATCTAAAGTGTCATCTGGTCTTGCCACTGCCATTGTTGCTGCAGGCATGGAGGGGACAATGGCATCATAGCCATTCAGCCGGCACAGCGCTTCTATTAAATCGATTTCGCGTTTAACGTCTTCTTTGCGGAAGCTGGGCACGCTTACTTCAATCGTCTCACCTTCACCTTTTACAGTGAAGCCAAGTGGAGTGAGTAATTCTTTGATGCGTGCAGGGCTAACCTCAATACCAAGAATTCGTTTTATCTGCGAGGAGCGCAGGGTCACCTGTCCTGGTTCCACCTGGTTAGAACCGGCTTCAATCAGTGGTCCAACTACGGCCTTGCCTTCTTTCGAGCAATACTGCGCAATGAGAAATGCTGCACGTTCGGCGGCGTGGCGCACGCTGGCTGGATCTATGCCCCGCTCAAAGCGCAGGCTGGCATCACTAGACAAACCCAACAAACGGGAGCCACGTCTCACTACTGCTGGTGCAAAGCATGCTGCTTCGAGCACAAGAGCTGTTGTTTGATCTGATATTTCGCTGTCTTTGCCGCCCATCACACCGGCGACACCAACAATAGTGTCGTCGTCAGCAATGGCTAGCATCTCGTTGTTGAGTTTGCGTTCTTTGCCATCAATGGTGGTGATGGTTTCGCTATTCGTTGCCCGACGCACAGCTAAGTGGTCGTTCTTTAAGTGGTTGGCATCGTAGGCGTGCAGAGGCTGCCCGAGTTCGTGCATGACATAGTTGGTGATATCAACAACATTGTTTACGGTGCGCATGCCAATTGCTTCCAGGCGGGCGGCAATGGCTGGGTGTGAGGGGCCAATTTCTATGCCTTCCATCACTCGTAAGGTGATGTAAGGGCAGTCACTGCTGCTTTCGACAATGGCCTTGCTAAATTTGCTAGTCGGCGTTTTTTCACCGAGACTCTTTTGCAGATCTGCTAATGACCAATCTGGTTTCTTTAGGGGGCGTCCAAATAGCGCTGCGACTTCGCGAGCTAAGCCTCTGACTGAGAGGGCATCGCCTCTGTTAGAGCGAGGCTCTACGTGGAGAATGTAGTCAGCTTTGCTGGGCAGTAAAGGCAATACATCGCTGCCTAAAACTAGCTCTGAAGCTGCTCTGTTGCCGTTCTTATTCAAAATCCAGATGCCTTCATCTTGGCCGGGATCTTGCAAATTTTTGGCAATGCCTAATTCTGGTGGCGAGCAAAGCATGCCATTTGATTTGACTCCACGAATGGCGGAAGCCTTGATTAGTAGGGCTGAGCCATCATGGCGATTTACTACTTTTGCGCCTGGTAGAGCCACTGGTATGATTTGGCCTACTTCGATGTTGGCCGCACCACAAACGATATCGAGGGGCTCTTCGCCTTCTTTGATGCGGGTTTTGGTCAGCCGAATTTTGTCGGCATTAGGATGCTGATGAATCTCAATGATTTCGCCAACAACAATAGGACCTTCCAAATCGGGGCCAATAATAGTAACTTCTTCTACTTCAAAGGCGCCCATAGTAAGCTTCTCTGCTACCTGGTAAGCGGTAAGCCCGCTCAAGTCGACGAACTCAGATAGCCAGTCGAATGAAAGTTTCATTTAGAACTGCTCCAAAAAACGCATGTCATTAGTATAGAAATTGCGAATGTCATTGATGTCATATTTCAGCATGGCAAGACGTTCTAGCCCCATACCAAAAGCAAAACCACTCCATTCTTCTGGGTCAATGCCTACGCCTTTGAGAACATTGGGATCGACCATACCGCAACCAAGTAGCTCTAGCCAGCCGCGTCCGCCACAGGTTTTGCAACCTTTGCCGCTGCAAAATGGGCATTCACTGTCGAGTTCGGCGCTTGGTTCTGTAAAAGGAAAGAAGTCTGGACGAAAACGAATTTTTACTGGCTTTTTGAAAAGGGCTTGAATAAAGGCTGAGAGCGTTCCCTTGAGTTGACCAAAGTTGACGTCTTTGTCAATCAAAAGACCTTCTACTTGATGGAAGAGCGGATATTTGCGAGCATTCACTTCTTCATTGCGATAGACACGGCCAGGGGCAATGATGCGCAACGGTGGCTTGGTGTTCTCCATAACTCGAATTTGCACTGTCGAAGTCTGGCTTCGTAGCAAGCTTGAGGGGCCGATATTGGTATAAAAAGTATCTTGCTCATCTCGAGCTGGGTGCGAGGCTGGAGTATTTAGGGCATCAAAATTGTAATAGTCGGTTTCAACTTCAGGACCATCGGCGACTGTGAAGCCCATGCTGTAAAAGATGCTGATAATTTCGTTGCTGATCTGGCTCAGTGGGTGAATATGACCACTCAAGCATCTAGTGCCAGGGGTGGTGACATCGATTATTTCAGTAGCCAAACGCTGGTTAAGGGTACTGTCGTATAAATGGCTGCGTTTGCCGTCGTGGGCTTGTTCGATTTGTAGCTTGGCCTGGTTGCCCAACTGTCCCGCTTTGGGGCGAATGGCCTTGTCTAGAGTAGAGAGGCCGCGTAGCATTATTGTCAGTTCGCCTTCGCGTCCGAGGTACTGCACCCGGAGATTTTCAAGGCTGTCTAAGTCGGCAGTGTTATCAATAGCACTGAGCGCACTGGCAACCAAGGCTGTTATCTTGGCTTCGAATTCTTGAGCTTCCATCTTTCAAACCTGAGTAATGTTGAGCGTTTGCGTTGAACTTTTGCGTTGGACTTTTGCTTAGATTAGCAGATGAGCCCAGTTGCTTACCTTGAAAAGCTCACAGTCGTTGCGATTTGCAATTTTTCTAGACAGAAATTGTCATATTATATAAGTGTCTTTACTCGGGACGCTTTTAGGGAGTCACTTTGCCAAGACCTAGATTCAAAAACGCCAAGCGGTCAGCCCAGAATATTCCTACCACTCGCATTTCGGTGATCGTGGTCGAGGGTGAACAGATCTTGCTGGTCAAGCACCGCAAGGGCAATCGGCAATATTGGGTGCTTCCTGGTGGTCGTCTTGAGTATGGTGAAACTTTTGAAGAATGCGCTGTGCGCGAGATGAAAGAAGAAACTGGCCTTGATGTGAAAGTGGATGAATTTGTTTTTCTTTCTGAAGCAATTGCCCCTGATCGCTCTCGGCATATTGTCAACGTCTACCTCACAGCTCATGTCGTCGGCGGTATTTTGAAGTTAGGTGACGAGCCAGTTCTCGCTGCTGTTGACTACCTGCCAATCAAAGATCTGCCCTCGCTTACGCTCTTCCCACCAGTGGGAAAAACTGTGATTGATTCGTTACCTAGCTCAACCAAAGGATGCATCAGGTATCTTGGCAATCTTTGGGTGTAGTATCATGCTCAACTCGATATCAAGATCCGCATTAGCATAAAAGTTAGGGAGATCCAGAAATGGCTCAGCAAAAAGGCATGAAGAGAGCAGTCAAGGTAGCTGAAAGAGCTCGCAAGAAAGTTGTGGCTAAGAAAGCAGCCGTTGTTCGTCAAGTGAAGAAGCTTGTGAAAGAAGCTAGCCAGGTTGAAAGCAAGCCAGCAAAAGCTCAAAAGGCTGCTAAGTAAGACTTGAAGCCATGACATTGTTACTTCCTCCAGAGTCTGTATCTGGAGGAAGTTTTCTCTTGCCTATCACTGTGTAAGTGGCGTCAGTATTACTTACTGCATGCCTTCGCCGAAGGTAAAGATTATTCCCCCGACTGTGACGTCGGTGCCAGGCTCTGCCCCGTTCTCGATCAAAGCGTCGATTACACCCATAGCTCTAAGCCTTTGCCAGAGGCTGAAAAGAGACTCTGGTTCTTTTAAGTTGGTGACCTGGATAATGCGATCGACCCGATCGCTTTCTACCAGTAATCCACCCTTGATTTTGATTACCTCGAAGCCAGTGCTGCCGTGGTCTACTGCAGCCGCATCTTCTTCAATGTGAGCTGGTTCCTCCGCTGCGGCCAATTCTTTCAAGCGGGTAACCAACTTGCCAGTTAGTTCTAGCAATTCAGGCACGCCTACCCGAGAATAAGCCGACATCAAAAAGACGCTCTCTTTGAGCTTTAGATCGTCCTCATAGAGGGTTTTTGGCTTCTGGCTAGAAAGAGCAGCGATAACTCTCTCTTTAATTGCCTGGGCTTCCTCCTCCATCATCATTTCGGCTTTATTAAGCACCACTAGCTGGGGTAACGAGCTCAGATCTTTGTCGTAAAGAGCAAGCTCTTTGTTGATGGTCTGCAGATCGGCTAAGGGGTCGGCCGAATTGATGTCAACCATGTGAATCAGGAGCCTGGTTCTCTCAACGTGCCGGAGAAAGTTATGACCTAGACCGATGCCTTGCGAGGCTCCTTCAATCAAGCCGGGGATGTCAGCCATGACAAATCCTTGACCGCGTTCTGGTTTGACCACCCCGAGATTGGGCTCGAGGGTAGTGAAGGGATAATCAGCAATCTTTGGTTTTGCCCTTGTAGCGGCCGCTAGAAGGGTCGATTTGCCCGCATTTGGCATGCCAATGATGCCGACATCGGCTAGCAATTTCAGAGTCAGCTGTAGGCGTCTGGCTAT
The DNA here is from genome assembly GCA_913063055.1 of uncultured bacterium. GTDB lineage: Bacteria > Cyanobacteriota > Vampirovibrionia > Obscuribacterales > Obscuribacteraceae. The sequence continues at coordinate 10,067 of CAJXZK010000132.1, forward strand.
GCCTGGTTGACCAGGCTCGCAATAGTGCGGTGCTCGCTTGGTCGGGGTGGCTAGCTCGCAATTACCCTTGCCGCCATAGCCACCTTCGGCCACCAGCACTCTTTGTTTGTCTTTGATTAAATCGGCAATGACACGGTCGGTGTTCAAATCTTTCACCACGGTTCCCACTGGAACTCTTATGGTGATGTCGTTTCCAGCCTTGCCATGGCAATTTTTGTTGGCCCCTTTGACGCCTGGTTGCGCCTCAAACTTTTGCTTGAAGCGAAAATCTACCAGGGTGCTCAAGTCGTTGGTGGCCTCTAGATAGACGCTGCCGCCGCGACCACCGTTACCACCGTAGGGCCCGCCCATGGGCTCATACTTTTCTTTGCGCCACATGACAGCGCCGTTGCCACCGTCGCCGGAGATCACTTCTATCTCAACTTGGTCTATTAATTGGCTCATTTTTGGAAGATAGCTCCGAGATCTGTCTGATAACTAGATAGATCTTATACTGATCCTTTAACTAGAAAATAATTTATATATACTTAGCTCTAGATCTGTTTGGTTTTGATTGTCTACGTGGCAGATAGAAGAGCTAGCAAGAAGAGCTAGCAAGCTAACAAGAATAGCTGGGACCATTGAGTTTTTTATAGCACTAGAGAATCGCCGCAAGAATACTTATCTAAGACCAGGAGGATAGGACTTGGAAGAAAGAATCACAATCCACGAGAAAGCACGTGGTGAGACCATCAACGTCTACATTGGCGAATACCGCGGTACCAAGTACCTCCATATTCGTGAATGGTACGTTGATAAAGATCAAGAAGAGAAGCCCACTAAAAAGGGCATCGCTTTGCCTATCGATAAAATTCCAGCGTTGAAAGAAGCAATTGATCGTCTGGTACCTGCTGCTGCTGAAGAGTAGAGCTTAAATACTTGGAAAAAACCTGTATGCTTAGCGAGTATCTTGATTAGGTGCGCACCTTAAGCTGAAGGAATATCTAAGTATCTTGCTGCAAAAATCTAAAACCGCTTTTTTCGGTATTCTTCCGTTAGTTCTATCAGTGCTAAGTTTGACCTCTGCAGGGGCTGCCCCCAGCGGAGGTCATTCCCTTAAAAAGGCTGAGGAGCTGTCTTCTGTAGATGAGGCGGCGGCGATATCGCCGCTTAAACTCTCCACCTTTCGACCCAAGCAAGGAGAGGTGATTGAGCTCACTGTTTTGGCTAAAGAACTGGCTCTAGAACCTGGTTCTGACCCACCGCTGATCGAATTTCTCGGCAATAAATATAAGCTCTTTCCTTTCGATAGCGAAGATGGCCCCGCTTACCGCGCACTATTGACGGTGCCAGTGGTACGGAAGGTCGGCTCTGCTGCTGTCTCTGTCGGAGCGTTATCAACTCGTGTGATTGTTATGGATGCGCATTATCCGGTGCAGAGATTGACTTTGCCACCATCCAAAAACAATTTCAATATGGCTAAGGGCGAAGAAGAAGCCGTCGATAAGGCAAAAGCTACGGTTTCGCCTGTGCGTCACTGGACTAAGAATTTTAATGCCCCTTCCAAAGCCCGTCTCTCGGCCGGCTTTGGTCTGCGTCGCATTGTTAATGGAAAGCTTTTGCCAGACTATTTTCATAGTGGCTTAGATTACGCTGGTTTCCAGGGTAGCCCTATTGTTGCTTGCGCACCAGGAGTGGTGGTCTTGGCCAGCACCGGCGTGTTTAAGCTGCATGGTAATACTGTGGCAATAGATCATGGACAGGGAGTGGTTTCTTTCTACATTCATATGCAGAAAATCAATGTCAAATTGGGACAGAAAGTTGATGCTGGCCAGTTAATAGGTGCCGTTGGCCAAACAGGTCGGGCCAATGGACCCCATTTGCATTTTAGTATCTACTGCAATAACGTCGCTTCTAATCCGCGGCAGTGGTACCTCAAAGCCTTTTAGTTGAGAATTCGGGCATAAAAAAAGGAGCAATTGCTTGCTCCTTTTTTCTGTTACCAAAGTGCTGTGTTACCTGCGCCTTGAACTAATTGATTCCTGAAGTGTTTCCGAGAGTCCGTTTTTGCTTGTTTCCTGGTTTCCGGGATTCCTGAACGTTGTAGTTTAGTACTACATAGGTTGAGCTTTGTTCCAGAAGGCTTCTTTGATGGCCTTAGAGGAAGTTGACTCAGAGCTGATGGTTACGCTGGCTGGGGCGAAGAGGAAGACACCGTCACCAATGCGCTGTTGGTGGCCATCAATGGCCCAGCAAGCACCAGATAGGAAATCGACTACTCTTTGTGAGCCTTCGTTGTCGAGCATGTGAAGATTGAGAAGGACTGATTTGCGACCACGAAGATGTTCAACAATATCCAATGACTCTTCGAACTGTCTAGGTTCAATAACCAGTACTTCGCTGACGGCTTGAGCATTGGGATGATCCAATATTTTGGCGCCGGTGCCAGGAAGCATTTGGTGAACTCTTGCTGGCTTCACAGGCTCTTGAGCATGTGCAACCGGATCGAGTGCTAGTTGTCCATTGGTAGCGTAAACGTCGTCGGAAGTCTCAAAAAGATCTTCGAAATCCTCGCGCTCGTAGTTATCTGCAGGCCCAAACCAGAAGCTTTTGAACTTTTGAACGATGCTCACTACTTTCCTCCTTACCCTATTGGTCTAATAAAATTGTCTATACCGCTGATTGTCTATTCTTACGTCTCTACTTTTACGTTTCTTGTTGCCGCTGGGAAAACTTGCTTGGGGCTAATTGCCAAAAATTGCTCTACCGAGCCTAATCATAGTTGAACCACATATGATGGCTTCTCGCCAGTCGTCTGACATTCCCATCGACAGTTCTTTGAGGGAAATACCAAACTCTCGGTTGATTTGGTCGCGCAGGGAGCTAAGACCGCTAAAGCTCTCGTGCCATAGTTTTACGTCATTTGTTAGAGGCGTGATTGTCATCAAGCCCTCTACCTTTATAGAAGGTAGAGCCAGGATGGTCGAAAGATTTTTGCGAAGATCTTCTTTGGTGAATCCTGATTTGGAATCGTCAGCCAAAATTTTGACTTGCAAGAGAATCGATTGAGTGGTGCCTTTTTGGCAAGCTATACGAGAAACCTCTTCGGCCAGGCTGAGTGAGTCAACTGAGTGAATCAAAGCAAAGTTGCCAACAGCTTGCTTGACTTTGTTTGACTGCAAGTGTCCGATAAAATGCCAATTTGAATTTAGTGCTACGTGTGGTGGCAGCTCGTCGCGCTTTTTTAAGGCGTCTTGTATGCGACTTTCACCAAACTCACTGACTCCGAGAGAAAATGCTTCTTCGATTTGAGCATTGGTGGCATGCTTGGTCACGGCGATCAACCTCACGGTTTGATCGTCGATAGCTTCTCTCACTTTTGCGAGATTGGCAGCCACTGCGGAGTTTCCTCTAGGTGTTTGGTAAAGACTGGTTTGGTCAGGCATTTTGCTAGCGAGCTACTTTCGGTTTTTTTGAGCAAACCGTGCGACCAGAAGTTTTTTGAGTTTGTGGCGGTCGAAAAAGCATCACCACCGATGCCACCACCGACGCCTACTATTAACGCTCGGATAAGATCCCTTTGTCAAGTCTCCACAGAAAATTTATCTTTGCCCTGAGGGCCCAGTGGTGCTTTGTCAGTGGGCGAAATCTATATCTGTTTTAGCTATCCGGGTTGCTCTGCTTACATTTAAGTGGTGCTGAATATATGCCTTATGCAAAGACCGCTGTGATATCTCCAATGGTGCACTAAATTTCTTTAGTCTAAGGTTGAGGCTATTGCGTAAGCAATTCCGGCGGCCAAAATGGCAGCTGTCTCACCTCGCAAAATAGTGCTACCGAGTGAAGCTTTTTGAAAACCGCTGGCTAAGATCAGAGTTTTTTCTTCCTCGGTGAAACCACCCTCCGGTCCGCCAAGCAGGCAAATTCGAATACCGGCTCGGTTGCCAAGCGTGGCGCTTTCTGTGGTTTTTGACTCTAGAACTTGAACTATATTTGGTGCCTGGTCTCGCTCACTTAAAAGCAGATTCAGAGCCCCTTTCGTTGAATCAAGCTCTTCTAGCTTGAGCATTTCTTCCAAGGAAAGGGGTGGGTCGAGAATCGGTAAAAGTAACCTTTCTGATTGCTCAGCAGCTTCTTTTATGATGTTTTGCCAGCGCCTTTGTCGACCTTCGCTTTCTTCTTTAACCTTAGCTTTCACCACCGTGCGTGTTGAGGCAAAGGGGATGATTCGATCGACTCTTAATTCTGTAAGTTTCTCCAGGGCCCACTCAAATCGAGGACCTTTGAGCAGTGGCAGGAGGCTGATAACTTGATAATTTGAATAACCTGCCGTCTGAGCAGCGACTTGCAGCTCGAGCAATTCGAAAGTGACCACACTGCGGGTCATCTGGCAAATCCTGGCCAACCACATATTGCCCTGGCCATCAAGCAGATTGACTAGATCTCCTTTTTCGAAGCGCAGGACGTGTTGCAGCTGATGCACTACGGCCCCGTCATCCATCTCCACCAGGCTCCCGACCTGCCCATCACCCTTTCTAAAGGCCTGCTCCGGCAAGAAGAAGTGAGACAAGCTTTTGCGCTGATTAATACTGCTGTTTGCGTGTCGTTTTGCCATTGTCTTTTCTGTTCATGAGGGGCAGATTTGATTAAGTTCGCATCATTCTAGCGGCAAAATTGTTTAAAGACAGCCACAGTACTGATGTTGGGCAAATTGGCTAGCTACCATAGTGCTATAATCACCCTTCGCGTATATTACTGTCGGTATTGCTGCTAGCAGTAATCTGTGCCTCCCTGCCCATCATTATGGAAGAGTTGGAAGAGATGGACTTAAAAGACTGGTTCGCTAGCCGCCAAAAGCGTAAAGAGATTCAGGAAGTGATTAAGCAGCCCCTGACAACAGACGAGTACTGCGCTCTCTGGAAGCAGTGCTTCCAATGTCGGGAACTGCTTTATACCCGCGACTTGCGCACTAACTTGGATGTTTGTCCTAAGTGCGATTATCATTTCCGTGTCGGTGCCCTTGATCGCATTGAGCAATTGGCCGATGAAGGATCCTTTGATGAGCTAGATGCTGACATGCGTTCATCAGATCCGCTGACTTTCTTCGACACAGAGGCATACACTAAAAGACAAGACGAAGCCACCCGCAAATCGGGTTTGCGTGAAGCTGTCTTGACAGGTCTTTGCCGTATTGATGGTCATGAAGCTGCTCTTGGTTGCATGGACTTTGGCCACTTCGGTGGTTCCATGGGGTCGGTGGTTGGTGAGAAGGTGACCCGACTGACTGAGGCAGCCCTTGAGCGCAATTCACCCTTGATTGTGGTGAGCAGCTCTGGTGGTGCGCGAATGCAGGAAGGTATTTTGAGTTTGATGCAGATGGCTAAAACTAGCTCTGCTCTCAAATCATTTGCCGATTCTGGCAACCTTTATATATCAATTTTGACCGAGCCCACTTTTGG
>CAJXZK010000133.1 GCA_913063055.1 uncultured bacterium
GTGTCGGCTCAAGCACAGACATATCGAGAAGATCGGCTGCCGGGGCCACAATCTCTCTCAGTATAGGTTTGACTTCTTCGACAGTAATTTCAATAGATTTTGGGCGAGCATAATCTAACAGCTGCTCTCTCTTGCGCAGAGAACGGCTGCCCGTTTGTCTTTTAGGCATGTATTATTTACTTTTTTGGTGGTAAGGCAACGATAGGATTGAGCGTAACAAATCAAGCTACTGGAAAAGCAATCAATTGTCAAGAGATATTTCGACAATTGACCTGCTCACACTTGCTGCTGAAGCAGCATAAACTATAGGAATAAAGTGTTTGGATTCGAAGCGGCGGAGAAACAATGACCGAACATCAACATCCAATGATGAAGGTAGACGAGTCGGGCAACCTCTGGCTAAACTTTGGCGAATATGGCCAAGAAGTTGAACTCGCATGTTTCTCGAAAGATGGCTCCCGACTCGAAAGGCAAGCTGATTGCGAAGAAGTATGGGGGGAAGAGTCTATAATGTCAGTGCAAATCAACAAACTGCATATAGCGAAATAATGCAAGAAAGCTTAGCCACCACCCCCACTACCATCTCTGCGAAAACAGCGATGTCGAAGGCGTGGAATCTCCTACAAGACAAATATCCAATTATCATTCTTGTGATCTGCTGGCAGGCAGTTCGCAACATTCTCATTTTCGCTGCCATACTGACACTCACAGTGAGCATTCCACAAAGCCCAGTGATTATGCTGGTAACTATCATCTTGCTCAGCGCGGAGAGCTCCGCAGAGTTTTTCTGGTTCACGCTGAAGCTAGTAAGAAATGAGCCATACAACTTATTCCATTTACCTTCCCCCTTAGCCGTAGTCAACTGGTTCATTGCGACAATACTGACAACACTGAGCGTAAACCTAGGTATCTTTGCTTTAATCATTCCGGGGCTGGTTCTCGGTGTCTTTTTCTCAACCAGTGGTTATGCCGCTGTCGATGGTTTTGGTCCAATACAATCGCTCAAGGTAAGCTGGCGCATCGCCAGCAGTGCCTTCTGGCAAATAGCTCTCGTGTTTTTCACTATGTTGAGCTTGATGATTATTCCAATTGGCCTCACCGTGGCCTGCAACTTCATGCTGGTTTTGGCTCTAGCATTCTTCTACACCACCAGCAAGGTATACGCTGAAAGCGCTACGGTGAAGAAAAATGATTAAGCGCATTGCCAATATCATTGTTATGCTCATTGCCCTCGAACTCTTAATGCTGCCTATACTTGCTCTCTTTCGCTGTGTTGTCGAAGCCCGTTACATTCCCAGTACATCAATGAGACCAGCGTTGCAAGTGAACGACAGAATACTTCTAGAAAAGGTTTCGCGATTTACAGGCAAAATGGCTGAACGAGGTGCAATTGTTGTCTTCTACCCGCCTTCAGACAGGCTGCCGAAGAACGCAGACAATAACGGCGATGACGGACGAGACGAAGCCAACCAGAAATGGGATATTATGCACGTCTTAGGCCGCCTAACTGGCTTACCAATCTTTCCCAATGAGCCAGCATTGGTAAAACGCATTATCGGAGTAGCTGGCGATACCATACGAGTTGTTCCAAACGTTGGCGTTTACGTCAACGACAAGCTACTGGTTGAGCCATATATTATTGCACCAGCCAACTATGAGCTAAAAACCCTTGGCGACATATTTGGGCCAACAGTCGCAGGCATATGGGTGCGACCCTACGGCAAAAGTCAACAGCCAATCGTGGTACCAAAGGGAATGATATTCGCGCTCTCTGACGATCGCAACAACACTATTGATAGCCATATATTTGGCTTCGTTAGCGAGAAAGCAATCATAGGACGCGCCTGGGTGATGGTTTATCCAATTCAGAAATACATGCACGAGCCGTACTGGTCACGGCCGTAGATTAGGCGTTTCATTATTGCAAGATTGAGCCTTCACGCAGATGCCATATAAAAATGTCAGCTCAGTATGGTTACTGGGACCGGTTTGGTAACCAATAATTTCATAGCCCAGCGGGTTACTATCAAGAGACTCTGCGTCACGATCGCTGACAATATATGAGGGCGGTCCCTGCTCTTCAAAAACCATAAACATAGGCTTTCCAAGCGTACTAGATTCAAGTTTCTTAGGCCTCCAAACTAGATACTTAGAACAATCGGCCTCACCAACAATTTCAGAAGCAGTACATCGATCACCGGCAAAGGCTAAACGGGCAAAAACAGAATTGCCACCAAAACAATAAACCCACACCTCATCACCAGCGCCACCAAAGTTCCAGCAATCGACACGCCCAGCCTGGTAAATGGGCCGGCCACCAAGACGCTCGACCTGCTTTTTCGTCCGGCCGCGAGCTTGAACACAGAACTCTTCTGCGGCCGCTCTTTCAGACGCAAAGAAATACTGAATCCATCGGCCTTGGTAGGCACCAGAAGGCATGACATAACCACTCAATTTAATAAAAGTAGTGTCATCGATCTTTGCCTTATCAAACGGATGTCCAGCACCAACATGCAAAACGGGATGGATGATCAAATCATCCTCGCTTGGTGGGTCCAACTTGAGGGCGGAGCAAATATCGGCATTGTGGGCGCTCGTTGCCTCGCCAGGAAGCTTACAGCGCTCGCTAAGTTTAGCCAACTCATCAGCCTGCGCAAGCTGTTTGTGCTCTCTCATCAACTGCGAGTAGAGAGCAAGATCTTGGGCCAAATCAGCGCCACCGGGAATCGACATATCAGCGTCAATGGCAATGAGGCGCCTGCACCGGGCTTCTCCATCGACACTATCTAACGAGGTTCTGGTCTCTTCAGCCAATGTATCAATTTTTGAGTAGTAATCTTCACCGAGTTTTTCATCGAGCAAGGCAATAGCTTCGTGGTAGAGCTTCTGCGCCTCCTCAACAAAGCCCTGTTTTAGTAAGGCATCGGCTCGCTTGTTTATAGCCACGATGTCGTTGCCGTCGCCAGAATCAATGTTGCTATTGGTCGAAATATCGCTCAGGCCCGATTGACCGGTGGCACAACCAGTGAGCGCAGCAACGGTGCACAATGTAGCCAGTGACAGCAATAGATGCCTGTGTGGGGCTTTCATCAGCGACTCCCAGATCCAGCTACTTTCTATCTTCCTAGTCTCTAGCTTAGCGACGCGAGAAATTATAGACAGGGGGGAAACACTAGATTGTCGGCAACTCCACCAACGCCGCCTTAATCTGAGAGTAAAGCTCTGGCAACCATGTAGGATCAGTAACCTTGCTGGCTGGAGCTGCCGTAGTGCGAAAATCTACCGGCGCAATAATCAGTGGTAAATTCTTGTCGGCAGTATCGTAAGCCGCCACGAACAATTCTTCGCTTACCGGATCACCCATGGCAATGCAGCCAATAGAGCATTGACTGCCGTGCACGAGAATATCGCTACCAGGCTGTTCCCGACCATCTTCTTTAGCATGAGCCCAATCGGTAGGGTTTGGATAGTTCAAACGAAGCGCTAAATGGTATGGAGTATTCGGTTCAAGGGTAAGGTTATACAGCCCCTCGGGCACCTGGCAGTCGCCCTCTTTTAGCTTGGGGCCTAGTACGCCGCTGGCGGCAAGAATTGGATAGGTACAGATGTATTTATAGGTAGAATCAGCGGAAGCAGCATACAACATAAGCTCGTTAGTTGATTTAATTACCACCAGTGTCAGCCGCTGCGGCGGATAGGCTACCCCTTTAGCTTGAAATTTTGGCAGCAGCCTTGCCCGAGCGGCAGCACCATAAGTGGCAATTTGATCTTCAGCCGTGTAAATCACTGGTACGGCAACAGGTTTACGCGCCACCACACTCGCTACCATCCACTTGATGCGACGCAACACCTTAAACGGATACGGAGTGAAAAATGTGCAAAGAAGTGCGAACGTAACCATGACAATGATAAGTCGACGTCGCCTGTTCAAAATGCCCTTCCTACTTCTCACTTCCTACTAACCCCTATCCCGTTAACAACTCGGCAATAAATGAATTCTATGCTTGCGCTCACAGGTTTGGCAAGGAGAAGAGCTTACTATGGGACACGACAATCACAGACATGAAGTATCAGAGAAAAAGACACAAAAAGATGAGTCTGACGACTCAGCCAAGAAAATTGTCACTGACGGTCAGAATAGCAAGGACAATCAGAAAGTAATTGAGCAAAAGAAGAACAACCCTGAGGCAAACAAGGCTGTGAAAAATCTATTTGGAGAAGTATCGATTGACTTCAGCAGCAAAGCACCACTTGAAGGCGCAGCGGAAGCTAAGCTTTCAGATACCAGCGACAATAAAACCCAACCCGTTGCAAACATGAAAAACCTGGCTGGCGTCATGGATCAAGAAACAATTGCAGCGGTGCGTCACAACGAAGAGAAGAAGGCTGGTTTTGAAGATACCATTCAAGACAACTTGCCCTACAGTTGGGCGCAATCGCGCAACTGGTCAATTGGACCAGCACAGATGCAGACCAAGCATATTGATGAGCTTAAGGCCGATCCGCGCTACGCCGAACAGTTAAAAGATGCAGACCCATATACGGCGGAAGGCTCTAACAAGCTGATCGCGGCTTATCTAGATAGAGAAGCTGAGCGGCTCAACAATGGTGAGTATGCAGCAGGCAAGTCCGGCAGACCACGTGGAGATGAGTCAAAAGAAGGGCAGCGCTTTGAGGCCTTGCAGCAGAGATGGAACGAAGCGAAAAACGGTTGCAACCCTGATGAAATGCGAAAAATCTTGATAGAGACATACAACTCTGGCAATGGCTCTACCCAAGTTGCCGAGGTGGAAGCAATTAGAACTAGTGGTGAAGCAACTCAAACAGCTTCGGTAAGCCGAGAGCCGAAGAGCATCGCAGCTCAACTGACAGAAGGCAGAGTGGCTGCATAGCCAAAAGAGGCACGCAGATAGAAGTTTAAAAGGCCTGGGCTCAACTCAGGTCTTTTTAATTGAGCCTTAAGTGAGTACGGAAATCACCATATTCAGCTCTATGCCAGTGAGGTAGACTCGAAGTATGAAGAGTTACCTGATTTCACTTTGCATAGCCGTTTCAGCTACGTTGTCGTTTGGCCAGCTGGCGATTGAGCGGGAATCGACAAGCACGAAGAAGCAGCCAACTCTCTGCGATGCCAATAATTAGGCCGCAGAGAAACAAATAGCGAGCGCCAAAGCGAAGAGAGAACTAGGCGACACAAAAGGCGCCATAGCGGTGTTGACCGAACTAATTCGGCAGCAACCGGCCAATGACCTAGCCTATTTCTGGCGAGCCATATGTCGCTCCGACGCAAAAGACCTGCGCGGATCGATAGCCGACAACACGAAGGCCATTCAACTCAACCCAAAACTCGCCGCCGCCTACAGCAATCGTGGAGCCGATTTGAGCGGCTTAAAAAATGACAAGGCTGCAATAGCAGACTATACACGAGCGATTGGACTTGAGCCAAGCTACCGCGACAGTTACTATAACCGCGCAATATCGAGAAACATACTGGAAGACACAGCTGGTGCAATCACAGACTATACGAAGGCCATAGAAATTGACCCCAAGTTTGCTAATGGCTACTGGGGTAGGGCGGCACTCTATGTGGATTGCAACAATCGAGAGAAGGCCATGGCCGACTACAACCACATGGTCGCACTCTATCCTCAAGACGGTCATAGTTACGGCCATCGAGGCTACGGACACCTGATGTCCGGAGACAATCATGCGGCCATTGCAGACTTGAATAACGCAATTAAAATCGGCCCACCATCTGACGCTTGCTACATTCACAGAGCAAGGTCGCGAGAAAATCTAGGTGACCTTAGGGGCGCGGTGGCAGACTACACTCAAGCCATGCTTCTGGAACCCAGAGTTTCATCAACCTATTGCCAGAGAGGTGAGCTACTCAACAAGCTTGGAGATAAAACCGGAGCCCTCGCTGACTTCAACTGGGCGCTGGTGATAGACCCGCACTGTGCTGCAGCCTACGATGGCAAAGGAATGATGAAGTCACGGGCCGGTGACAGAACAGGAGCTGTAAAAGAATTCACCAAGGGCATCGATGCTGACCCCGAGTATGAAATGTGCTTTGCCGACCGAGCCTACGAGAAAATGCGGATAAATGAAAACCGTAGCGCCCTTGTTGATTTTGAGCGGGTTATTAGACTTCGACCGAACTGGCCCAAGGCATATCTAGCTCGTGGTTTTTGCCGCCGCCGTCTAGGCGATAGACTAGGTGCACTAAGAGATTATGATCGCTGCATTCTAATGGGACACAGAACCGGTGTAAGTTTCTATAACCGCGCGGTTTGTCGTTCAGAACTCGGTGACCCCAATGGCGCCGCTAGCGACTTCAAGGAAGCCTGTCGGCTCGACCCCGAATATGCGAAATCGAGTCTACCCGGACCAATCAAGGTCGGTTTCGCAGCTACTATTGAAGAAATCACCAAAGCACTTGAAAGTGCCATCACCGAGATTCGCAAAAGCCTAGTGCGGGCAGTGAAGCACTGACATGCAGCAAGCTCAGATTGAACAAAATTCACAAGGCCCTTCAAACACCTCGTCATTTAAACTCGTGACTTATGTCCTGTTGATTCCTTTTCTATTTGCTTTATCTGCAACTAGCGCGCAATGCCAAGAAAGCTATGAAGAGAATCGAGAAGAGCTGATGAAGCGACTCGAATACGCGGGACGTTTAAGAGTTGGAGTTGCACACTATCAAGATCTGCTAAAGCAAATTGATCAAACGAGAGAACAAATTACTTGGCTGGATAACTGCGATACAGCTAATCCAATTAACAAGGAAGAGCTAAAGGGAAATGGCGAGCCGTTAGCTAGAATTCGAAAATTACGAGCGCAGCTGGAAGAACAAATCAAAGCGATTGAAACAGCAGACTTTACCGACTTACCTTCTGAGATTCTATTCAAACTAAATAAAACATGGAAACCACCAGACACAGCTATTTCAATCAAATTTGAGATAGACAAAGCGGGAAAGTTCGGAAAATTTAAATTGCTGCGATTCTCCTTTTTCGGCCCTGACATGCAAATTCTACAAAGTGCTCTTTCTCAAATCGTACTTAGTAAGTTTTCGCGATCAGAACTTCCAGCCGAATGTGAATTCAGCTCTCAGGGCTACAACCAATCGATAGCAATCGGCAAACCGGGAGCATCACGAAAATTCAAATTTGCTTTCATGAAAACTCCGTGCTTCAAACCTTAATGATCATCATTAAGGTCTACAACAGACAAAAGAACTCGTTTGCAAAAGCCGCAGAGAGGGTCCCTACGGCCACCCCAGCGCCTACTTGCAACCGGCAATTGTCAAACTGGTACAATATTCACCTAAATCCCACTTTCCCCTGTAGCGTCTGTATTACAGGGTCAGGCTTAGGAGCTGAGGCATGAAAATTATCCAAAAGATGGCAATCGCAATCTCACTGGTAGCGGCAACTATTGTTCCGACTATTGCGCCATCTATGGCAGAAGTTCCCACCTTGCCCAACAGCGGCACTTATTTCATCGTCAATTTAGCGAACGAACAGGCTCTAGAAGCCGGCCAAGCTAGCGCGGGTCAATACGTTGGCACCCGCGAATTTACCAAGGCCGGTCTACAAAAATGGTCAATCAATCGCAAGATTGACATCAAAACAAAGAAGCCCACAAACCGCTACACAATCAGGTTAGCAGGAGAGATTACAAACTTAAACTTCCAACCACATCCCGTGTCAAGTATGCAGTCTATCATCAGTTTTGATCCCTCAGTGTTTGTCCTGGCCCCCGCGGAATCAGGTTTTCAAATTAAGAGTGTGCCAAGAAATGGTGATGCCTTGTGCATCCTCGAAAGCCCACCTTCTTACACCGAAACTAGATTTGGACCAAGCGACGGCTCCGATAAGTTCCTCTGGAAATTTATCCCAGCTGAAGAATAAACGATATGGCAGATGCGACCTGGCAAATACTGGCCACTAGATTAGTCGTATACGGCACTTTGTGCGCGATTGCCTGCTGCATCAGCGGGCAGTCGCCATTTATGCAGGCGGCGCTTGCACAATCAACAGACAGTGCCACACCAACTCCACTAGCAAGCAATCAGGTAGAAGGCGAAGCCGAAGCATCCGGTCAAAGCTACTACTACACTTTTACTGGCGGCCCCGGCGATCTGACTATAAAGCTAGATGGCGAAACTGACTTTTACTCAACCAATGCCCATGTGGTTCTTCATGATGAGCGCGGGGTAGAGCTAGGAAAAGTTGCGCTCAATGCCACCGGCAATAGTGCAAGCAAATCAGCAACGATACACCTGACGAAATCGCAGCTGATAAAAATGCAAATTATGCTTGGTGTCAATGTGGGCATCCATCTCAAATACAAAGTCAGTCTGGCTGGGCCGCTAAATCTTATGGCTTACCCATCAAGACTTGCCAGTAGAGAGTCGAACTTGCAACTTGCCTCAGTGAATGTAGCGCCGTCTCACTCAGTGTCAGCATCTGGCTCGGCATCCGGCTCTAGCTCTAGCTCTGGTTCTGAATCTATCTTAGCGTCAAGCTCTGAATCGAAGTCTAATTTTAACACTGACTCCATTTCCATTTCGAACTCGAACTCTAACCGGGACACCGACTCAAGCTCTAACTCTGCTGCGAGCAACGCCCCAATTGAAGATAAGTGGGCCTTTGTCGTCGGCGTGAGCAAATTCGCCAAGCCATCCATCAATCTAAAATACCCAGCCAAAGACGCAAAAGATCTCTCAAACTATCTGATCAATGAGGCCAACTTTGCTCCTGACCACGTCAAACTTTTGGTCGATGAACAAGCCACAAAAGAACGGGTGCTAGCAGAGCTGGGTGATAAATGGTTACCCCGACTGGCTCACCCAAATGACCTGGTGCTAATTTTCATTTCTACCCACGGCAGCCCATCACAGGCTGATCTTGAGGGTCTCAACTATCTGGTCATGCACAATACCGATCCAGATAGCCTCTATGCCACGGGCCTGCCATTGTCTGATTTAGCAGCGGCAATCAAGCAACGGGTGCACTCCAATCGCGTGGTGCTAATTATCGATGCGTGCCATAGTGGTGCAGCCGATACCGCAAAAGGATTAACGCGAGTAGGCAATATCGATAGCGCTGCGCTGTCGCAAGGCACAGGACAGCTAATTATTTGTAGCAGCATGCCTAACCAGGTATCTTGGGAGTCAAAGCGCTACCAGAACGGCGTATTCACTCACCAATTGATAGAAGCACTGAGAGCAGGCAAACCCACGCTGAGCCAGGCCTTCGAGCGCTTAAAAGAATCAGTGCAAACAGAAGTTTTGCAAGACCGCTCAGAGCTTCAGACGGCAGTGCTCAAGAGTAAATGGAAAGGCAACGACCTTATCATTTCAGCACCACCGACAAAGCCGAGGCAAGTGCCGGCCGAATTTAAATTGCAGTGACAACTTAGAAGTACTTACTTAGCTACTCAAGTTTGATGATTGTAGTGGGATTGTACTTCGGTTTAGACTTTTCAATAATCAAGCCAAAGTGCACCAATTTCTCTTTTCCGTCAGTATCGTGCCAACGTTTGACGAATTCATCAGTTGGAATATAAGTGTAATTGCACAGGGTAGAAGGGTCCATAAAAAAGATGTTGTCTTCATCATGACCAATGGCTAACACATAATGGCCATCTTCCCAATCATTGGAATAATCGGCATTCTTTTCGGCCCAAGCCTGAATCAAACAAATCACAGGCTTACCATTATCAATGAGCTTCTTCAACTCAGGGATAGTCATGCTCTTCATGACTTTGACAGAATAGCCTTTGGCCTTAGCCAGGCGCATCATCTCTTGATAGTGAGTGCCAGTTTTAGGAACAGTCTTGAGTTCTTTTGCTAACTGATCTTCGCGGTAATCATCACCAAAGTAAGCAAAGACTGATTGAAGAGCGGAAACTCCACAAGTGAAATCAGTAGACTGACGCAGCATAGGAACTTTAATAAGATTGCTCGGAGCCTTTGGCGCAAGCTCATGAGGCTCAGTAGCCAAAGAGCCAGGAAGCCGCGGGGCTGCAGATTGGGAGCGCGAAGCTTTCAGTTTGGCTTGCACTCGGGCTTGATCACCTTCTGCATTTACCGACTGACTTAGTGATACGGCGGACAAGCACAATAGTGCTCCACAAAATGAGATTTGACGCAGTGTCAGTTGCAAAAGCATAAAAACAATCTACCTATTTAACCGATGCACTCACTGCTGCTGATTACTTGTGCTCTGCCGCCGCTGCAACAGATTCCTAAACACCTGCTTTTCCTGTTGGTCCACAACTCCATCGTGATTGCGATCGAGCATACGCATAAATCTTCCACTGCGACCTATACCGGTGTTACCTGTTCCGGCCTGCCCTGCTCCGGTGTGGCCAGAACCACTCTGCCCCGCACCAGCCTGACCTGCCCCTCGCATGCGCGGTATGCCGCCTCGTCGTTGTCCAGAAAGTGCCCGCATCTTATCGGATGCGGCGGCTGGGTCGGCATGTCCGAGAGTAAGCAATTGCCAAAAGGTCACATCAGAAAATCTGGTATTGCCAGCTCCTGGCATTAGCTCCGATTTCACATTAGCTTGGCGCACCACAACCAAGTTCATAGAGGGCACCACATACAGCCTCTGCTTGCCAGCTCCCGCCGCCATCACTAAATCATTAGGCACACCTGCGGCACCATAGCGCAGGTCTGAAGCCATGGTCAGAGTTCTTATGCTGTTTCTCAGCTGATCATCCATTGGGCGGTTCAACCACCAAGACAATCCATACATTGGATTGGCAGGAGAACCAATAAAGAGCGTTTTGATATTCTCAGACTGAATAATCTGCTTGCCACCAGCCATGCCACCATTGAGAACCAGCTCGCCTACTTTAGCCCACTCTCGTGCAGTGAATGCAGCCCCCTGGGGCATAAGTGGCATGCCGTCCCTTCCCTTGCGCCACAGGCCTACATGAATATCGGCAGGGTCAAGCACTCGGCGCTTGAGGTAATCAACCATTGTTGCTTCAGCCTGCTTATTCTCTTTGTTAGCCTTAAGCTTGCGCACCATTAGCTCGCCGAAAACTTGAAATGGTGCCGGACCATATTGAAACTTTTCCCCAGGCTTTGCTGTGATCTCGGCTTGAAGTGCCTGGGCATAGGGTGGCGCCATCCCTGTAGCCGAAGTGATGCCAGAAATGAGTGAAAGCAGTTCTCGAATAGTAATATTTTCGCGCTTAGAATCACCCTTCCACTCGGTGATTGTGTCCGAGACCTTCTCATCAAGGGTCAAGATTCCGTCTTCGCTGGCGGCAAGGGCACACAAGCCAGTGAAGCTTTTTGTGCCACTGGCGAGTTCATGGGGCTCCGAGGCCTTGTGCCCATTAGGGTAGTCTTCAAAAATTACTTTGCCGTTTTCTATAACCAACATCGACATACCGCTAGCCTTGGCGCTGTACTCGGCGGCTTTCTTGCAGTTATTTAAAGTTACCTTCAGGGGTTCAGAAGAAGCGGGGAGCGAAGCTTTTGAGCCAGTCGGACCAGTTGCACCAGGCGAAACAGTCGGAGCAGTCGTACCAGGCGTACCAGCCGAAACAGTCGTACCAGCCGCATCATCCGGCGAAGCAATGGCCATCGGAGATGACGAACCAACGATTAAACCTATCAAAGCTGCCGTTGTAAAGGCCTTCAAGGTCATGCCACGCCTCCTTTGAATCGCTAGTTAGCCGTACTCGTAAGCATTCTACACGGTCGGCCCGATTCAACCCCTTGAAGAGTGGTTAAAGCCAGTCTCAGAAGGCGAAGACGGTAAAGGACTATAATATCTTGCAAGCTAGATGAAAGAGAGCGCTGAGAAGCTAGTAAGTAGGGCGGAAGTAATCTATCCGACCATCTAATGTCAGGCGGGGAAAAACCATGTTAAAGCTCATCAAAGGGCTCCATCACTTTCAGTCAGAGATTTTTCTCTCGCAAAAAGACTTATTTGAACGCCTGGCAAAGGGTCAAAACCCTGATGCCTTGTTCATCACCTGCGCTGACTCCAGAATTAATCCAAATTTGATCACCCAGACAAACCCTGGCGACCTCTTTATCTTGCGCAACGCTGGCAACATTGTTCCACCATACGGCGCAGCCAATGGCGGCGAAGGCGCGACCATCGAATTTGCAGTTTCTGCCCTCGGTGTCAAAGACATTATTGTCTGCGGACATTCTCATTGCGGTGCCATGAGAGGTTTGCTGCATCCAGAAGAGTTGAGTGAAATGCCAGCCGTGGCCACATGGCTCAGTCATGCTGAATCGACACGCCGCACTGTCAAGGAAAACTACACAGACCTCACTGACGAACAATTGCTCAACGTTACCATGCAGGAAAATGTACTGGCACAGTTAGAGAATTTGAGGACACACCCAGCAGTTGCAGCGCGCCTCGCCGGTGGAAACTTGAACCTGCACGCCTGGAGCTACAAGATTGAGACGGGTGAAGTGTTTAGCTACCAGCCAGACGAAGGTCAGTTCTTGCGCTTAACAGAGCTACCTGTCGCCAACGAACGTCGCCGCTCAAGGTTGGCAGCGGTTACTTCGATCTAGTTCACCGGCTGTAAGAGCTTGAGAGCGAACACAAGCGCTAGAATTGCAATCAGCACGACCAGGGCCAACGCGCCTTCGAAGTTTTCCGTCGTGGCTGATTTCGCATCGATAGCTTTTTCTTTGCTCGGCAGCTCGGGTATCTTATTTTCACTCAAACATTCAAGGTCAAGGCGCAGCTCATCGGCCGACTGATAGCGCTCTGCCGGGTCTTTCTCCAAGCACCTCAGAACAACTGCCTCAATCGCCTGCCTATATCCAGCATAGTCAAATTCACTGTTCATCGTCTGATCAGCAATACGAATTTTCTTGGCAAATGGCTCAGGAGCTGACTTGACGTGATCCATAATGGCCTTGATTGAATTTTTAGCGGTGAAGGGTGGCTGGCCGGTCAAGGCCTCATACATGACGCAACCGAGTGAATAAATGTCTGATTGCTCGCCGAGATCTTCGCCCACACATTGCTCAGGGCTCATGTAAGCAGGGCTGCCAATTACTACACCAGTACTGGTGAGACCCTGAGTTTCTTGGTCAAACAAGGGAATACTCTTGGCTATGCCGAAGTCAACTAACTTAACCACGGCGCCACTTGTCGTTAGCTGTTGCAAGAGAATATTTGCCGGTTTGAGATCTCGGTGAATCAAACTTTTGGTGTGCGCATGGGAGAGAGCCTGACATACCTGAATAAAAATATTTAGCGCCGAGTGAACTTCCAGACATCTCTCTTTTGCCAAAACATCGGCAAGACTTTCACCTTCAATATAGTCCATCACCAAATACGGTGCACCACTCTGATGTCTTCCCTGGCAGTATGCACCGACCACATTGACGTGAGTCATCTCAAGAGCAGCCTGAGCTTCCATCTGAAATCGCTTATCGAGGCTCACATCTCCAGCCTTATGCAGATCTTCGCGCAGCATCTTTAGGGCAAATGGCTTCTTCAATATTCGGTCGTTTACTAAGTAAACGGCCCCCATACCCCCGCTGCCCAGTTGCCTGATAATTTCAAATCGGTTATCAATACAGGTTGGCGCAGAAAGCTGATTGAGAACTTCGGCACCATGAAGTGATGGCTGATTACTATTAGCGACCAAGCGGGTGACAGTGCTGGTTGTGCCGCAATTTTCACAGCAGACTACATTAGATGCACGTTCGTAGGAGAGCGCCCACAGCTTAGTCTTTAGCTCTGGTATAGAACTTGGCTCAGGCGAAGGATATTCTTCGTCGTTAACTGTCCTAAGAATCATTAGATGTGGCCTTTAGTAAATAGACTTGTCGAGTGATCCAGATGCCGATTCCAGTTCAGATTCAGATCTCCCCAACGTCAATCAAACCAGAAAAGTGTGGCAAATTCGTGGAAGATGGCCGGCAACAAAATCGACCCTTGCATTTGAAAGTTCGCGCTACAATTGTAGACAGTTAGATGACACCCACTACCTGACAATGTGAGCCTAATATGACTCAACAATTAAACCTTTACCACGGCAATACGCTAATCGGCACAGTTGCAAATATCGCCACTGAAGATGATGAGGAATGGAACGGTATCATTACGTTTACGCCAGAAGGCGAAAGCTACCGCAATGTCTTCGAGTTTCTTTGCAACGATGCCAACGATCCGGGTGCTGAGCTACCGTTTGAAGAAAGCTACCTTGATGATTGGTTCATAGAAAGAGAGCCAGGCATGATGCAAGAAATTGCCATTCCCACTATCAACTACGATGAGTGTGAGATCGTCTGGCAAGAGTCTTAGTCAGAGTTATTCATGCCATCAACAAGATCTTGAGTATACAGGTCAAGATTGCCTTTGACCGGTGAAAAGCCGACCAGAGACTCATTAAACTGCTCCGGATTTACCTGGCAACGGCTTGCTTTCTCCAGCTCACAAAGACTAATCGTTTGAACACGAGGGAGTGATGCTCCGACGTTCTTGCCTGATCGAATAACCTTATATGAATATCGCACAGGTAAACCATAGCCTATGGGTGCGCTGGCAAAGCAACAGACATCTGCAGCCACCTCCGGCTTGACCTTAATTTCTTTAGTTCCCCAATAGTCGCCTGTTACTTTTGCGCTGGGTTCGGTAAGAAGATGTCCGCTTAACAGATAATGGCGACATTTAAGTCCACAGATAGTCGCCTCTTCAGCGACTTCTACCTTATCTATTTTGACTGGGTTACTCCGAAGAATTTCAACTGCCCAATCTTTCATCAGTACTTTGGCATAAGTCTTGTGTTCTAGATTGCGACCAGTCATGCTGCCGCTATGGGGCGGACCGAAACAATAGGTAACTGTATCGTTTGTGATAGTGGCATGGCTTTCTGTAAATAAGCCGTCGTATGGTTCGTCTCCAGCGCCCCACTTAAGTTTCATGCGATAGCCATCGACTAACTTAGCGGCATCAGGGAGAGTATTCGCGGCTACAATGCTCTGGGACTGGGAACGGGACTCTGCTTCTCGTTGCGCTTGCTCAGAGCCTGTCTTATCAGAAGCTACATTCGCTTTCTGCAAATTCAGCACAACAGCAGCTAAAACAACAAGAGAAAATAGAGAAACAATAGCAAGCAATATATTTTTTCTCGTTCCCGAATTATCACTAGATACGGTGACACTATCAGAGACAGGCATTATCGGCTTCGGTGTTGCACTGACTCTGTTCAAATAAACTGGCAAAACGTCTTCACCGCGCTGCACTTTCTCTAAATCAGCTCGTACCTCAGCCATTCGTTGATAGCGTTCGACCGGATTCTTGCGCAAAAGTTTTGCCACCACAATTTCAATAGAATCTGGAAATACTCCCGGCCCGACGACACTGGCAAGCGACGGTGCCGACGCGTCTAGATGACCAGCAACAATCTCCGCGACCGAATTTCCAGCAAACGGGGGCTGCCCAGTCAGGCACTCAAACCTGTCTCTTATAC
>CAJXZK010000134.1 GCA_913063055.1 uncultured bacterium
GCCCGGGGCGTTGGGCAAAATCAGGGTGGCGGGGTTCTTGGTGTTGCCACCACCAGTCGTGCTATTGAAGTCATTGCGATAGTCAGAGTCGTAGCGGCTGTCGGGCTGGCGGTCGGTGCTGCGGCGGTTGTGCATCTCCTCGCCGTAGTAGTCGTCGTCCGAGCGTCCCAGGCTGGAGCGCTCCCGTGCCTCTTGCCTGGCCTGATTGTTTTTCAGGTGGCGCCGGAGAAAGTAGATCGCCAGGATAAGCCCGAGGACAACCAGCACCATCATCAAGGTGGGCTGTTTGGCAGCCGCCCAGACTTCTTGAGTGGTGGTCAGCGGAGCGCTGTTGGTGAAGAAGCTGCCGCCCGAATCTTTGACGGCAGGTCCGGTGATGGCAGTCCCAGTGATAGTCGAGCTCAAGTCGCCGCCGGGAGCGACGAGGACTGGTGTGGAATTATTGGTAGCGCCTTGGGCGACTATGCCGTTGGGGGCATTCAAGGTCAGCGCCATGGAATTCGTGGAGGAAGCGCTGAGAGAGAGGAAAGCAAGGGTAGCCAATGCTACTGCGATGATTGACCGATAGATTGTGATCATGGTTATCTCCTTTAGGAGATGCAACAGGTTGCATTTTTTGTTTTTGTCGACCGCTGTTTGTCTACTAATAGAGGCCGGTCGAGAGAGAAGAGTAAGAAGAGAAAGTGAGTAGAACTAAGAGCGTTTCTCTTTCTTCTCTTCAAAAGACAGCCTGTCGCTGTCGTTAAGGAGGTGGAAAGCAGTATCGCCAAGAAAACGAACGGGCATGATCGGGTCGAGCAGGCCAGTGCCCAGGCCAAACAGTCCGGTGCCATAAGTATTGGTTTTGACACCAAGGCGACCGTAGAGTTCGAGCACTGCGCCAATGCAGGTCCAGTGATCGCTGGCCAGGCGACCGGTGAAAAGACCCCACCAGTCGTAGCCACTGACCGGTAACTTCTTGTCGATGAAATTGCGCAGGAATTGCGGCAGATGAAAGCGCCGATAGAAAGCCTGGCGTCTTGCCAGAGTTGCTTCCTTCCAGAGTTTGTTCTGCTCCAGCATGATGGCAATCAGTTGCGGTGCCACTTGTTTTTGCCGGTCGTTGAGGGGCTTGGTCAGACGCAGAGCAATATAGTGACCGTATTTCAGGTTGGTTTCGGCCACTTCTTTGAGATCCTGCACCACCGCTCCGCGGTCCATGAAGGAACTCCAGGTGGACCGTCGGCCATTGATTTCCATCACCATTTCGCCATGACCAACAGTCTCGCGCAGTTGCTTAGCGACGCGACCACTGGTCAAAATCAAATCACCATCTTGCAGAGCATCGGGGTGCGGATTGACCCAGGCACCCTTAGGCAGCGGACCGTGGCCCTGAGTCTTGTAGCGATTCTTGTTGCGGCGGTAGCTGATATAGAGCAGCCCCCATCCCAGAATCTCGCCAATGGCAAAGAGTTTGAGCGGAGTGACCGTGATCAACTGGCGGCTGAGAACATTCCAACTGAGAATAGTCTCGCTGGAATGGTTAGGGGCAAGCAGAGCCAACCCGGAGAGTGACAGCCCAAAGAGCAAGGGCAGAATCACCTTGAGCCGAGAGAGCAAATCGAAGTAACTGCGAAACAAGGCGCGGGAATCATAGGTGGTGAGACCGAGCCAGAGAGCTGAAAGCGAGACGCAGGCGATGGAAAAGTTCCAGTCAAGTTCACCGCTGAACCACTTCCAACTGACATAGATAAGGGCCAGATAGGCCAACGACTGCGTCGTTTTTGTTAGACGTGCAAACATAAGATATATCCTTGCGAGCCAGAGTGGCTAAATGAAAGTCACTAGCTCTTTTGAATTTGTAAAATGAGAAGGGCGCTTAGTCCAGAACCACAGTCCAGAACCAGAGTCCAGAACCACAGTCCAGAACTAAGCGCCAAATTGACTGACTAGGCCGTTACTTCGACCTTGGCATCAAGCCGTCCAGCGGCACGGGCAGCTGTGATCGCCTTGATGGTGCGGTCGTAACCATCCTGTTCCATCTGCTGGCACTTAGCCAGGCTGAGGCCATAGTTCAGGCCAGCGACGTCGGGCAGGCCGACTTCGATGACCACATGCCGGCTCGGGTCAACGTAGCGACGCTGTCCAGCGATGGGCATGAACATTTCACGGTAGTGAAAGTAGAGGTCAATGGGCTGCTGCCATTCGCTGGTGGGTTCGGTGGCCGGCAGGAAGGAGCTGACAATCGCTTCACCCGAGCAGAAGTCTGTCGGGTTGTAGTGATAAACAGCGCCGTCCACCAGCAACCTCAGACCGCTTTCGGACATCTGCCAGACCGGGCGCATCACCGTGGGCAGTGCGCAGGAAGCAGTGATGGCCTTGGCCAGGTCATAGTTTTCGCCCGCGAAGAGCACAGGCTCTTTGCGGAAGTAGTCGCAGCTGACGATCTTGAGGCGGTCGTTGGTCTTGAGGTTGAGCCTCGCCACCATTTCGCGCATCGGACCGGTCAGGTCAATGGAACCGCCCACCATGAAGCTGATGGGGTCGGGAAAACTGAGGGTCTTGAGAAGAATCGTTGGATCGTTGCGGTTCTTCATGCCGTTGTACATTTCGGCAAAAATTTGATCAAGGGAAAGACCATTTGTGTACATGGCGGCGATCAGCGAGCCCACGGAAACACCGGTGACTGAGCCAATTTCGACCTTGAGGTCATGGAGTGCGCGCAGCACGCCGATATGACCGAAGCCTTTGACACCACCCGCCCCAAGGACGAGATCGATCCCTTTTGTTTGGTGCGTCATGGCACTACTCCAAAAAGATTGTGAGGGTTGATAGAAAAAATCCAGGCACCTTCGCCTAAGCGCAAGGCCGTCTGGAATTGCTTGCTAGATTTAGCTAGCTAGATGGTCGGTCCATCAGCTTGCGAGCTTTTTAGAACCGGGTGCCTTCAGTGAAGTTGAAGTCTTTCACCATCATGGCAGGGACAACCGCTGGAACTTCAATTCCTTCTGCACCAGCGGCTCTTACTGAAGTACCAAGAGCAATTACATTGTTCAGCAGCTCCAGCAAACTGACGTTGAAACGTAAGTTTTTAACTGGTTTAACTACTGCTCCATTTTTCACAAGAAACGTGCCGTCTCGTGTCATGCCGGTAAGCAGCTTGGTTGAAGGATCAACCTCCCTGACGTACCAGACGCGAGTGAGCAAGACGGCCTCCTGGTCGCCCTGTACTTGTTTAATCATGTCTTCGATGGAGGAAATGCCCCCCTCAATCACAATGTTGAGAGGCATTTCGCCCATCGCTGACGGTTGAGCCACGCTATGACCGGTGGTCTTGGTCTGCATTTTTTTAGCCGAAAGTCGGCTATGAACAAGATTTTTAATCACACCGTTTTCTACTAGTGTGATTGTCTGCCGCGGCACACCTTCGCCATCAAATGGGCAGCCGCATTGGTTTTTGTTAGTAACGTCATCGACAATGGTGATGTTGTCACCAAATACTTTCTCGCCGACTTTATCGAGCAAGCAAGAAAGTTTGTCGATATGGCTTGTGCCGCTGAAATCCCACCAGAGATAACTGAGTAAGTCAATTACTGCAGCTGGCTCAAGAATTGCCAGGTATTTTCCCGGTGGCAAATCTTCTGGCATACGAGCTTGCTTAGCTCTGTTGATGACGCGCTCAGCCAACAGTTCTGTATTCACTTCACTGGCGGTTGGCGCATGGTTCAGTACCCAGCTAGTGGCACCGTCAGCTGTGGCGGTTATAGAGCAGGCGGCGGTGCTCTCCTGGTGGTATTGGAACAGACCGTTGCTATTGCCGATGGCAATGTAACTCGCCCCGCTGCAATATATTCCTGCAGCAGATACATCTTGGTCTTCTGCTTGTTTGATAATTTTGGCCACGGCGTTAGCTCTTTCAAGAGCTGTTAGTTCTGCTGTGGCTAAGTCGTATCTGCTTGAAGCCTCTTTGCTTTTCTTTGACATGCCTTTGGCGCTAACTAGCGCTAGAACATCTTCGTCTGCTTCCAACAGCTTCACAGCTTCAAGGGCACTTTCAACTAACCGTTCGATGCCACTTTCGCTTAAGTCGAGAGTCTCCAGTCGGGCTTGGCGGCCATCACGTAAGAGGCGAACGGCAACGACATTTGAATCGGGAGCCTGATTCTGAGTCATTTCGTTGTTAGCAAAGCGAGAGGTAGCCAGGTTAGAGCCAGTGATACTGACTTCAACTTCAATGGGCTTTTTCTTGCTGGCAAAGCTGAGGGCGTGCTTGATGGCCGCATCGATTATTTTTCGACATTGGCTTTCGTTCAGCATTTGGCACCCTCTTTACTCATGTCTTCGGCGATTTTCTGTTCCCGTTCGTTTTTCTTGGTTCAAGTTTGTTGGGCTTGGTTCAAGACTGCGCTATGCCAACAGTTAGTTTGCGGAAGCGAGCCGGGCTAGCGCCATGGCCTGTCCACATTACCTGCATGGGCTGACCTTTGCCACAGTTTGGTGTGCCCCAGTAGGTGTTTTCACTGTTGTCACAGATGGCATCGCAGGTGTTCCAGAATACTGGTGTGATGCCGCTATAGCTTGGGTTCTTCAAGATTTCGCTGCGTTTGCCCTTTTTGATTTTCCAGGCAATTTCAGTGGAAAACTGGAAGTTATAGCGCATGCTGTCTATTGACCAAGACTTGTTGGTCTCCATGAACAAACCATCGCCAGTGTCGCTTATTAGATTCTCAAGCGACCCGGCGCTGCCTGGCAAAAGCGAGATGTTCGTCATGCGGATGATTGGAGCAAAGTTCCAGCTTTCCGCACGCATGGCCCCTCCAGAGCGGTCGAGACCAATCAGGTGAGCTGTATCACGAGAGCTGAGGTAGCCTTCGAACAGACCATTCCGTACCAGGTAGGTGCACTGTGCTGCTACTCCCTCATCGTCAAAGCCGAAAGAGCCCAGGGCTCCGGGAGTGGTGGCATCGGCAACCAGGTTGACTATTTCTGAGCCGTAGCGCAGCTGTCCCCGTTGGTCAGGGGTGAGGAAGGAAGCTCCGGCGAAGTTGATTTCTTGTCCGAGGGCACGGTCTAGCTCGCTGGGATGCCCCATTGATTCGTGGATTTGCAGGCCCAGTTGGGATGAACCGATGATGGTGTCGACTTCGCCCTGGGGGCACAGCGGCGCAGTGAGGAGGGCCACAGCTTCTTGGGCAATCTGCTCGGCGTGGCCGGGAAGGTCCCATTTCTGCACCATCTCGTAGCCTGCTTGTTCATACTGGCCGAAAGCGCATGGGTAGGAACGACGTTGGCGGTCTTCGCTGTTGGAAGAGTTGGCCTCAATCATGCATCCTGTGCGGATTGAAGTTTGCCTTAACCGACAGCCTTCGCTATTGGCAAAGAATTTGTCGTCGCGGATGAAGTGCAGCATGCCCTGGGCCAAGGTGACACCCTTGACCGCTAGCATTGTCTTTGCTGCAGCCATCAGCACTTCAAGCTTGTCTTCGACACTAACTGTGAATGGGTCAATCAAGTGAGGTGAAACCCAAGTGGCATTCCAGGCTGGCTCTGAGGCCAGGAGCACTGGATTTTTCATGACCGTACCGCTGGCCTTAGCTACTTCCACTGCTCGTTTAGCGCAGTTGATAATGGCCTTTTTCGTGAGCTTCTGCGTCGAGGCGAAACCCCAGCCGCCATCGGCAATAACGCGGATTCCCAGGCCAATGTTATCGCCACGGTTGAAGAGGCTAACGGCGAGATTTTTGGTCTGAATCAATTCTGATTCTTGCTCAATCAAGCGGGCGTCAGCGTAAGTGGCTCCAAATTGTTTAGCGGCGTCGAGGGCTAATTCTAGTAAGTCAAACATAGGCTTGATTATAGACCAGTTCAACTTGCTGATAATTGAGTAGTCAATCGCTGCTAGTGCTCAATGACAGTCTCTCTCGTTGAGGCTGTGGTGCTTATGGTGGCGGGGGCGGCGGGCTAGTGGCGAGCGCTGGGCAGTGATTAAATCTCAGAGAATAGATAAACGGGGGGAACTCATAAAGTATGAGAATCAAGTTCTAAGACACAAGCATAACTAGTTTCGTTGATTCTAATTATTCTGCAGTACTCGTAGTCATGCGGCTGTTGTCAATGGCTCGTAACAGTCAGCGCAGCTCGCTAGCTGGTGTAGATGCTGCAGGGAGCGGGGTTTTAGCTTGCGGCTTAGGGGAAATTTTTGACGGCTTGGTAGCCAAGATTATTCAGCTGCGCTAAAAGTTGCAGGCGATCTTGCTGGCTCTTTTCGGGGCTTTATCTTTGACCCTTTAGGTCACAGTTGCCAATGGACAATCTCTTGCTTTTGCTGTGGTTTTAGCTGGCACCAAATCTGATGGCAGATTTGCTATTAAGTTGCGACACTTGAAGTCGAATTTTTCATGCGAATTTCTCTTCTTGAATCGTCGCTGATATCAATGCGACATCAACTCTGGAAAGCCTTGCCTAATTTCTCAATTGGGCGAAATTGAATTGGCGCAGCCGCAATAGTAACGCCCGCGTAAGTTGCGTTAACCAAGCTACCTCCCGTATTTGCCCCACTTAGCCACAGCGCTGAAATGGCCAAGAGTAAATACTGGTAGGCGTTTATACGATTGCTGCGGGATGTAAAGAGAAAAGGTGTATAAAACATTAACGTCCGTCCTAATGAAATCCCTCAGGCTTAATTGCTAATTTCTCTATATCCCTTTCTTTTTGTGATTTTGAGACAAATACCCGACTTCAATACCTGCGCCCCCGTAGCCTAAAAAACTCCTGAAGATTATGTCTTCCGGACGGCTGTCGCAGATACCCTCTTGATGCCGGTAAGTCTTAACTCTAATTCCGATCAAACTTTCTCTGAGATAGCACGATCGATGCCTGGTCTGGCCCGCAGCTCTCGCTGGTGAGGTCCGAAACAGGCATCCGCGTTTCTGTCAGGTTCTCTAGCTACTCCAACGCTTTGCTTCGCGCCGTGTGATGCAAGGCCGTCTCTTTTCTGCCCATCTCCAAACGCCGTATCTACGGCTAGCGAATGAAAGGATTTCAATCATGTCTGATCAACCAAAATTCAACGACAGGGAAGCTTGGAAGAAGATTGGCAATGCGGTGATGTTCATCATCGGTGCCGGCTGCTTCTTCTTCTGGCTCGCCAACGGTCCGCTTCTGCCCGACCCCAACAAGGTCGTGAATGGTCGCACCGTCACCACCATCGTGTCGAACATCCACCCCGAGCAGATCACTGGCTTCGCTGGCTGGATGCTGCATTCGGGTCTCCTCATCATCGGCGTTCTGTTCATCGCCCTCGCTTTCCGCAATCAAGTGCGCTGGCGCAAGCAGGTGGAGGCTGTCGAACGTGAGGAAAGCATGGTGCGCACCCAGGCTCGCCTCTCGCCCATCAATCAGCTCAACGGTCGCCGCGACAAGAAGAAGCC
The DNA here is from genome assembly GCA_913063055.1 of uncultured bacterium. Lineage (GTDB taxonomy): Bacteria > Cyanobacteriota > Vampirovibrionia > Obscuribacterales > Obscuribacteraceae. Next base: position 7,410 of record CAJXZK010000134.1, read on the forward strand.
GCAGCCGGAAGTGGAAATCGAAGTCAACGGTCAGAAGATCAAGCTCAAGCCCATGACCTGCGACGTCGGCACCCGGATTCTCCCCGGCGACCACCGCTTCACCAATCTGACCTTCGACAAGGTGATTGGCCAGAGCGAGGCCAAGGTGGAGATTCAGGAATTCCTGCACTTCCTGCAGCATCCCGATGAATACGCCAGCCTGGAAGCCAAACTGCCCCGCGGCGTGCTCATGCACGGTGCGCACGGCACAGGCAAGACCATGCTCGCCCGCACCCTGGCCTCCACCTGCAATCTGCCGGTGATCGAGATCGCTGGTTCGGAATTCGTCGAGATGTTCGTCGGCGTCGGCGCCAGCCGCGTTCGCACCCTCTTCGACGACCTCGACTACCTGGTCACCATCTACGGTGGTGCCATTCTCTTCATCGACGAGTTCGATGCCGTGGCTCGTGCCCGTGGCTCTTCGGCTGGTGGCGCTCAGGAAACCGAGTCGACCCTCAACCAGCTGCTCAAGGAAATGGACGGCATCGTCGCCCGTCCTCGGGTCTTCACCTTCGCGGCCACGAACCGCAAGGACATCCTTGACCCGGCGGCCATTCGTCCTGGCCGTTTCGACCGTCACATCGAGTTCTTCAACCCGACGCGCAAGGACCGTGAGGCCCTGCTCGGCATCTACCTGCCCGAGCGTCTGCGCGAAGCCGACGTCAACCTGTCGGTGGCGGCCAAGGCTTGCCCTGGTGCTTCTGGCGCCCATGTGGCCAACATCGCCAACGAGGCCAAAATCCTCACGGTGCGTGCCGGCCTCAAGAAGGTCACCCAGGCCATCCTCGACGAGGCGGTTCTGAAGACCATGTTCGGTGCCCGGCGTGATGGTCAGCGTGCTGTCCTCACCGCCATGGAGCTGGACACGGTCAAGGTGCACGAGAGCGGTCACGCCCTCGTCTACATGAAGCTCTCGGGGCGTGCTCCGCTGCGCTTCACAATCATCCCTCGCGGTCAGTCGGGTGGTCACGTGGCCTTCCCGGACGACTTCGAGATGCTCAACACCAAGGAGCACCTGACCATGCGCCTGGCTGTCCTGATGGGCGGCTCGGCCTCGACGTCGATCATGCGCAACGGGCAGGAAGACTCGGGCATCTCGATGGACGTGAAGATGGCGACCGACATCGCCGTCGACATGGTCACCAAGTACGGCATGTCCCCCATGGGCATGTTCAACCTGCAGGCTCTGACCGCTGCCGGCCTCGTCTCCGACGACTTCAAGGCGCGCGTTCTGGCCGAGGTGCAGAAGCTGCTCGACGCCGGCAAGGCGAAGGCATTCGAAGTGATCGAAGGCAACCGCGACCAGCTCAAGCAGCTGATCGACGCAGTCGACGAACACGAGACTCTGCTTGAGCCGGACCTCAAGCGTATTTTCAACCTGACCTACGGCGAAGCCGGAGCTGAGCCTGTCGCTCTGCCCGCGCCCGCCGACAACCAGTAAGGAGGATATTACTATGAGCAGATTCATGACCGGACCTCGGGACAACGGGCCTTTCAACCCGCCACCCTGGCCCAAGATCGTCCTGTGCTTCACCGGCATCATCGTGATGGTGGTGTCGGGCTACATCGCCTACCACTACGAGTGGATCGGCAACGTCTACGTCAAAGGCCCTTGCGTCGGCCTGATGATCATCGGATTTCTCTTTCCGATTTGCTTCATCGGCGACGGCTTCGATGAAGCACGCAAGCGCGGCGAAGACGACGTTTAGGCGCTAGCAAAAGCGCTTCTCGAACCGGCAGGGGAGCAGGCAATTCGGCCTGCTCTCCTGCTTTCGGTTCTCTCAAGCTGGCTTCTTTTTTTTCGGATATTAGCTTGATGCTGCCTCGCTCCATTTTCTTTGCCTCTTGTATACTACTTGCCGTAGTGGCAACTCCCAGGTTGAAGCTAAGATTGAGCCTGAAATTCCTAGTACCTCAAGCTAGTTTCTAGGCTTGAAGTAGTTCGCCTGGCACGATTTGTCACAGCTGTTACTGTGCCGGTCTTGCGTGGAACATGGAGGGCATGAAAAGACCAAATTTTGATTTGCCAGACCCAATTTGGCATCCAACCAAAGAATTCCTCGATAACCCCTATCCGAGCTTGGCTCAGATGCGGCAGGCGGCTCCAGTGATGTGGAGCAAGGCTGGCGAATATTGGCTCATCAGTAGCTACGAAGAAGTTAACGCTGTTTTTCGCGATGTTCACTATGAGAAGGGCTTTCAGCGCTGGAAGACAGTCACCCCACTACTTAAACTCATTCCTCAATTAGCTGAGCAGCTTCAGTCTCGCAATCGTTCAATGCTCAACGTCAATCCGCCGGATCACACTCGTCTGCGCTCCCTTGTAAACAAAGCATTCAGTCCATCTATGGTCAGTGGCATGCGCGACCATATCGCTGAAATTGCCACTAAGCTAATCGATCAAGTTGAGGCTAAGGGCGAGATGGATGTAATCAACGACTTTGCTTTTGTCTTGCCCCTGACAGTGATAGCTGAAATGCTTGGGATTCCAGTTTCGGATCGTGAGCGCCTGCGCCAATGGTCTCACGCTCTAACGGAAGCGCTAGAGCCCAGCGCAGCCATGCCTAAAATGCTCATGGCTGCAAAAGCCAATAAAGAAATGACTGATTATTTGCGACCTCTCGTAGAAGAGCGGCGAAAGAATCCGGCCAGTGATTTGATCAGTGCACTGGTGCAGGCAGAAGAGGAAGGTAGCAAGCTTACAGTAGATGAGCTAATGGCAAATTTGGTACTGCTTTTGGTGGCGGGCCATGAAACCACGGTTAATTTAATTGGTAATAGTGTCATTGCCTTGCTGCGTAACCCTGAACAGTTTGACCTGCTAAAAGCCCAGCCAGAGCTAATTGATTCAGCTGTTGACGAATTTTTGCGCTACGACAGCCCTGTGCAACTGGTGCGTCGGATGGCTGGATCGGATCTTGAACTGGGTGGACAGCAGATTCTGGAAGGCGACACTGTTATGCTGCTGACAGGCGCTGCTAATCACGATCCTGAACAATTTGTCACTCCTGCAAAGCTGGACATTACTCGCCAGAACAACAAGTATTTGTCTTTTGGTGCTGGTATTCACCATTGTTTGGGCTCGTCACTGGCTAAAGCAGAAGGACGTATTGCTCTTAGTACATTGCTTACGCGATTGCCCAATCTCAAGCTCAAAAATGTTGAACTTGAGTATCGACGACCTTTTGCTTTGCGCGGCGTCAAAGCAATTCCGGTGACTTTTTAATAGCACCGCCATGGACGCCTCTGGCTGAGCGTTGATTGCAAAAAGCAGTTTCCAGATCTGTCAGAAATTTTGCAGAAAATATGACAGACCGGGAAACGCCTAAAGCAAAGTAAATTGCTTTAGCCTTTGTTGTCGAGACTATTTGCTGCCTAACTTAGTATCTGCCTAACTCTAGTACGAGCGGGCAAAGATCACGCGGCGAGTTGTGGGCTTGCCGGTGTACATGCAGGTGCCTTGTACTGGTTCGAAGGCAAAAGGAATAGCGCGAATGGTGGCTTTGGTTTCTTCTTTGATTTTGCCTTCATCCTCAGAGCTGCCATCCCAGTGGCATTCAACAAAGACGTTGCTCTCAGAAAGTATTTTCTTGAGCTCGTCATAGCTAGCAGCTTTAACTGTTTTGCTTTGACGGAAAGCTAAGGCTTTGTCGAAGATGTTTTTCTGAACTGCTGATAGCAAGCCAGTTAACTCGTTAACCAGTCCGGCTTGAGCGACGCCACGAATTTTTTCGGAAGTATCGCGACGAGCAATTTCAACGACATTGCCAGCTACGTCTCTTGGTCCAATATTCAGTCTCAGTGGCACGCCACGTAGCTCCCAGTGGTTGAATTTGAAACCAGGAGTGCAGTTGTCGCGGTCATCTAAGTGAACGCGAATACCAGCTTTTTTCAATTCGGCAAATATTTCGTTGCAGCGGCCCAGCACCAGGGCTTTCTCTTCATCAGTTTTGTAAATTGGAACAATCACAACTTGAATTGGAGCAATACGTGGTGGCAGAACCAAACCTTTATCGTCACCGTGGCCGAGTACTACAGCTCCGATTAAACGAGTAGAGACGCCCCAGCTGGTTTGCCAGGCATATTCAAGTTCTCCGGCTTGGCTTTGGAATTTGATATCGAAAGCTTTAGCAAAGTTCTGACCCAAGAAGTGTGATGTTCCTGCTTGCAAAGCTTTGCCGTCGCGCATCATTGCTTCGATGCAATAGGTTCTTACTGCGCCAGCAAAACGTTCACGGTCAGTCTTCTCCCCAGTGATAACTGGCAAAGCGAGCCAATCTTCAGCTAGTGAGCGGTAAACTTCAAGCATCTTTCTTGCTTCTTCTTCGGCTTCTACTTCCGTGGCGTGAGCGGTGTGGCCTTCCTGCCAGAGAAATTCGGCTGTGCGCAAGAATAATCTTGTGCGCATTTCCCAACGGACAACGTTAGCCCACTGGTTGATTAGCAATGGCAAATCGCGCCAGGATTGCACCCATTTGGCGAACATAAAGTTGATGATGGTTTCAGAGGTTGGTCTGATGAAGAGGGGCTCTTCTAGTTTTTTGCCGCCGCCATGGGTGACCACGGCGCATTCAGGAGCAAAGCCTTCAACGTGCTGGGCCTCTTTGGTCATGAAAGATTCGGGAATCAAGAGAGGGAAATAGGCATTTTGGTGGCCTGTTTCTTTAATCATGCCATCGAGAGCATCTTTGATGTTTTCCCACAGGGCATAGCCATAAGGTCGAATAACCATGCAGCCCTTGACCGGGGCGTAGTCGGCTAGCTCAGCATTGAGCACGGTGTCGGTGTACCAGCGTGAGCGGTCGCCTTCGAACATTTTTTCATCTTGTTCTTCTTCTTCACCCTGATACTGGTTTTGCTTGACTTCTTCTTGCACGTTCTTTTGAGCGGCCACGACATTAGCTCCTAAACACATATGATAAGGGGCCCAGTATAACAATTGCCGGGGCACTGAAGGTACGGTTGAGTGAGCCTGTTAAGTAAAGCTTCGGGTATACTTAACAGGCCTGAATGTCAGCAACCTCAGGCACAGTCAGCACGTTAAGCCGGTGGAATCAAATGCAGCTATCAGGTGAGCTATCAAAAGTTAGTTTTTCTAACTTGTTGCAGCTTGTCAGGAGCGGCGGGCTGACCGGTAAAATCTCCCTGACACAAGGGGCGCGTATTGCCGTCATTGTCATTGAACGCGGTCAACCTATTCATGTAGAGATGGAAGGAATGACTGGTTTGGAGGCTCTTTATGAGCTTTTCCTCTGGCAGAGCGGCAGTTTTGGCTTTAGTGAGGGAGTTATAGATGGCCTGCCCCGCACGATTTCGCTTAATAGTGCAGAGCAGACCTTTGAGCGCATGATCAAAGAAGGCTTGAGCTACGCTGACGACAAATATTATTTAGACTCTCTTGGTGTTTCTCCAAAAACCGTTCTTAGGTCTCTAGCGTCGACTGGCAACTACGCCTCGACATTGATGATTAATCCTGGTCTTGAGCGCTTAGACGGAGTGCGTACTCTGGCTGATGCCCTGGCCAATTTGAATTTTTCCCGACGAGATTTTGTCCACACCATTGCTATCTGGCTCTCTGAAGGGCTAGCGGAGATGGTGACGCCAGTCAATGCCACTAAAGAAAATCAAGTCAGTCTGCCTGACTGGGTGGTGGCTCGCTTGAAGCAAGACAATGTCGATCTGTCGCACGCCATAGTTGATATGGTGATCTGGGTAGATCGCGTGAAATGCTGGATGTATCAAGCCGACTCTGATTTAGACAAGGCCCTGGGCGAAATTAAGGCACCATTGAAAGCTGCTTCCGGCGACTTCGGTGCTGCAAAAAGTCCACCGGGACAGGAAATTTAAGATTCTCAGGGGCCTTTTCTAAGGCCTTTTGTGACCAAGTCTATTTCTATTTGGCTTGTTCAGTATTTGAACTATTCAGTATTTGAACTATTTAGTGTTTTAACTATTCGGCCTGTGCTACTTGTACTGCTTTCACCAAGCTGCGCACACGCTCTACGTCTATGGGGTTTTCGACTAGACCCTGGCGCTTCAGCGAGCTGGCGACAATGATACCATCTGCGATGGCGAGTAGTGCGGCGCAGTTTTCGGCGCTAGAGCCACTGCCAATCATGATCGGTGTGTTGGGCAGCGCTTCACGTACTTTTTTCAAATCATCCCAGTTCGGTGGCGAGCCAGTGGCCGCGCCGCTGACAATGACACCGTCGGCAAGGCCGCGTAAAACAGTGTCTTTGGCTGATTGGGCAATGTCGTTGTCTTGACCTAGTGGAGAAGCGTGCTTGACCATAACGTCGGCTAAAATGCGTACTGAATTTTGAGCGGAAAGCTGTCTTCTGTACATATGAAGATCGTGAGCTTCACCTTCGATTAGACCCTGGTCTGTAACCATGGCACCACTGAGGACGTTGACGCGGATGAACTGTGCACCGGCTGTGGCAGCGATAGCCAGGGCTGTAAGGCCGTCATTGCGTAGGACGTTGACGCCAATTGGTAAGTCGCAAATAGTGGAGATGCGCTTGATAGCCAAGGTCATGGCACAAGCAGTAGCTGTGTCAACTCGATTTTTTGTAAAAGGAGCATCAAAGAAATTTTCAATAATGATACCGTTGGCGCCACCGCTAGAAAGAGCTGTTGCTTCTTGTTCAGCTCTCAAAAGAACGGTCTCTAGGTCGCCAGAGTAACGCGGGGAGCCAGGTAGAGGCATTAAGTGCACGACGCCTATTACTGGTTTGTCTGTGCCGAATAGTTCTTTGAGCATTTTGCCTCTTCCTTCTTTTTTAGCACCTTCTGCAGGTGCATCTTAGCTGCGCTAGTAGTTGCGCTAGTGGTTGCATCAGTAGCTGCACCGTCAACCAATCATGTTCGAGAGCCAGCGAGCGCTTGACAGCCGAGCTCTCGTTTCTACTGCAGTTAATTTAGCAGTAAAGCTGACTAAATCAGGTCTCGGTGTAGCGAATGTGACTGGGTCTTATCCAAGAAAACGAGGCAAAAAAAAGAGTGCGGTGCAAGCCGGGCGGTGAAATTTCAGGAGTTGATGTCAAGCTGATTGTGCTCTGCTATATGCTTCGTTGCAAGCTTCGTTCTAATGACAACGCGGTGAGAAGTCGGCCCTGTGTCAAGGTTATGCCCGTTTCAGCCTCGCGCGCGCGACTCTTTAATTCAACTTATCCATTCAATCTTGAACTAGTAGCTGTTTCTTATTATGTTCTTGAATACTCTTCCTCCCCCTTAATCTCTCTGGTCTCCCAAAGCTCTAAATTTCAGCACCTACGCCAAATATATCTCTGGGAATGTTTCCAAGTGAGAAGCCGGGGTTATTGCAGCCATCCAGCATCCAGAACCATGCGAAGAGGCTCAGGCCTTGAAGCTTTCCTCCTGACACCATTAATGCTTTCTGTTCAGCGTCGACCGTGCAATTTGTGCCCGGATTGAACGCCAAACGTGAAACGCGAGTTCTCATCTGAGAGCTCAGTGTCGCTGCGTAGCCAGATGGTATGACCGCAATTGCGCTCAGCCTTGAAACGATGAGAGAAGAGGTCGTTTCTCAAAATCTAACCACGCTTCCGCCGGTCTTGTTAGCCAGCGGTAGACGCGTTCAATCAATCCAACACCAAACAGAACAGGACACAACATGAACAGTGCACACACAAATTCCGGTACCCAGAGCCGCGGCAATCACGTCGACGCCGAGAAAGCCTTGAAGAAGGAAAAGGGCTTCATGGTCTTCGGACTGAAGTCACACATCAAGGCTCTCGAGATGGCCAATGGCCATCGCAAGAGCGCTGGCGAATATCGCTACACGGTTGACGCTGACGCTGGCTATGCCCGCATCGTGCTGGCATCCGACGGCAGCGTTGTTGCCGGTACCGAGCGCACCCGCCAGCAGTGGGCCGCCATCGGCAAGCCTGCTCGCCTGGCCTCCATCGCCCTGCGCGCCACCAAGGACGAACTCGAGTCGCTCACCAGCGACCGCATCGAGTACACCTTCAACGTGGTCACCGGCGAAGCCTACCTC
>CAJXZK010000135.1 GCA_913063055.1 uncultured bacterium
TTGTTGAAGTCGGCGCTGTTGGTGGCGTCGGTGGCGTTGGTACCGGCGACTTTGTTGAAGTCGGCGCTGCTGGTGGCGTTTGTGCGGTTGGTTCCGGCGACTTTGTTGAAGTCGGCGCTGTTGGTGGCGTTGGTGACGTTGGTTCCGGCGGCGTTGTTGAAGTCGGCGCTGTTGGTGGCGTCGGTGGCGTTGGTACCGGCGGCGTTGTTGAAGTCGGCGCTGCTGGTGTCGGCGGTGTAGATGAAGTTGGCGAAGTCGGTACTGGTGGCGCAGGTGGTGACTTCGGTGAAGCAGTTGAATGAGTCTTAGGACTTATTGTTTTAGCCAGTAGTTTAAGTCGTGCTTTTAGCGATCTATGTTTTTTCAGACGGATCTTTTGGGTTTGGGTCATCGAAATGGAATCCGTGAGACTGGTATGGTCTTCATCTTTCAGCAGGTTTTTGCCATCAACCAGCTTGGCGAAAAGAAAGTAGAGTCCCGGAATAACCAACACGCCGATGACGGTGCCAGTAATCATCCCGCCCATGGCAGATGAACCAAGGGTTCTATTTCCCACTGCCCCGGCGCCTTCCGATAGCACAAGGGGGATAAGCCCTGCGACAAAGGCAAAGGACGTCATCAGGATAGGTCGAAACCGCATTCTGGCGCCTTCCAGGGCAGCGTCTCGCAACGATAAGCCTTCATTTCGTTTTTGAACCGCAAACTCGACGATTAACACAGCATTTTTACCCAACAGTCCAAGCAGGGTAATAACAGCAATTTGTGCATACACATCGTTTGCCAGGCCCATCAGGTAGAGCATTGAGAAGGAGCCAAAAATACCGACGGGCAAGGAAAAGAGTACGGCCAAAGGCAGTACAAAGCTTTCGTACTGGGCCGCCAGCACTAGATAGACAAAGAGCACAACAATCAAAGAAATAACAACAAATTCATTACCTCGTTTCGCTTCGTCGTAGGCCAGGTCTTCCCAGGCAATGTCGAAGTCGCGGGACAGGGTCTCTTTAGCTACCTCGCGGATTGCCTGAATGGCGTCGCCAGATGTATACCCTTTTGCCGGGAAGCCACGAATGGCGGCAGAGTTGTACATGTTATAGCGCGTAATTTCATTGGCCCCTTTTGTTTTTTCCAGGGTCATAAACGACGAGTAGGGCACCATATCCCCGTCCTCATTTTTGACAAACAGGGTCTTCAAATCATCCAGATTTCTTCGGTATTCAGGGGCTGCCTGGGTAAAGACTTTAAAAAACCGGCCAAATTTCACAAAACCTTGCTCATAAGAGCCGCTGTTTAGCACATCCAGGTTTCTCATCGCTGTACCGATGGGAACTCCCTTCTGCATGGCCATCTGGTTATCGATCTTGATTTCATATTGCGGGTAGGACGCATTGTAGAAGGTGAACAGCCCTGAAATCTCTTTGCGTTTTCCCAGGTTTTTCATAAAGTCTTGAGTGGCCAGTTGCAGCTCCTGATAGCGGAGATCGCCGGTTTTATCCAGTAATCGCAACGAAAATCCGCCAGAAGAGCCAAAGCCAGGAATTGCTGGCGGCTCAAAAAATTCAATGCGGCCTCCCAAGCCAGCAGTGTGGTGCTCTAATTCCTCAATAATTTCATGGACGTTTTGCTTGCGTTCTTCCCAGTTTTTGAGGTTGATAAGACAGGTCCCCGCGTTGGAGCCTCTGCCTTCTGTCATGATTTCGTAGCCTGCCATCGAAGTCACTGAGGCAACCCCGTCGATCGCTTTGGTCATTTTTTGCAGCTGGCCCATCACTTTGTTTGTATACTCCAGCGAAGATCCCGGAGGTGTTTGAACAATAGCGTAGATGGTGCCCTGGTCTTCATTCGGGACAAAGCCGGAGGAAACCTTTTGGCTTACATAAACAATGCCGGCAGCAAATAACAGGATGACCGCCAGGCTCATTATTCGATTGGTGACGATGCGATTTAACAGCCACATGTAGGCACGGGTTAATACTTCGAAAAGGGCATTGAATAGACCAATGAACCATTGAAATACGTTGAAAGAGGGCTTGTGGCCGGCATGGTTTTTAAGAAACATGGCGCATAAAACAGGCGTTAGCGTTAACGCCACCAACGCCGAAATCACAATGGCGCTAGACATCGTGATAGAAAACTGTCGGTAGAATACACCCACCGGGCCAGGAATGAAGGCTATTGGCACAAACACCGAAATCATCACCGCCGTGATGGCCAGAATAGCGCTTCCCAGTTCGCCCATGGCTTTTTGCGTGGCCGCATAAGGCGTTAGCGATGGGTCTTTCTCCATATTGCTGTGAACTGCTTCAACCACCACAATGGCATCATCCACCACAATACCGATGGCCAGTACCAAAGCAAATAAGGTAATCAGGTTAATGGACATACCAAACATCGAGAGCACAAAAAAGGGTCCTATTAATGAAATAGGTACGGCAATTACAGGAATGACGGTGGAACGCCAGTCACCCAGAAACAGAAAGACGACCAGGGTGACCAGAATAAAGGCATCACGGATGGTGTCGATGACCTGCTCAATCGAAGCGTCTAAAAACTTGGAGACATCGTAGCTGTACTGGACGTGTATACCGTCTGGAAACGCCTTGGAGAGTTCGCTGATTTTCTCTTTGACCTTTTTGATAACTTCCCTGGCATTGCTATCTGACGTCTGTTTCAGCACGATAGACGCAGAGGACTTTCCATCCAGATTCGTGTAAATATCATAGAACTCACTGCCCAGCTCCACGTTGGCAATGTCTTTAAGCTTGACCATTTCACCAAAGCCGGAGCTTTTGATAATAATGTTTTCGTACTGCTCAGGCTCGGTATAGCGACCGACATAATTCAGCACATATTCAGTAGCCTGTGCTTTTTTTCCCGAGCTGATGCCGAGTCGGCCAGGGCGGGCAATAAGACTCTGGCTCTTAACGGCCTCGACCACTTCTTCAGAAGAGATATTGTAGGCTCGCATGCGATCAGGTTTAAGCCACAGCCTCATGGCATACGTTCTGCTACCCAATAAGCTTGCGTTCGCAACCCCTGTAATCCGTTGAATTTCAGGTATTAACTTAGTGTAGGCGTAATTGAAAAGGTATTTCTGGTTAAAGGAGTCGGAATCAGAATATAAATCCACATACATCAGCATGGAGGCCTGTAGGGGTCTAATGATGACCCCCTCTCGCTGAACGAGATCAGGTAGTGAGGTCATCACCTGATCCACCCGGGTTTTGACGCTAACCACCGCCTGGTTGGAGTCGGTACCTGGTTCAAATACCAAACGGACGGTAGCCTCACCAGCACTGGTGGCATCAGAGGCCATATAGCGCATGCCCGGCACCCCGTTAATGGCCGCTTCTAGTGGTACCAGCGTTGACTTGGTAAGCACATCGGCGCTGGCACCAGGGTAGGCAATAAAGATATTGACGACGGTTGGTGCAATTTGGGGGAACTGCGAAATAGGAAGTTCTACAATGGCCAGGCAGCCAAGGAAAACGATTAAAACCGAGATAACAATCCCGAGTACCGGCCGTTTAAGGATGTTACGAAACATAGCTGGCCGAACCTAAACTACTCTGCATACAGTTTCAAATTCTCAATGGCATGTTGGGGATCAATCAGCTTGTAATGGATTTTGTCGCCTTTATCTATTTTGTTTTGCCGCTCAAGCAGGAACATCTCATCAGGGGCTATTCCAGAGGCGACAATGTAAATGTTTGGTTCTTCACGGGCCACTTTGATCTCGCGTTCGTGAACAACTCCGGCTTTGTCGACAACAAAAATAAAGCGTTTATCTAAAATTTCAAAAGTAGATTTTTGCGGCACAATGACCGCCTGGTTGCTCTTCTTAGGCCATAGTATTTTGCCTGTTTGCCCGTAACGCAGTAGGGCGTGTGGGTTACTGAAGCTCGCTCTAAAGGCAATGTTGCCTGAGGTACTACTAAAGTCTGACTGAATGACTTCTATTGTTCCAGGTTCAGGATAAATTTCGTTGTTGGCGAGTTGCAGTTGGACGTTCTGAGAAAGTCGCTTGTTTTTCATGTAGTCCAGGTACTGAGCTTCAGGCACATTGAAGTAAACCCAAAGTCGATGGGTATCGCTTAAGGTCGTCAGCAGTTGGTTTTCTTCCAGCAGGCTGCCCAGCCTGATATCACCAAAGCGGCCTATCAGCCCATCAAACGGGGCTCGAATTTCAGTAAACCCTAAATGCGTTTTTGCTAGCTCTAGTTCCGCTTTAACTTTAGCCAGCTTGGCGGCAGACATGGTGGCTTCAGTGGCGGAAATAATATCTTTGTCAACAAGTGCCTGGTTATTCTCAAGCTCAATTTTGGAAAGCTCAACTTCTGCTTCTGATTTTTGAACATCGGCTTCGTACACATTAGGCTTTATTTGAAAAAGCAACTGTCCTTTACGAACAGTGTCTCCTTCATCTATTAGTACATTCTGTAGGTAGCCCTTCTCTAAAGAACGAATTTCAATATGCTGTATGGCTCTAATCTGGCAGACATATTCATCATTCAGCGTTAGGTCTTTGACAAGGGGTTTACTGACCTCGTAAATCGTATGTGATGCTTCTTCATCATTGGGCGTGGGGTCCTTGGTAAGGGGTTTCCCGACCTGGTGAGTCGAATGCGCCGATGCTTTGCTGTCAAGCGATTCCTGACAGGCTGATATAGACAGTACGAGCAGTAAGGCGCTGCAGCACAGAGCCAATGTATTAAACAGTTTCATCATCCATTGTTTGTAAGTTTCACAATAACCGTCAGGTTAACATTCGATTGTGACGGTAATGTGTGCATCCGTTTTGTGACACGGTCTAAGTATATTTTTGAAAATAATTCGTGCGGCTTGCTCACCGCGATGTCCAGCAGCTCAGTCGGGCTGGTGCGCTTCAGTGGCCGCGCGCTTGCCTTTGGAGCTGGTTTTGCCGCTTGCCAGCATGGCATCGGTCAGGGCGAATTTTACTAACGGTTCACGGGAATACGGCTTGAAAAACACTAACTTGTGGCGGATTTTGGCGTTGTACACGCTGAAGGTGATATTGCTGTTGAGGTGACTATTGGGCTTGATTTTGCTGGACAACATGCTCGTATCGGCAAGGGGAGAGGGGAAGAGCAGGTTGCCCAGCTCGTCCTCTAGGGCGATATCAAACGTGGAGAACGTATATTCGGTTTGATTCGAAATGTCTAGGGTCAGCTTAATTTCGGTCATTTCGCCGAACGGGTGGCGGTCAATGCGCATACCCACTACCTTCACCTTCAGGCCAGGGATGCTGAAATCTTCCGCAGTCTCAGCGGGCATAGTCATGGTGGGTAGTTTCAGCTCTTCGCTGAGTTTTACACGCATTTCAGCGCCTGGTTGGAGCATGACACTTTTACCCTTCGTCAGCATGGCGACTGTCAGCCCTGCAGCCCCACCAATGGCCGCACCACCCGCCAGGGTGGATCCGTGGCTGGCCGCCGCCCCAGCTAGGCCGCCGAACTGCAGCGCAATCACTGTGCCAACCACGCCACCAATGGCGGTGTAGCCCGCTGCGCGCCCCACGACTTTAGCTGCGGCCTTGCCTTTGGAATCCCGCGTGGTGCTGTTGCCCTCAATCGGAACTTCACGCCCGTCAGGCGTGGTCAAATAATCGAAACGCGTTGTGATGTAGCCATCGCGGCCAGCGCGCTTTGGCCCTTCCATAGTGCTCAGCACCCCGTGCACCACCGTGCCCCTGGGTATCACCACCTGGCCATCCACCAGCACGTCCTTGATGATTTTGCCGAAGAACTCATCGCCTTCCACGGTCTCGCCGGCTTCAATCTCTTTGGCAAGAACCAGATCCAACGCCGTGCCGGGGGGCACCACACGAACATCCGCCGTGTTGACGATCGGTCTTTGCGGATGGTTGGTCTCCGTCTGTATTATGGTGCTGCGCAGCACCGGAGACTCGCTGACGTCGGTCGGGGTAACCGTGCTGTGCGGCACCGATGACTCGCCGCCTTCGGTCGGAGTCTCGGCGGACAGGGCCGGCGGGGCGCTGGCACTCACGCTCAGCACCAGACCCAAGGCGCACAGGGAACGGATGAGAGGCAAGGGCACGTGGACAACTCCCTTCCGGTCACGGGTCTCAAAGGTTTCTTCCATGAGTCTCCAAGGCGTCGAGCACGAAGTGCGAGTAAGCCAGCGTCCCTAATAAAGGAACATAAGCGTGAGCTTGCGGGCCTACATAACCATCCTGCCATCTAAGACCAGGGTTAATAATGGATGAACTATCTCAACCGTGCAAGCCGTGCTTCTTAAGGCAGAATTTGCATTCTATTATGGGTCCCTTATGTGTCCTTTGCGTGAAGGAAAAACATCAGAGGGAAGAACCAAGGCAAGCGAACCACCCTTTTACCTAAGAGTGGTTCGCTTGTTAGTTCTACTTTTAAGTTCTACTCTTAAGTAGCTTTACTGGCTAATATCTTCCAGTTTGCTCTTTCTTGCTACACCCGATTTGATTGCTACCTGGGCAACTGCTTCGGCCACTCTCTGGCCAACCAGCGGATTGAAGACTCCGGGAATAATGTAGTCTTCGTTCAACTCACTATCTGAAATTACGTTGGCGATGGCATAGGCCGCGGCCAATTTCATTTCTTCTGTGATGTCTGTAGCCTGGCAGTCTAGGGCACCGCGGAAGATACCAGGGAAGCACAAGACGTTGTTGATTTGGTTAGGATAGTCTGAGCGGCCAGTGGCCATGATGCGCACGTATGGTGCTGCTTCTTCAGGCATTACCTCTGGCACTGGGTTAGCCATGGCAAAGACGATTGGGTCTTTGGCCATTCTCTTCAGTGACTTAGCTTCAATTGTGCCTGGTCCAGACAAACCAAGATAGAGGTCAGCGCCTTCAAGAGCATCTTCGATAGTGCCTTTGAAAGTAGATGGGTTGGTGTGCTCGGCAAACCAATCTTTCATGTAGTTCATATGCTCGCCGCGGCCTTTGTAGATGGCACCTAGGCGGTCGAAACCGATGATGTTAACTACACCAGCATTCATCAGCATCTTAGAGCAAGCAACACCGGCTGCTCCGACTCCGCTGACAATTACTTTTAGTTTGCTGATATCTTTCTTGACGATTTTAACAGCGTTGAGAAGTGCTGCTAGAACAACTACTGCTGTGCCGTGTTGGTCATCGTGGAAGACCGGAATATCCAGTTCAGCTTTAAGTCTCTCTTCAATTTCAAAACAGCGTGGAGCTGAAATGTCTTCTAGGTTGATGCCACCAAATACAGGGGCAATATTCTTACAGGCCTTGATGATTTCTTCAACGTCTTGAGTAGCTAGAGCAATTGGGAAAGCATCGACTTTGCCAAATTCTTTGAAGAGCATGCACTTGCCTTCCATAACCGGAAGAGAAGCTTCAGGACCAATATTGCCAAGACCGAGGACGGCAGAGCCATCAGTGATCACTGCCACGGTATTGCGTTTAATAGTCAGTTTGTAGACGTTTTCAGGCTCATTGTGAATGGCCATGCAGACACGGGCTACCCCAGGTGTGTAAGCCATGGAGAGGTCATCTCTGGTGGTCAGGGGTACTTTGTTGGTGACGCGGATTTTTCCGCCCAAGTGCATCAAGAAGGTGCGGTCGGAGACGTTGACTACTTCAATTCCTTCCATCGCCTTAACTTGAGCAACAAGTTTCTCACCGTGCTCCTGGTCTCTAACTTTGACGGTCAGGTCGCGGATGATAGCGTCTTGCTCGAAGCCGTGAATATCAATAGCGCCAATGTCACCGCCGACTTCACCAATTAATGAAGTTACTTTCCCGAGCATGCCTGGTTGGTTGGTGATTTTGAGCCTTAGGGTCAAGCTGTAGCTTGCACTGGGCTTGGCGGCGCCAGCCAAAATATCTAGTGATTTATCAGGCTTGCTGGTTGATTCGGTTTTTGTCGTCATAAGGTTCACGCTTTGAGTGGTACTTGGAAACGCCGACTGATCAGAATTAGGATGTAGAGACTCATAATTTGCATCAGTTGGAGTATGTTAAGCTGCACCGAGGCCAAAAGGGAAAGCTTCTTCCTTTTTTTTAATAGCTTGGCAATTAAAACTTTGGCAAGGATTTCGGGCAAAAACTTGCCAGTTGGAAAATAATGTCTGTATTGAAGCCTAGAATTTCTGTACTGAAGCATAGAATTTCTGTACTGAAGCATAAACTGTATAAGCCTTAAATATTGAACGCATTAATTGGAATGCTGCACTGAGGAGAAAAGAATGTCATCGAACGAAAAAGAACTGGTTGGCAATTTCGAGCTAACAAAGCAAGGAGTGATCACCAGACGCGAAGTATTAATGATGGGAGCTGTTGCTGCCACATCAATCGCTTCAGTTAACGCGGCTGTGGCTGCTACTTCGGCTGCTGCTAGCTCTAGTGTTGCTGCTGCACCTGCCGCTGCTGGTAAAGACCCGTATACTGCCAAAGACTTCAGCGCTTTGGTTTCTAAAAATATGGAAGGGCTGTCGCCTAGTCAAATCGAGCAGCACTTGAAGTTATACAAAGGCTACGTCACTAAGTCTAATGAGATCTACAATCAGCTCAAAACTGCTGATTTGACCAATCCTAATGCTACCTATTCTCCATTGAGAGAGTTATTGGTTGAGCAAAGCTTTGCCGTCAATGGCATGGTCTATCATGAATTCTACTTTGGTAATCTTGGTGGCACTGGTGGTGACCCAAGTGGTGATGTGAAGGCCGCACTTGAAGAGCGTTATGGCTCCACGGGTAAGTTTATGGACTTCCTGAAAGCTTCGGGTAAGTGTATGCGTGGTTGGGTGGTTGTGGGTTACAACACCCGTGGCAATCACATCGATACATTTGGTCTCGATATGCATAATATGTGGAGTCCACAAAACGTAGTGCCACTATTGGTGCTTGATGTTTACGAACACGCTTATATGGTCGACTACGGCATCGACAGAGCTAAGTATCTTGATGCTTTTGCTAAGAACCTAGATTGGCAAGTTGTGGCAAAGCGCCTCGCTGCTACCAAAAAGCTTGTAAGCGGAGCTGATACAACAGTCTAAAGCTGTTTCTCAAAGACAAAAGAGGAAAGACACTTTATGTGCTTTCCTCTTTTGCTTTTCAGTATGTAACTTTGGGCTGCGAATTCTGACGGAAATTCAGCCTAAGTTACCGTTGAAGGCGCGCGGTTTTTCATCAATGTGCTTACGATCAGGTGAGTTTCGTGTTGTGCTGGTAGCAATGTCTCTACCACTACAGCGCGAACAAAGTCGCAAACAATTGATTGCTGTGCTTCATATTGCACCAGTCGCTCGGCCTCTGCTAGTTCCATAAGGGCAATGGCATCTTGTTCTGTTGAGGCGCTGCCTTGAGTCATTTTCTCAAATCCGCCCCAGATACCAGCAGACTTGGAGGGTTCGCCGTTGAGATTGCGCACCTCTGCCGTCAATTTCGCTACGCGGTCAGCGTGAGACATTTGACACTTAAGCATTGCCTGCCGAACGTCAGCATCTTTGATTTTTTCGAGAGCTAGTTCGTAGGTCTCTACGGATGATATTTCTCCGCTCAAAAATGCGTTCAATTCTTCGATATATTCAGAACTCATGAGCATTGCTCCTTAATTGATTGTATTTGACTTCTTCCAGTTAGTAGCTGACTAGATTGCTTTGCGGTTGAAGCCGCGGGATAGTAGCGACAGAACAAAGACAAACACGGCGGAACCTAGAATTGCCGGAAGCAGTGAAATGCCAGCTAGGTCTGGTCCGATATGGCCGATTAGATTGCCACCAATCCATGCTCCGATGATACCGACAATTGCTGAAGTGAAGAAGCCGCCAGGAACTGAGCCAGGCACTAATCTCTCAGCGATGTAGGCACAACAAGCAGCTACGATTAGAAAGAGAATGAAACTTAAAATAGACATTGAATACCTCTCGATGAAGGAATATTTTTAAGAGGCTAACTTGCGTCTAACCCTTTTTCGTTGCTTCCTTCGCAGCTATAGACTGAGCAGTGGGGGTAAAGTTCCACTTTTAAAGCAAAATGGCAGCATTGCTGCTGCCATGGCTATTTTTCTATATCTTGCTTGCCTAGTTTATGGCTACTTTTCTATTTGGCTATTTTTCTATTTGGAAAGACAGCTCGACTTTATTTGGCGCAGATTTAGCATTGGCGGAT
Organism: uncultured bacterium; assembly: GCA_913063055.1. Lineage (GTDB taxonomy): Bacteria > Cyanobacteriota > Vampirovibrionia > Obscuribacterales > Obscuribacteraceae. Next base: position 10,154 of record CAJXZK010000135.1, read on the forward strand.
ATTTCATTAGCAACTTGCTTTATTTGTGACTGGCCCTTGGGCGTAATTTTTACTTCGCGAGAGAAATACGACTTCGACTCGTTCACAAGTTTGCGGTATTGCTCCATGGTGATATCAGCAGAGCGAAATGGGCTGTCTGTTGCGCGACTCATGGCTATTGAGATAGGCGCTTCGTTATTAGGATAGGCGAAGACAAAGATGTGTTCTTTTATTTTTGATTCGCCTGGTAGCGTTGAAACCTGATATTCAAATTCACTTTTTTCACCACCAATGGTGACAGTCTCACCGGCTCTTACGGCGCTGCTTTGCTGAAATTCGTTGGGGAAAATTTGAGTCAATTTGCCTTTGCCATCATAGTCAAAGATAGACAGGTTGCAGTCTTGAGAGGCTGTGACATTGACTTCCATCTTCTCGCCGTCGCGGTATTTCGGTAAGCTACCGGGTTTGTTCAACCAGGCTTTTATTATGGGGTCACCACTTTCGAGCGAGACGTTTTTAAATCCTTGGCTTTTATCGCTTGCCACCACTGTGACGTGGCTCGATTTTGCTGCCTGGGAATTGGCCTCATGTCTTTTTGTCTCAGCGCTTTTGGCTACAGCATGTTTGGGCAACCTTGATTTAGTGTGCGGTGCTGCTTTTGCTGGAACTAGATCAGCTTTGACTTTTGGCTTTGCTGCCGATTTAATTGCCCCGGCTTTAGGCGACACCTTAATTCCGGTCGTTCCTGCAGGTTCGACTTTAGTCACTTCTTTGCTGGTAGATTTTGTCGTCTTTGTGGCAGCATCTTTGTGATAGGCCGGTGGTTCGATGAAGAGACCGCGATTGGTACCATTTTTCATTTCATCGAAAGCTGGTTCGGACTTTGCGCTGTCAGCGGCAAAGGCTGGCTGCCAGAGCAGTGGTAGCGCCAGGGTGAGAGACAAGACTGCAGTAATTGCTGTACGCTTTTTGGTAATCATTACTATGTCCTCGAACAAAATGCTGCTCTAATTTGCGAGATACCGATATTGAACGCCTACTTCTGCACTACTGGCACTTCACTTAATTTAGGGTCGGCTACAGGACCATCCATAATAATGTGCATAACTCCTTCAGGATACTTCTCTTCCAGCGCCATCGCTGCCTTTAGGGTTTTGCTGTCATCGATTATTCTGGATTTTTCTGGATTCTCCCTGTTGTGTTCGTAGGCTGCTTCTAGCTCTAACTTGGGAACCGATAAATTTAGGGCGAAAACATGTAATTTATCTGGCTGATAGTTAACTTTGAACGGAAACGGCCCCAGGGTGTCAATTGAGCGAATTTGACCTTTGGTGATTAGAGACAGTTCTTTGAAGTCTTCCGGTGGATAACAGCGGTAGACCCGTATATCATCGGGTTTTTTAATTTGGTCGGCTGGCACTTCGCCAAATACATAGACGTTACAGCTGGAGCGCGAAGTGAGGATGATTTTGGCTTCTTCACCAAATTTATACCCGTTTCGAGGGCGGTTAAATTGCAGGTTGATTGGCTCTACTTGGCCTTTTTCAACTCGGTGGCCGTCTATATCTTTAGAGGCTAGAAACCATGCCATGCCTGCCAGTGAAACAATAAACATGGCAATGAAAGCAGCGATTAATGGCGCTGGAGACGGAGTATTGCTTGGTTCTTCGACAATGGCATTGGGTTCAATTCCCAGTTCTTTGAGGGCATCTATCCACAGGGCCAGGCGAATGGAAGTGGTGGGCAGGTTCAAGCCGGGTAGCGAGGCGGTGTCGCCGCAGTGCAAAGCCACTACTGTGTAATCGTCAAAAATTGCTGAACCCGAATCTCCCGGTGAGAGGGCGAGGTCATGCAGCAAGTGATAGTTGTCTTCTTTGCGCAAGCGGCCAAGTAGTCGGCCCATTTGCGCTAGGGGGTTAAGAGCCGAACTGAATTGCCCCAGGTGGGTGGGGAAGCGCACCGCCGTAAGGGCAAGCTGGGTTGGCAGATTGCGATCATAGGCAATGGGTAGAGGGCGGGCCTCTGACTCGGGATAGCTGAGATCTACTACTAATAGGGCGACGTCGAACTTAACCAGCTGATTGAGCTGGGGATCGCGCGTGAAGTTTGGGTGTAACTTGATTTCGCTGATGGGATAGCGGTTTCCCGATTGGGGGAAGCGCACGACCAGAGTTTCTAGCTCGTTAAGGTAAGCGTCAACAACATGGCCGCATGTAATAAGTTTGTGAAAACCGCAAAGCCAAGCCTGGCCAAGAACTTGCTCTTGGTTACCGTCTTCGCTGCTGACTACGCGAATGACATGGGCCAGAGCGTCGCCGTAGGCCTCGGTGTTCAGCGGAATTAGAGGTTGGCTTGCGTTTTGGCCGGTTGCCACTTGATATACCTGGGAATTTACTATTACTAAGAAGGTCGGCTACTAAGAACGTTGGCCTGCTGAGAATGACCATCTAATCTTATACAATATTCAAATGAGCGATTCTGATTCGTCCGCTATCTCTAATCAACAGCCTGTTGAAAACCTGCCTTCATCAAGCAGCTCAGCAGTAAGCCTGACAGTTGCTCCAACAATTGTAAAGACTAGCATAGCAAGGCGCTTGCGGTCTTATTGGTGGATACCGGTTTCATATTGCTTGCCCTATTTGGTCACCCAAGCGGTGCCTGCCAATACAGCAGAGCAAACAATGTTACGTTGCCACCATATGGGTTTGATGGGTCTGGCAGTTGCCACCCTCATTTATCTGCTCTGGCGGGCTGACTGTAGCTTTGGCGCTAAGCAGCTTTTGCATCTGTCTAATGACATTCAGGCCAAAGCTCTTGTTCATATTTTGGGAATAGCCCTGTGGGTATGCTGGGTCGGCATTGGTGTCGTATTCTGTATGGCTCATGATCAAGTTTATGACTTGGTTCCCAACTTGCCTGGCCTGCAATCGCCAATGTGATGATAGCGACCGAGTAAATTTTCCAGTTAAGAACTAATCGAAAGCCTCAGGAATTCATTGTTAAGCAGCTGTACTGAATTACAAGAAATTTTATCCCTCGCTCCTGATTGGCAGCCAGTGCTTGATAGCGTCGTCAGCAAGGCTGTTGGCGATGGCAAAGATGTCAGCATATTTCAGCTATTTGAGCGGCTTGGCGCTAAAGCAATATATATGAAGGCTGCCAGCCTCGGCGGCCAGCGTCTGATCTTGAACAAGCTTTTGCGCGATCATTACTACCAGCCCATGATTGCCAAGATGTTTGGTAATAATCAAAATTTGAAGCGCTTTTGGGCTCAGCGCAAGCACCCTTTTGACTGGCAAAAAGGCCAGGCAATTTCTATGGCCGTTGAGCTGTCTACCAAAATGGAAGGGGTGCTTGAGCGTCACCTCACCAATAAGAGCGCCGATGGTTTCAAGGTACTTCTGCCAGCCTATGTGCAGCGCTCAGTGCAGAACGCCGTAGTTGATTACATAAAAGATGAATGGCAGTGGGAGCGAGAAACCCTGCAAGATATGAATCTTGACCCTGAGCAAGAAGACCCACGCTCGATGGCGGCAGATGACGTCAAATATGCGCCCGAGAGCAAAGCTATGTCTGGCGAGCAGGTGGCACAGCTAAATCAGCTTCGAGTTGAACTTAAGGAGATGCTAGCTGATCCTAAGCAAGTGCGTGAGCCCCTGGTAGTGGTTGATTGCATGTTTGGCTTAGGGCTCACTGATAAATCTAAGGCTGGTGTTGAGCTAACCATGCGTGAAGTCTGTGACCTGTTGCAGATTGCCGGTGAAACTCAGGCACGAAAGATCGCACGCTGTCAGGTTCTGCTTGATAAAGGCCTAGATATGATTCGCTCGCAGGTGCGCAAGAAGCTTCCTGGGGTCGCTGATTGCTGGCAAGCTGACATTAACGTCAATACTGCTTCAAGACGAGAACTGTCGCACCAACTTAGTTTGACTGAAGGTGAAGTAGAGAGGCTCTTGGCCAATCGTCAATATTATGCTCTCAGTGAGCTGGTTGATGCCGGGGTAATCAAAGCCAATCGGCTTGAAGATATCGCTAAGAATGGCGCTGTGGCTGCCTTCGTGCCCTTAGAAGTAAATTCGTGCACCACCCGTGATTTGATTGACATACTGGGGCTGCCTAAAGAAATGGCTCAGAAATTTGCGGCCAAAAGACCATTTACTAGCTTTGACGAGGCTATTCGTGCTCAAGTTCTAACCCAGGCGGTATTAAGCGATGCAATAAGACGAGGCGCAGCCCTGAAGCCGCCATCAACTGGTGAACGACGCCTTGATCTTAATAGTACTGAAAGTGAAAACCTCACGACTCTTGGTTTGGCCAAGCAGATGGTTGAGCGCATTGTGCGAGGGAGACCTTTTTCAACTTGGGCGGAGCTTGAAGACTACCTTTCTCCTGACAACCGCGAGTGGCTAATTCTCAGGCAGAAAACTTGTCTGGGTATTTCCGACTAATTTTTTCCAAGCTGTAGTTGATGGCTATGTGAGAATTCAATTTTTTAGTCGTACTGGGAGAAATCCAATGTCTAGCCATAAAGCAAACAATCAGAAGCAAATAGAATTGAGCCCCGAAGTGGTAAGAATGGCGCAAATTCGTGCCAACCGCCAGGGTCTTCAATTTCGCCAAGAGTTGGCTAGGTTGGTAGCTGAAGAAGCTGTAATTGACCTTGATTGCGAACTTGGTTTGCTAGTCGAAAACGAATTGTCGATGAACCAGTCAGATGTATTGGCCGCTAGCCTGGGCGTTAGCGATATTGTAGTTAACGGTCATCGACTTGATGTTCGAGCAATTGACGAGGACGGTGAAGTTGTCATCACTCGTGCGCTTGTGGGCTCGCCTTATTTGAGTATGGGGAGCCTCTTGGTTAAGCTTGAGGGAGTGCATGGTGGCACCGTGGTTGGTCACCTTAGTTCTGGCGCCTGGCTTAAGGCCGAAGATGGTCTGAGAGATGCAGATCCCATACGTGTGCCAGTGTCTCTTGGCGATTTTAATTTCGCCGAGTTCATGGTTGAGCTGACCAATAAGGCTGTTATCAATCTTCCCGGGGCAAACAAGTTAGTTAATTTTAAAACTGATGTCAATGAGCTTATCAACGACAAGGGTCGCTTGATTGTTGCTCGACAGAAGCAGATTTTCTCGTACCTGTGCTCCCACTGGTCGGAAGAGACAATGGCTGCGGTAGAAGCTATTGGTTATAAGCTTCCTGCTGCCAGAGTGACCAAAGTTTTGCTCGCAGCCGGTCGCTGGAATGCCGTGGTGGAGAAAGCTAGCGACAAGTTAGCTGACCGTTTCACTAGGCTCTCCAAAGATGAGATTCGCCATCAGGTTATGGCGGTGGGCG
>CAJXZK010000136.1 GCA_913063055.1 uncultured bacterium
GGCAGCGTCAGATGTGTATAAGAGACAGATATCACTGTTGGTGGCACAGGTAAAACTCCGCTGACTATTGACTTGGCAGAGCGGCTTTCGTCTGCGGGCTTGAAAGTGGCGATTTTGTCGCGGGGCTATGGTCGTAAGTCAAAAGGTTTGCAGGTGGTAGCCGATGGCAGTGGTTCTCCTCTTGTTTCGGTGGAAGAGGCTGGTGATGAGCCTTATTTGATTGCCCAAGCGCTGCCTGAGGCCGTCGTTATTGTTTGTAGTTCTCGCTTAGAGTCAGCCCAGCTGGCTGTGAGGCAATTTGGTGTTCAAGTAATTATTCTTGATGATGGTTTTCAACACATCAAGCTCAGGCGAGACTTTGACGTCGTTTTATGGGACTACAACGATAAGCCAGATAAAGCCATGCTTGTGCCCTCTGGTCGCTTGCGTGAGCCTCTTAGTGGGCTTAACCGAGCCAGTGATATTGTCATTACTAAGGTGCCTGAAGGCGAAGAACAAATCGAAGTGGATAGGCTCAGGGACCAACTTTTACAGTTGGCTCCCAAAGCCAATATTTACACTTGTCGCTTTGCCCCAGCTTACCTAACTGGTTATGCTCAGGCCGGTCAGCTGGCCCAGCCTTTGAAGCTGACTGAATTGGCTGGCAAAAAGGTCTATTCTTTATGTGCTATAGCTCGTCCTGAGGGCTTTGCTAAGGTACTGGCTGAGTTAGGCGTTGTACCTGTGCGCCAGCGCCAGTTTAGCGATCATCATTGGTTTAGCCCGGCACAAATGAGTGAAATAGAAGCTGACTTTATTGCCAGTGGCGCTGATCTCTTAGTAACTACCGAAAAAGACCTGGTGCGTATGACACTTTCTCCAGGTATGGCTGCGAAAACTTGGGCTGTGGTACTCAAATGCCAGTGGATATCAGCTGCACCAACCTTCTTGTTAGACCCTATGTTGAAAGCCAAATTTAGCCAGTATGATTGAGAGAAAGCCAACAGCTAAGACCATATTAGTGATTCGTTATCGCTTCATTGGCGATACCATTTTGACTGTGCCATTTTTGCGTAACCTCCGAGCCGCTTATCCTAATGCTCGGATTGACGTGCTAACTGGACCCAAGAGTGGTGAAGTGCTTGATGGCTGTCCTTACATTGACTCGCAGATTGTCTACGACACAACACGCTTTCATAAATATGATAGTGGTGCAGGAAAGACACGTTCGTTTGCCTCTTATGTTTGGCAGTTACGTAAGCCCAAGTACGATCTAGTTTTTGTGCTCAAGCGTTCTTTTTCAAGTTCTTTACTGGCTTTCCTCACAGGGGCAAGACGGCGAGTAGGCTACGCCATGAAAGGTTCTGGCCAAATAGTGCGTAATTTGCTTCTCACTGACAAAGTACCTTGGCGTGAGGATATCCACGAAGTTGATTCACTTATTTCAGTGCTTGAGGCCATAGATATTGTTGTACCGCCAGAGCAGCGCGCCCTTGAATCTTGGGTGAGCGAAGCCGAGTTGGCTAAAGTTAACGATTTGGGTTTGCTGGCGCCGCTTCAGGCCGCAGGCAAGAAGATGGTCCTAATTCATGCTGCCGCTGCTCATCCTGACAAGCTCTATCCTCTTGCTAGTTGGGCGGCTCTAATAAAGCGGCTCTACCAGGAGCTTGAGCTTGTTCCAGTGTTTTCTGGTGATCAGCAAGATGTGGCACTTTATCAGGAGCTAGCAACCCTAAGTAGTCTTCAGTCGGTTGCTCTCAACTTTGCTGGACGTCTTAGCTTACGGGAGAGTATGGCTCTTTATAGTCAGATGAGCCTAGCCGTATGTGTTGATTCTGGCCCGGCTCATCTTTGTGCCGCGGCCCAGGTGCCTACCATTGCTATTTTTGGCCCTACAGATCCTGTGCGTTGGCGGCCCTATGGTGAAAGGAATGCTGCGGTTTTTGCTAGTGCTTTGCCTTGTCGGCCGTGCAATTATCACAAGGTTTGCCATAATAGAGAATGTCTAACCGAGCTTTCTCCGGATCAAATTTTCGAGAAGTGCTTAAATATGTATCGAGGTCCTCAAACGGGAGCGCTGAATGTCAGTCAAATTTAACAGCCTAGTATTGCTCTCGATTTTTGCTGCGACAGCTTTTGCTTCTGTTCCTGCTGCCGAATCGGCCGCCAAAAAACGCAAAGCTAGAGCCACCAACGCCGCTCCAGCGGTTGTGCCAGGCAGTGGCGGCACAGCTCCTCGCAGTGGTTTGCCGCTCTGGGTGCAGTACGACCAGGGTGGCATGTACTACTACAGTAAAAATGAATTGGAGAAAGCCAAGCAATATTGGCTCACTGCCTTGAGAATGGCAGAACAGATTGTGCCTATAGAGAAAGCCAAGGGCTTAAGTGTTGGCACAGAGCAGCATTGTTGTGACTTAATCAGTCACCTGACAATGTTTATCAGTGATACCAAGCTCAATCCCAAGGGTGTTGCTTATGCCAACCAGGGCTACAATGCTTTGCCTACTGCATCGTCTTCCGCCTATACTGACCAGCGAAGGTATGCCTATGACGCCATGGCTGCTAACTTGAAAATGATTCGGGAAGATGCGCGCTGGTTCGAGCGAATTATGGTTTTTGCCGAGAGAACTGTTGGTAAAGACAATCGCTGTCTCACTTCTTTGAAAGGCACCCGGGCCCAGATTGAAATTAGTGAAACGAATTGCAAATACACTATGTCGACTCTAGAGAAAGAATTGAATATTAGCCAAAGCGCTATTGATAACAGACCAACCAACCGCAGCGCCACAAACAATCCTAATGGTTTAGCACCGAATGGTGAGTATGTACCACCAGGTCAGAACCCCTAGTAATAAAGTTAAGAGGCGCTAGGCTTCTCAAAAAGGCCCTTGCTTTCTAGCAAAACTGGCAGGCCTCGGACCAGGCAAAAAGCAGCGGAAAGATAAACCAACACAATGGCTGTGGGTTGAGCCCAACTGTCTTTCAGCATGGTAGTTTGAGCGGCAATGACAAGGCAGAAGGCCAGTGCTTTTACTACTGCGTAAGTAAATCGGCTAAAGTTCGATGCCACCAAGAACTTGCCTATGCCTGATTGCATCATGGTTTTAGCACCGAAAGCAGTGTAGCCTTCGCTGCTTGCCTGGCTGCGCATGGCGTCGACAAAGGTTCCGCGAACGAGAAAGAGCAATGGTACCCAAACCGGTATCCAGCCCAGAGATGAGAAGACAATCCAGTAGGCCATTTCTACGGCACGGTCTCCGGCAATATCAAGGATGGCACCAAGTTTGGTTGCTTGGTTGAGTTTGCGGGCAAAGTAGCCGTCTAGTCCATCCGCCCAAATCACCAGCACTGTCAAGACAAAAGCTGTCCAGAGAAGTGTTTGCTGATTCTCTTTCGCCGGTAAATAAAGTAGAGCGAGAGTGGCAAGGGCAAGCACCACTCTCGATACCGTAATTAGGTTTGGGACATTCATTAATTAGACGTCTAAGTGGGCAACCAGGTGTGAGTTCTTCTCAATGAATTCCTTACGCGGTGCTACTGATTCACCCATAAGCAAATCAAAAATGTGATCGGCTTCGGAGGCGTCTTCAATAGTTACTTGCTTAAGGGTACGAGTGGCTGGATTCATGGTCGTTTCCCAGAGCTGCTCAGCCATCATTTCACCGAGACCTTTATAGCGTTGAATATCAACGCCTTTATCTCCCATTTCGGCCAGTACTGCTTCGAGTTTGTGCTCGTTATAGCAGTACTCTACTCGCTTGCCTTTTGATACTTTGAACAATGGCGGTTGGGCGATATAGACGTAGCCGTTGTCGACTACTGGGCGAGCATAACGGAAGAGGAAGGTGAGCAGGAGGGTGCGAATGTGGCTGCCGTCAACGTCGGCGTCGGTCATGATGATTACTTTGTGATAGCGCAACTTACTCAAATCGAGGTTGAGGGCGTTGGGTCTGAGCATGCCTGTGCTCTTGCCACCGTCTTCATCTTGTTCTGTCACCACCAGGCCGAGGGCCTGAATCATGGCCTGCACTTCGTTGTTGTCGTAGATGCGGCTTGGCTGCACTCTTTCAACGTTGAGAATTTTGCCTCGCAAAGGCAAGATTGCCTGGAAGCTGCGGTCGCGTCCTTGTTTGGCCGAACCACCGGCGGAGTCACCTTCTACCAGGAAGACTTCGCATTTTTCAGGATCTTTGTCGGAGCAGTCTGCTAGCTTTCCTGGTAGACCGCCACCGGAGAGCGCCGATTGGCGGCGTACGGTTTGTTTGGCTTTTTGGGCGGCTTCACGAGCTTGCTTCGATTGCAAGACTTTCATCAAGATGTCTTTGGCTGGCTTAGGATTAAGCTCTAACCAATCAGCTAGACGTTCGGCAGCGATACCTTGAACCACCCCTTGCACTTCGCGGTTACCCAGGCGCTCTTTGGTTTGACCTTCAAATTGCGGATCTGGCACTTTGACCGAAATAATTGCAGTCATACCTTCGCGAATGTCTTCGCCAGTAAAACGATCATCTGATTCTTTCAGGATGTTAGTTTTCTTGGCGTATTCATTGACTACTCTGGTTAGAGCATTTCTAAAACCAGTTAAGTGGGTGCCACCATCGTGAGTATTGATGTTGTTGACGAAGCTATAAACTGACTCTGAATATAGAGTTGTCCACTGCAGCGAACATTCTGCGGTAATGTCGTTGGTTCTTTGTTCAAAGTAGATTGGTGGTTTGTGTAAGACATCACGGGTTTCATTGAGGTATTCGACATAACTGGAAATACCGCCAGCGTAGTGATAAGTCTCAGATTTGCCAGCACCTTTGGTGCTGCGGTTGTCGGTTAGAACGATACAGAGACCCTTGTTGAGGAAGGCCATTTCTCTAAGTCGAGTGGCAAGTACATCCCACTCAAAGAAGATCTTGAGACGTTCATTGTCTTCGTTAATATCATGGAAGATCAGCTCATCTGGCCAGAATGTGACCTTGGTGCCCTGCAAATCGGTTTCGCCCAAAACTTGCAGCATGCCGTCAGCGTCACCACGCAAATAAACTTGTCTATGTACGCGACCAAGTCGATAAACTTCGACCTCAAGTCGCTCAGATAGCGCGTTTACGACTGAAGCGCCAACGCCGTGGAGACCGCCAGATACTTTGTATCCGCCGCCACCAAATTTGCCACCAGCGTGGAGAACAGTGAAGACTGTTTCAACAGCACTTTTACCGGTTTTTTCAACAATGTCTGTGGGAATGCCGCGACCGTTATCTTGAACTGTACATGACTCATCTTCGTTGATGGTGATGTCGATTCTATTACAGTGACCAGCCAAAGCTTCATCAACTGCGTTATCAACGATTTCCCAAACCAAGTGGTGCAAACCTCTAGGACCGGTGGTACCGATGTACATGCCTGGTCTTAGTCGTACAGCTTCTAGACCTTCTAAAACATCAATTGCCGAGGCATTGTATTCCGCTGATATTGGCACTGGAGCCATAGATTCAGAAGCTTCGCTAGCTTTAGCTTCGCCTTCACTACTGGTATTAGCAGTATCAGTTACTTCAACTTTGTTTTCGGAGTCGTCTTCAGTCAACGCTGCCACTGTCCCTTGTTCTTTGTTTGCCATGTGTATTCAAGATCCCAAACGGTTTTGTTAGTTTCTTTGCAATTTTCGGATTCGTTCCCCCAAGTCTTTTGCAAGACAAGAGAGTCGAGCGCTATGCTCTAGGGGGCAAATCGGATATCTACCGGCCGAAAGGTCGCTACTCTCGTGGAAGAATCACTTTGCTTCATTGCCCTTCGTACAGGTCAGATTTTAGCACAGAAGCCGCTCTCGCTGCCTTTAGAGTAGCAAGCCTGGCCCTAGATATAAAATCGTATGTAACAGTTACAAGCGCTAGAAGTTTATACTTGTATGTGGCCGTCCCTTAGAAACTCTGGAATCTAGCTTTGGAAATTTATTTTGAGCCAAAACCGGGCCTTGTAGAACGCTCAGCCATTGCGCTTGGTTTTTTTGATGGTGTGCATCCGGGCCACCAGGTTGTCATTGGCAAAGCTGTAGAAGAGGCCAAAAGGCTTGATGCTAAGGCGGGAGTGGTTACTTTTGCTGACCATCCTCGAGGCCTGACCAGGGGGCAAGCTCCGCTGCTGCTCACCACCATCGAGCAAAGATTGGAATTGTTTGCCCAGCAAGGGGTTGAGCTGGCTCTGGTGCTGACGTTTTCGGAAGAGCTGTGCAAGCTCTCACCCAGAGAATATGTGCAGAATGTCTTGGCCGCCAGCATGGGCGCCAAGTCGATTTCGGTTGGTCACAACCATCATTTTGGTCGAGATCGTGAGGGCGACGCTGACCTATTGCGTGATCTGGGCGTTGAGCGCGATTTTGTTGTCCATGTGGCCGATATGGTTCTGGTGGAAAATCAGGAAGTATCAAGTAGCCGAATTCGCGATTTGATACTCTCCCGTGACATGGAGTTGGCCAGCCTATTACTTAGCCGGCCTTATTGCCTGCGCGGAGTGGTTGTTGGCGGCGAGAAGCGGGGACGGCAACTTGGTTTCCCTACCGCTAATGTTGATGTTGCCTTCAATCAACTGGTTCCCCCAACAGGTGTCTATGTTGGCTCAGTACGACTGAACGATGGTAGCCGCCATCAAAGCGTTGTTAATATCGGTGTTCGCCCTACTTTTAAGGGCGGGAATGCTGCTGGAGAAGGTCAATCTAAGCTTACTATTGAAGCTCATTTGCTTGATTTTGATGGTGACCTTTATGGTCAAACCGTAGAGGTTTCTCTGCTTAAGAGTTTGCGTGACGAGAAAAAATTTGCTGATTTAGATGCACTCAAAAACCAGATTGCTACTGATTGTCAGGTGGCTCGTTGCTATTTGGCATGTTGAACCAAGTTAATTTGAGGCATCTTGCGAGTCAGTAGAGTTACTGTCAGAAATTTTCGTAACTACAAGAGCGCTGCCCTTGATTTGCATGATGGCAGAAACGTTCTAATTGGAGAGAATGCCCAAGGCAAGACCAATTTGCTGGAGGCTATAGAGTTAATTGCTAGTGGTCGCTCCGATCGCTCAAGCAGTGATCGGGAGCTAATTTATCGTGGCGAGAACCAGGCCTTGATAGAGGTTAGTTATCATTCCGCTGGATATAGTGAGACTGCTTGCTTGTTGCTCACTGCCGGAGAGCGCACCTCCCGCAAAGCTAAGATCAACGGTGTAATTCAGTCAGGAAGCCGACGATTTGCTCGTCTTACCACGGTCAGTTTTAAGGTTTCAGACCTCGACCTCTTGCGAGGTGGGCCGAAACACCGCCGTGATTGGCTTGACCAGCTGGTTTGCAAGCTGAAGTCGAGCCACTTTGAACTGACCTCACGTTATGACAAGATCATTCAACAGCGCAATCGTCTGCTCAAATTGTTCTTTGAAAAACAAGGCCGGCTGACCGGTTCAGATATCGATGAGCTTAGAGTCTGGGATAAGCAACTGGCTCAATATGGTAGTCAAATCATCAAACAAAGGGTGCATGTGCTGGCTCAGCTCTTGCCTCTAGCTGAGCTGCATCAATCAGATATATCTGGCAGCCGCGAGCGCCTTACTGCCAAGTACATCTTTAAGACTGATGAAATGGAAACAGAATCAGATGGCGAGGCAACGGTTATAGGCATTGAGCAATTGAGCGACATGGCTGAGCGAGAACTGGAGCAAATAATTCTCAGTCAGCTAAAGAAGCGCCGTTCTGAAGAAATTGCCAGAAAACAGACTGTTTGCGGTCCTCATCGAGATGACGTTAGCTTTGCTTTAAACGATTTCGCCGCCACTGCATACGCTTCTCAGGGGCAGCAGCGCAGTCTGGTCTTGGCTCTCAAGCTGGCTGAATTGAAGCTAGTCACTGGGCGCTTAGAGGAGCCACCTTTGCTCTTGCTTGACGACGTTCTGGCAGAATTAGATCTCGGTCGTCAAGGTATGTTGATGCAATTGGTAAATAGTGAGATGCAAACATTAATTACCACCACCCATCTTGATGGTTTTCGCTCAGAATGGCTGGATGGGGCCAAAGTAGTCACTGTTAAGGCCGGCGAGATTTTATCAGACTAGGGTCAAACTTCAGTCAGGAGATAAACTTTGGGCTATCAAGGTGGTTAAATGACACCATGTTAGGGTACATTAACATTGGTTAAGAAAACTGCCGAATTAGAGTTAGGTTCACTGCGTGTTCGCCGAGCATTTACATGACATAGATCGCAAAGTTTGCCTTGAATGCAACAGGCAGTTCACAGGCATCGTTGCGGCCTGTCCTCACGATGGCGCCAACCTGGTGCCTCTGGCCCGCGACCCGATGGTCGGTACCTGTCTAATGGGCAAATACGACATTATTGACGTGATCGGCCATGGCGGTATGGGTGTTGTCTACAAGGGCCGTCAGGTCCTGATGGACCGAACTGTCGCTATCAAAATGCTGCAGTCACAACATATTGCTGATTCGATGAGTGTGAAGCGCTTCCACCAAGAAGGTAAAGCCGCTTCAAAAATGAATCACCCCCACGTGATTACAGTCTATGACTTCGGTGTCACTCCCACCTCTGGTCAACCATTTATCGTCATGGACTATTTGTTAGGCACTGACCTCTCGCAGATTATTAAAGACGAAGGACAGCTTGGCGTTGAGCGCAGCTTGAAAATTTTGGCTCAATCTACTGACGCTCTGGATCATGCTCACCGGATGGGCGTTATTCACCGAGATCTGAAACCTTCCAACATCATGCTGATTGACTATGAAGACGAAAAAGATTACGTCAAAGTGGTTGACTTTGGTGTGGCAAAGCTCATTAGTGCTGGGGGCGAACAGCAACGTTTAACTCAGATGGGTGAGGTCTGCGGTAGTCCGGTTTATATGAGTCCCGAGCAGTGTCAGGGTCTTGAGCTTGATAGTCGCTCTGATATTTACTCAATGGGAATTGTAATTTACGAAACTCTCACCGGTCGCTTGCCAATCTTAGGTAAGACCATGGTCGAGACCATGAGTAAGCATATAACCGAGCCACCACCACGCTTTACTGAAGTGCGGCCTGATCTATATATTCCGGAACGCTTAGAAGCTGTGGTCTTTAAGGCCCTGGCTAAAGATCGTGCCGATCGGCATCAAAGCATGGCCGAGCTTACTCGCGATCTAGAGACAGCTATTCCGCGGGCTGGAAAGAGTCAGGTACTGCGTACCGACTTCCCTACCATGCCGCAAAGCGATGAGGATAAGAAGTCTTCACCTTTTGCCAAGCTCACTCCTTTTCATTGGGTGGCTATTGCCTCGGCCTTGCTAATTACCGTTGGTATTGGCATTAAAATGATGATGGATAGTTCTAAGAAACCTACTCCCCAAGCAATTGTTGCTCCTGTTAAGGTGGTTACCCCTGCAGTAGTTACCCCAGCGCCAGACAATACGGCTAAAGGCACTAATAGCGCTAGCTCTACCGCCTCTTCACCCACTGTTCTGCCTGGCAGCAATAGCAGTACGGGAGCTAATAATGCTGAAGCCAGCACCGTGGGTAGTGCTACTACTGCTAGCGTAAGCAAGCATCCGCCTGTAGATGCTCAGCCACAACCTATTGAACGCCCGAAGACAGTTAGTCTGCCGAAAGTGAAGAAGGTACGCAAACCGCGAGTTGAAACTGCGGCCGCACCTACTCCGCATGTGGCAAAGCCAGCCAAGGGCCCTGCTTTTGATCCCTTTAAAGATTTGGCAAAGAGCAAGAGCTTCTAGCTTGTTTTCTAGTGATTATGAGCGGCCGCTACCAGTCTCTTTACTCTTTCGCTATCAACGTCGTTGATCCAATTGCCATCAAACTTTGCGTAGGTTCCGAAAATAACGGCATCGGCATATTGGGCGAAGGCGGCGATGTTGTCTGGTGTAACTCCTGAGCCTACTAGTACAGGAATTTTGACCGCCGCCTTTACTTCGCCCACAGCGCTTGGTGGCGGCGCATCTCCGGTTCGCATGCCGGTGACAATAACACCATCGGCTTTGAAAAATTCAGCTGTTGTTGCTGTTTCTATCAGGCTGATGTCTTCGGTAATGGCGTGGGAGGAATGTTTCTTTTTGATGTCGGCAAATATCTTCACTTTTTCGGCCTTGATTGCTGCTCGCTTTCTCAGTATTTGAGCGGCGCTGGCTTCGTGAATACCTTCATCACCTATGTGGGCAAAGACAAATCCTTCTACTCGTACAAAATCAAGGTCACTAGTGTGGGCTACTGCCAGTGCTTCTATGTTTGCTCCGGCCAATATCTGCACACCAATAGGCATGTGGCACTCTCGCTTGATGGCACTAGCTACTACAGCCATAGCAGCGATGGTCTCGGCTTCAACATAACCTTTTAAATAAGGCACATCATGCATATTTTCAATCACAAGTGCGTCTACGCCAGCCTTTTGGTAGGTTATGGCGTCGCTCAAGGCGCGCTCTATAATCTCTGCCATGTTGCCCATGTAGCCTGCTGCTCCCGGAAGAGCATGAATGTGGACAGCGCCTATTATTGAGCAGCTTTTGCCAAACATTTTATGCTCCTATTTAAGCAGAACTGCGCGCACTGGACTGGCTTCTAAATCCATAAACTTTAGTGGCAATGCCACTAAGAAATACTCGCCTTCTTCAACGGCTCGAAGATCCAGATTTTCTAGCCAGACCAGGCCGTGGCGATCTAAAACGTTGTGGGTAGACAATTCTTTTGATCTGATGTGGTCAACCGATGGTGTGTCGAGGCCAACTAAGACAAAACCGAGTTGGCCCAATAGCTCTGCTGTATCGCTTTCGATATAGCTATAATCTTCTTCAAAAACTTCAAAATTGATGGTGTCAGCGGTCTTAAATAATACGCGCTTGACCCGTTCACTGACAGCCTTGAGCTTCTCTTTCACCATTGAAGCGGCGATGCCAGCTTTGCTCGGGGCTAAGTCAATTACGGCCACCGGGCCAATAAAAGCAGTTAAGCTCATGGCACCAGCAGTAGTGTCGTTGCTGCTGTCAGCAGTACTGCCTGGGCTTAGTGAGCCTTTTATGTGCACCGGTGCGTCGGCATGGGTGCCGACATGCGGACTCATAGTCAGTGCCGTTAAATTGATAATTTTGCTACTTTCATAGCTGAGAGTAACCTTGCGCGAAAACGGCGTATCGCCAGGGAAACAGGCAGATTTTTCGTCTACCGGTTGGGAGATGTCGATAATTTTTTCGAAGGAGAAGTTCATAAATTAGATATTGCCGGCAACGTCAAAATGGAAATAAGTTTTGATGTGATCGGTCTTTATGTCTCTTGGAGTTTTGCGTTTTTCTGGGCGTGGTCCGATCAATTTTAGTTTTTTCAGCACTTCTCTGAGAATTAGCTCCATGTGGCGATTGTCAAAACCGCTTGAAAGCTTGATGCAGAGGCCTAGTCCCTGGGGATATTTAGAGCAACTGCCGATACCCACTCCGAGCAAGCCATCGGCCCCCTCTTTGGCTATGATTGGCGCTTCACAGACACCAAAAAGGTCTTGGGTGATCAGTCTAAAATCAACCCGGCCTGCCCCTGATATGGCTCGCGGGTGAGCTAGCATCAATTGACCTAGCTCATGATAATAGGGCGCACATTGAGCAATCTGATCATCTTCGAATGCCACTGCTGTATTGCTCAATAGGCTCTGGTAGAGGTAAGACATCTCATAGGCTGAGAGAGCATAGTTTGGTAGCTGGCAACCATCTGTGGTGCTCAATAATGACTCTTCACTGCGCTTTATCAGCGCTGACAAAACTTTCCTCAGGCGCACATGCTGTGGTTGGTCGGCCAGTAAATATTTATCCGGGTCCCCAGCGGAAGCTTTGATGGCAGAGAGATAACCGATATGTTTACCACTGCAATTGTGGAAACGCCTTCTCGCTTTTTCTTCGCCTTCACCAATTTGCTCTTTTGTCTCGCTTGAAATTGGCACAGCTGGTGGGCACTTAAGTCCATCTTCGCTGGCGCCAGTGATGGCGATAATTTCTTCAAGCAATTCAAGGTGTCTGGGTTCGGCGCTATGGGATGCCATGAACAAAGCCAGATGTTCAGGTTTGAGTTGAGGAAAGTGTCTCTTTAAGATCGGCAAATGCTGTATTAGTTGCCATGGCTTGAGTAGTGAGCGACTCCACAGTTGATAGTTGATATCACCTAATTGCACTAGTGGTTTGACAGTAGCAATAGACTGCAGTTGATCGCTCTTAGATTGAACGCCTTCGACCAGGCTAATAATGCCGTAGACCGTCACTTCTTTTCTGCCGCTGCGCTCGATGGTGAAAAGTGGCTGCCAGGGCAGTGTGCTGTCGCTCGGCGTTGTCAACTGGGATGGCATATAGTTTGTCTGCATTTTGGTTAGTAACTTTTATCAGCCAATAAATTTGTCTAGTAATCTTCTCAGTAAGTTGCTTATTCTTCTAGGGACAAACTCTTACCTTAATAAATTCGCTCAAAGCGGCCTCGACTTCTATTTCATGGTGTAAAACCAATGCTTTAGCATAGGGAATAACATGGCAGTTTCGTTTAAAACGGCAATTAATCCAGGTCAAGCCTCACCAAGCCCTTTGGGTTCATACTCCCATGCACTAAAGGTTGGCAATTTGCTCTTCATTTCTGGTCAGGGCTGCCGTGATCCAAAGAGCGGCATTGAAGCTGGGCTAACTCTTGACGCCAACGGGGCGGTGGTTGCTTACGATATTGAAGAGCAAACAAAAGGTGTTCTTGAAAACCTCGGGGCTGTTTTAACTGCCGCTAATCTCGGCTTTGAAAATGTTGTCGACATAACTGTCTTTCTTGCCGACATGAACGACTTCCAAAAATACAATGGTGTCTACAGTCGTTATTTCTCTATGGAAAATCCACCAGCACGAACCACTGTGCAGGTGGCTAAGCTACCAGGGCGCAACTACATTGAAATCAAAGCAATAGCGGCTTTTGCCGATTAACAAAGAGGTAAGGAGTAGAAAATGTCTAACGCTACAGTTGCCAGCTCTCTCAATCTCGATCTGAAAAAGATCGAGCACTTCATCGGAGGGAAATTTAAGGCTGGTTCTGGCAAGGAGACTTTCGAATCGATTAACCCAGCCACGGGTAAGGCTCATGCCACTGTTGCCCTTGGTACCGCTGATGATATCGATGCTGCTGTGAAAGCTGCCCGTCACGCCTTTGAGAAAGGCCCCTGGCCGCGGATGTCGGTGCGTGAGCGCTGCAATGTTCTACGCAAGATTGCTGATTTGATTTTAGCCAGACGTGAAGAATTTGCCATTGCCGAGAGTATAGATAGTGGCAAACCCATTAGCGAGAGCTTTGATGGTGATATTCCTCGTTCGGCTTTCAATTTTCAGTTCTTTGCTGATTTTGCCCCGAGCTATGTCGAAGAAGCTTTTTCTACTGCCGAAAATGAAAGACATATTGCCGTGCGCGAGCCGCTAGGAGTCTGCGGTCTAATTACTCCCTGGAATCTTCCTCTTTATCTAGCTACCTGGAAAATTGCGCCAGCTCTAGCTATGGGTAATACCATTGTACTGAAGCCCGCAGAATGGACGCCTTACACAGCTTATTTGTTAGCCCAGGTGGCTGTGCTTGCAGGGCTACCAGATGGCGTTTTGAATATCGTCCAGGGCTTTGGTGCTGGCGGTGCTGGTGAAGCTCTCACTCGCCACCCCGATGTGCGATCAATTTCTTTTACTGGCGAGACTTCTACTGGCCGAGCGATTATGCAGGCTGCTAGTGCCACGATGAAGAAGCTCTCCTTCGAGCTGGGTGGCAAAGGTGCCAACATCATTTTTGCTGACGCTGACTTAAATGAAGCCATTCCCACTGCTGTCAGGGCCGCTTTCCGCAATCAAGGCCAAATTTGTTTAGCTGGCTCAAGATTATTTGTTGAGCGTAAAGTATACGAAGAAGTAGTTGAGAAGATTGTTGAACGGGTGCGCAAAATAAAAGTTGGCGATCCTCTCGATAAGGAAACCGAGATGGGAGCGCTAATTGCCCGTGAGCACATGGAGAAAGTGCAGTCTTATTTAGCTATTGGTAAAAAAGAAGGTCATCTACTCTGTGGTGGTGAGCGCCTCACTGCTCTTGGTGATGGTAATTTCTTGAGTCCAGCTGTATTCACCGGTTTAGAAATCGAGTCTCGTTTCTTGCAAGAAGAAATATTCGGTCCAGCCTTGCCGATTTTGCCTTTTGATAGTGAAGAAGAAGCAATTGCCCTAGCTAATTCCACTCCCTATGGTCTTTCTGCCTCGGTATGGAGCCAGGACATCGATCGCTTACACCGAGCCAGTACTCAAATTAGAGCTGGTTTGATTTGGATCAATACCTGGTTCGCTCGCGATTTGAGAACTCCTTTTGGTGGCCAAAAGTCTTCAGGCATGGGTCGCGAAGGCGGACGCTATAGCCTTGAGTTCTTCTCCGAAGCTAAGACTATTTCTTACAAATACAGAATGTAGAATTACCGAACTTAATTTAGAAGGACCGAAGACTATGGATTTAGGTATTCGCGGTAAAAAGGCTCTCGTTACAGGAGCTTCTAAGGGCATTGGCCGGGCCATTGTCCAGGCCCTTAGTGCCGAAGGTGTGGAAGTGATTGCGGCATCGCGCGATCAAGCAAACCTGGAGGCCCTAGCAGCTGGACTATGGCGTAAAAATGCACCGCTTCATATTTTTAGTGCTGACCTTAGCCAGGGCAATAGCCGCAAAGAACTAATTGCTTTTGTCGAGAAGACCTTTAAAGACTCTGGTCTCGATATTCTCGTGCATAATGTCGGCGGTCCTAAGCCTACCGATACTGCCCAGACTTCAGCCGCTGATTGGCAGGCCGGATTTGAACAGCTGTTTCAATCGGTGGCTGAACTTAATTGTGCCTTTTTGCCTGGAATGAAAGAGCGCAATTTTGGCCGAGTTCTTTGTGTTACCTCTCTGTCTGTGATGGAGCCTATTCACGGACTGGCAATTTCCAATTCACTCAGAGCCGCTGTGACAGCTATGCTCAAGGGTTTGGCCAGCGAGGTGGCGGCACACAATATCACCGTTAACTGTGTGGCACCGGGTGCCATTGCCACAGATAGACTCACTGATTTAATGGCTGCCCGAATGGCAAAAAGTGGTCAGAGTGAAGAAGATTATAACCGTGAGTATTTGGCCAGTATTCCGGCTGGTCGGCTTGGTACTCCGGAAGAGTTCGCCTCTGTGGTGGCTTTCCTTGCTTCGCTTCAAGCTGCTTACATAACTGGTTCGACAATTTGTGTGGATGGCGGTAAGCGTCGCTCTACCTATTAGGTAGTATTATTTATGATTCTTGGACTGTCTCTTATACACATCTGACGCTGCCGAC
Organism: uncultured bacterium; assembly: GCA_913063055.1. Lineage (GTDB taxonomy): Bacteria > Cyanobacteriota > Vampirovibrionia > Obscuribacterales > Obscuribacteraceae. The sequence goes on from CAJXZK010000136.1 coordinate 15,316, forward strand.
GAATAGAGAGGTGTAGATCTCGG
>CAJXZK010000137.1 GCA_913063055.1 uncultured bacterium
GTTCCACAGTGCAGACGCACCAGGGAACTTGCATGCCACCGAAACAAGGCCCTTGAACATCGGCGCTGCCGCGTTCTTGGAAATCTTGCGGGTGAGGTCGAAGAACTTCTCGCCCAGGTTCCAGAGCGGCTTGAAGACACCCAGGTAGGCCAGAGGCCAGAAAATCCCGCCGGTCAGAAAGAAGCCGGCGATGGAACCGAGACCCCACCAGACGAAGGAAACGTGATGGGAAAGACCGAAGTCGGCGGCCGAAACTGCTGCGAGGCAGGAGAGGCCGAAACCGACGAGACAGCTGACGATGATGCTCTGCCACTTGCCGCCGTACGCCTTCTTGGAAAGGAACTTGGCGGGCTCCCAGACCAGCATGAAGAGAGCGACGAATGGGTAGAGAACGAACTTGAGGGCCTTCATGAGGCCGCTTTCACTTGCGGTGTTCATAGTTTCTCCAAAGGGTTCTACGAGAACAGAGTTGTTCTGTTCGCGCGGGATAGTGAGAAGCTCAAGACCAGACACTTAGACAAAACGCACTCGCCGTCCGCAACAAAGCTGTGACTACCCACATGCTTGGTGCAGTTGCTACGGTGATTCAAAAGCGAGTATGTGGCGCTAAGTCGTTAGTGGCGGTTTAGAGTTTCTCGGGAAAATGGTTGATGGGTAGTTCCCAAGAGACTAGATAAAACTATGGGCGGAAAGCTAGTAAATAACAGGAAGTGAGCCATATCTAAGATCATGAGCTCTCGCTAGCCTTAAATTCTATGCAAGATCTGACAGGCGCTTGATGCGCAATTGGCAGACGGCCAATGGGCCAACGACAAGCCAGCGAACCGCCCACAACAGACAGTCGATATGCGCTCGATACGCACTCAGTGTGAACTTGGTGAGCGATCGCGTGCAGCCGATGCGCGCCCTCGTGCGTCTACGTGAAGAAAACTGAATCAGAGACGAGGAGTAGTTCTCTCCTCGCTAACCTAGCGCGGCTAGGTCAACCAGACTAACCGGACCGCTCAAATAGGGCGGCCAGAAGCATCATGAAGCTGAGCTTAGAATACAGAAGCTGAGCTTAGAATAAGCAAGTCGAGCTCAGAGTTCGGTAATTGGCTCTATTCAGGTCGTGAAGCTTTTATTTGGGGTTGTTCAACCTGTGATGTGATGCTGCCTTGAGATGGCTTCCATGCCACCTCGCAAACGCCTTTGGCGCAACGGGAGTTCGATTGGACCTGATGATTGTTTGTGGCAACGATATCGTTTGATCTTTCGGTCTTAGGTTGTCCGAAATAATACTGTCCAAGGGATTCCGAGTTCATCTTAGATTCCTTCCTACTAGCCTCGAAACGAGGATTTGGTTAACTTCATTGTCATGAACGCCATGACCCTGATCGATAACTTCTGGCATCTTACCAAGAGCCTATACATATCGCATAGAATATTCACTTTTTATCAGACTTTTATGCAATAAATATCTTTTGGTGCCACCCCTGCCCACAGCAAAAGAAGCAAAATTAGCAGGAAGCTGATAAGATCAGAAAGTATCAAGACCTAGGCTACTACTGCCTTTCAAACATCCAAACGGTTTCCACTTGAAAAGCTGCCCGCAGTGCGCAAAATCCCTTAAACTTATTGACATTGGCGGAAAAGACCGACTGGCTTGCCTTGAACCCGCTTGCGACTTTGTTCACTGGGACAATCCCAAACCAGTTACAGCCACATTGGTCACAACAGATGCTGGCCTGGTACTGGTGAAACGCAAATTTGAGCCCTTTGTCGATGACTGGTGCTTGCCTGGTGGCTTCATCGAAGCAAGCGAACATCCAGCCGAGTCAGCAGCGCGCGAAGTGCTAGAAGAAACAGGCTTGCACGTTGAAGTACAAAAGCTGGTTGGTGCCTCTGCCCCCGGCCGTGGTATCAATGTCGTGATTCTCTTTTACTTAGCCAAAGCTATAAAAGGTGACCTCATTGCTGGAGATGACGCCAGTGATGTAGGGGCTTTCCAGCGCGATCAGCTGCCCAAGAATATCTGCTTTGAGCTGCATCGACAAATGATTGACCGCTATTTCAGTGAGAACGGCAGTTTTTAAGCGCTGATGCGAGACTTCAAAGTCGCTTCTAACTCGTCAGCAGAATCCATACCATTGCCGACAAGATAACTGCCCTTGGTTGTTTTAATTAGCACACCTTCTGGCAGCAAGGGATAAGGCTCGCTTACGGCCTTGAGGTCGGCCCAAGCAAAATTTTTCTCAAAGAACCAAGTGCGCACAACAAAGTGTTCTGGCTTTAGCTCTAAGCTACAGGGCATTAAGGCAATGACATAAGCGCGCCAAAGCAGAACTGCCGAAATCACAATAGCAAAGACAATGAGAAGACCAATGTCAGCGGCTGTGTGTTGACCAGACTGTTGCAGAGCCATAGTAAAGCACCAGACCACACCGATAAAAATGAGACTGAGAACAGCCTGACCTATTTGAAAAATAAGTGAAATTGGATCTTGCTTGAAACTCCGAAACGGATTAAGGCTGCTAGAGCCTTTCGGCAAGTGTTCGCGAATAATTGCCACGAGACGGTCACAGCGTTCAAGCCAAATGGGAAAAGATATTTCACCACCCTCATACTCAGCGGTGTAGCGCACCACATTCCAATTAGAGCGCCTAGTCAAGCTTTTCAAAAGGGCAAAGCGACAAATGCGCTGCTTAAAGAGCGAATAAGTTGTAACCGCTTCTTTCTCAACCTTCACTTTGTAAGTAATCAAGCCATAAATCGGTAAAATGCACGCGGCTAAGAGAGCCAAAGTCGAAAGAATAATCTTGCCGGTTATTGAAATTGCAGCAAATTTGCCAAATAGCAAGAGAACCAGGGGAAGCAGGAGCAAAAGAATGAGCACAGTACATTCTGCCAAAACGCGCACAGCGACCATGGTTTTTAAGCGAAAGTAGAGAGGAAATTTGTCTTCTAGCGGCTTAGCCGCAAGCTTTTCTTCCGCTATAGACGAGGAACTACGGGCGTGCAGAAAATTGCTAAACGCACCTGACAACAGGCTCTTGATTTTACTCTTGGAATCATCAGGTTCACTCATACCTGTGATTTTGCCAGAACTTAGCGCACTTAGCGAGCATATTTATTACCCGCTCTCCACATCCTCGCGATTTAGCGTCCTAGCTTTACTTTTAATAACCTCAAAAGTGGCAGCTGCAGTTGAACCAGTCAGGTCAATGACACTAGGGTCTATAGGTCCTATTTCTTCTACTTCCATTTTCGCGAGCCTTAACCACAAAACCTATCTAAGGGTCATATATGTCTAATAACACGAGCTCTCCGCAGCAAACTCTGCGCGTTGAACGAGACTCGATGGGAGAAATGTCGGTACCTGCCAATGCCTATTGGGGTGCCAGCACTCAGCGAGCCGTTCTAAACTTTCCTATCAGCAACCTGCGCTTCAACCGCTCAATGATTAAAGCTCTCGCTCTAATCAAATTGGCGGCTGCCAAAACCAACGCTGAAAACGGAGATTTACCCCAAACCATTGCCGATGCCATTGCCACTGCAGCTCAAGAAGTAGCAGCCGGAGCATTGGACGAACACTTCGTCGTCGACATCTTCCAAACTGGCTCGGGTACCTCCACCAACATGAACGCCAATGAGGTGATCGCTCGGCGAGCCAGCCAACACCTGGTCGACAGCAAGAGCAAGATTCACCCCAACGATCACGTCAACATGGGGCAATCCTCCAACGACGTCATCCCTACTGCCATTCACTTAGCGGCCTTACTCGACATCAAAGAGCGGCTCTTGCCAGCTCTGAAAGAATTGTCTCGCTGCCTGGGTCGCAAAGCAAAGCAGTTCGACAAAGTGATCAAAACGGGCCGCACCCACTTGCAGGATGCAACACCGATCACCCTCGGCCAAGAATTTCTCGGCTACAAAGGCCAGGTCGACAATGCCATCAAGCGCCTGCGCTATGCCCAAGGTCGCTTGTCGCAAGTCGCTCTCGGTGGCACCGCCGTTGGTACCGGTATCAACACAAAGGCTGGCTTTGCCAAAGCAACTTTGACAGAACTCTCTCTCCTGGCTGGCGTCAAGGTGAAAGAGACTAGCAACCATTTTCAGGCCCAGTCTAGTATTGATGAAATTGTCGATTGCAGTGGCATTCTCAAAACAATTGCTACCAGCATCTACAAGATTGCCAATGATGTTCGCTGGATGGGAAGTGGCCCAAGAGCTGGTCTGGCTGAGCTGCTTTTGCCAGCGGTCCAACCGGGTAGCTCAATCATGCCTGGCAAAGTCAATCCAGTTATTTGCGAGTCGACCATGCAGGTCTGCTTCAAGGTAATTGGCAACGATGCCACAGTGACCCTGGCCAGCCAAGCCAGCTCATTCGAACTCAATGTGGCACTGCCTGTGGCAGCCCATTGCTTGCTCGAGTCGATTACACTGCTTGCAGCGGCCAGTGCCAATTTAAGCAGCAATTGTCTGAAAGGCCTGAAAGCTACGGCTAACGGCCCAGCACTGGTGGAACGCGGGTTGGCTCTTTGCACAGCTCTGGCTCCCGTTGTAGGCTACGATCTTGCTGCCGAAATTGCCAAAGAGGCAGCTCAGTCTGGTGAGACTATTCTGCTCGTGGCCCAGCGCAAGACCTCTCTTTCCCTCGACGAATTGAAGAGGTTACTGGACCCTTTTGCTATGACTAAACCCGGCGCCAAGGGTTCGGACTAGCAGCAGGAATAGCAGCAGGCGCGAGATCCCGCGGGGCAGGAGCACTGAGCAAGAGCAGCAAGAGCGGCACGAACTTAGTCGCTCCTCAAGCTCTGAGGCGACCTTCTGCCCATGCAAAAACACTGAGGAAGAGGGAAGCAGCGAATGCTGCTTCCCTCTTTCCTTTTCTCTACTTCTTAAGGCGAAAGGCTGCACTGACAAAGCCGGAAAAGCCATTGCCTTCGTGGCAAAAAAAAAACATTTTCCCCTCCCCCAGCTTTTCCTTTTCTAATTTTCTACTACATTCCTTAGTATTAAATATATCAGTGACGAAAATGGCAGAGAGCTATCCTGCCCTAGAGCCAAAGGCAGGCCTTGTTTCGGCAACAGATGGAAATTGTTGCATCAAGTTCTGCATCAAGTGCTGCATCAAGTGAATCTGAGTCAGCCCTAATTCAACAGTTGAAGAGACCGTTGAAAGCACTGATCAGCTTTCCTATGATATCTTTTCTCACTATAAATTAAGGCCATTCTCTTAAAAAGAGGCACTAAATGTGGTGCAGCCAAGCCGGTCTGCTGCGAAACTCTTTTGACCGCCTGCTTCAGCAATGGCAACGCGCGCTCAGGGAAATCCTCCTGACAGTAACTATCGGCCAAACTACTGACACAGCTAACAAAAGTCTGGCAGTCCAGATTTTCTACAGTGGCGTAGATTCTCACAGCTCTGCGCATAAGCTGTTGCGCCTCGGCACGCTGAGGCCGTTGTGGCAGCAGGGCAAGGGCCAGTGCAAATGCACTGTTAGCCTCGTGCATAGGTTCTAGAGCTTGGACAGAAGCAACCATAAGTGCTTCTCGAAACATTGCTTCGGCAGTTATGAAATCTCCAGAAGCCAAAGCGGCCTCGCCTACTTGAAAATAGTTTGTCCAGATAGCTTGATGCACTGCAATCATGGCGCTTCCCCCCTCTAAGTCCAGGCACTAACAGATCGAGCAAACGAGCTTCGATAGCGCGTTTAATGCCACTTTAGAAAGCCGCAAACAAAAAAGCTCTGTGCAATTGCACAGAGCTTCTAAAGAAATAGATTTCCACTTAGCTAAAGCTTTGCTGAGGAAAAAGCAGAAGCAAAGTTTAGTAGTGCAAATTACCCCAAACCGCCTCTAGTGAGGCCATCTGCCTTGTGAGATATTGCTTCTCTCTTGAATTAGGAGAGCAATATGACTGCCAATAGAGGCGCCAGTAGTTACTGTAAGCTTTCTGCCTACCGCTGTTGGCCTCGCTACTCAAGACTTCTTCGCCGACAATGAACGTATAGGGTTTCATTGTACAAACACCACCATCGCAATCGGCAGCACTGGCAAAATCCTCTCTGCGAGTGCCCGGACCGCGCTCTACCCAGACTTTGTCAAGCCTCGAACGAGTGAGAGGGTGCAATTCGTCTATGGCAATTGAGAAAACATCATCGTCGCGACGGAGACCTTCGGGGTGAAGCTCAAGAGTACAGTCATCGGGCAAGGGTTCGCGGTGACCAAGTACTTGACCATCGGCACCAGTGGCGACAACGTGACCAGGAAACGATGTAAGCAATCTATCAAACAAGGCCTGGCGAATTTTCTTCCAGAGCCTCAGGGTTAAATCTAGCTCGCCAGACTCTGCAGCATCTAGCGCGTGACAGACAGTCTTTAGAGAGTTTGCAACTTGGTGAAGGTCATTTGTACCTTCGGTCAGGGTTTGTCTATAAAACTCATAGGCTTTGTCTAGAGCAACCCGATCTCGTCTATCCGCCTTTTCCATAGTTACCCCCGGTTTCCCTATGACTCCATTTGCATATATACCCGCTTTTTAGTGTTTTTCATCGATAAATTCTTGCGCCCAAAATTAATGCAGCACTGCGTCAGCTCTTTGCAAAATCGGCTATTTTTCGCGCACATCAAGCATTTCCGACATATCGTCGGCTAGACCTCTGACGCCACGACTGATGTACTGACTATTAATTGGTCCCGCATCTTTTAACTTAGGCGGTGGTCGAAAATAATTACTATCGGCGATGGTCTCAGGTCGAGTGGAAATAGTGCGAATAATCCAGGCCTGCTCTTCTCTTTTGCCCACTCGGATAGTACTCATTAGTGAAATCGGCAGGCCTTTAAGCACCGGCAAATTCATGTAACGCTCTACTATAGCCGCAACTGGCGTATCAGGAAAATAATCCCGAGTATTAAGGTCGTAGCGCAGAACATCGCTTTTTTCGGTCCAGCCGCTCCAACCACTAGAAGTCACGCCAGAACCAGGAAACTGATACTGATACTTAGTGCCCTGGCTATCAGGCACTACTATTGTTTTCAATGGAGTTTTGAAATTGGCCGTGCCACCAGCCATACGAAACGAGGGCATGAAAAATTTCTTCCACTGAGCCAGGCTTAAATGAGCGACTTCTTTAGCGTCAGCTCGCACAGCATATACCTGCCAATCTGGTGCAGCGCTGAACAACTCATAGCCCCCCTTGAAGCTCTTCAGGCGAACGCCTTGGGCCGAGGCAATTACTTCAAACTTGCCGTCCACACTTGATTCTTGCAGTAGCCGTAAGGCTGCAATAGTCTTTGCCGCAGTCTTGGACCGGCTCTTCTCATTACCAGTATCTTTGGCGGCAGCCACATTCAGCATCGCCACCTGGCAAAGTATCAAAAGAGCCGATGGTATCAGCCCAGTGAAGAGAAAAAGTTTAAACCGAAGCCTCTGAGACACGATAGCCACCAGAAATAATTCATTTAGTGCAAGTAACGTACCCTGAGCAATTTTCACCCAAACACTATATATCATAATAGAACTAGCAAAAGAGAAAAGTGCAAGAAGAAAAAACCATGGGGAGCTGTTATTCAGCCAATCCCCATGGTTCAAGTATTGCACTTCTAGTAATTGCGGTTTTTACTTACCGCTACTCGCCAGCTTGAAGGCTCGCCTAGTTGCTCAGGCCGAGAAGCTGCGGCAAAGTGACGCCATCAACTTCAGCAAAGAATGCCAGCCCAACAGCCAAGGCGATACCACCACCCCAATAGACGGCCTTAAGCAGCGGGTGCATCTTGTTGTTCTTACGATACTCACGCTCCCGCCGCTTGACCGACTCGAAGAAAAGCTGCTGCTCGGTCTTACCAAAGTTGCGAGCATCCTCTTCGGCCTTAGCAGCATCCTCGGCTCGCTTGATTGCAGCGCGCTCTTCGGCCTGGCGATGCAATTCAGCAATGAAGGCGTCACAGCTAGCAGCAGCCTCAGCACTGATTTCGTCCATACGAGCATTGAACTCGGCCAGCGAAGCAGTGTTGTACACCGCCATTTCAGAACGCAGCTGCTCACGAGCGGCAGTACCGGCCTCGCGGATCATGGCACAAGCAGCCTGGAAGTGAGGATTCTCTTCAATGATGCGGTGGCACAGGTGGTGCATGACGTGTGCGCTGAGGTTCTCCGGAGTCATCTCGAACAGGTGGCGCTGCTTGAGGAAGTTGAAAAGCGCCTCTTCGCTCAACCCGGCAATGATGAGAACCTCATCGGGACGGGCCTCACTCAGGCGCTCGCAGGTGGCACGCACGATGAAGTCGGTCAAGGCTTCGAAGTACGGCTGCATGGCAAGACGCTCAGCATCCACCGGCAGGGTGTGGTACACGTAGGCCGACGGACGCGGAGCCTTGAGCTGGCGGATGAGGCGCCGACGGTAGACCACATCATCGAGCTGAGCAGCGTCAAAGGTGATTTCCTTAGGCTTGAAGTTCGACTTCTCCCGCACCGTGAGAAGGCTGAACTTCTTCAGATACTCGCGCAGGGTGACCAGGAAGCTATCATCCGATCGGGCCTTGCTGAGAAGACCGGTGTAGAGGCGGTGGAAGACAGGCCCAAGCTTCTTCTCGATGGCGCTGATGTCGACAGAGTTGTTGTTGGTGGTGACGGCGGTGACGGCGGTATTGATGGTGTTGTTGGTCGCGGTCATGGGAATCCTCATGGAGTTCGCTGTTGCATTAGCTCTAGTCGCTCCTATGACGACTAGAGGAGATGGCTGCAGTAAAGCAGTTAGTGGATAGGAGAACCCGCAGTGTCCTGCGAGCTCTATTTGTTGACATGTGAGATGTTTAGAACGCCTAGAAGCGATCTAAACAGCGACTAGCCGGTGGCTGGTCAGTGCCCTTTGGCCCCTTGTTGAAAGGCGTAGCGATTGACCCAGGCCACAGCAACCGTCGAAACTACAATCACCAAGTGAACTGCAATCAGCTTGGTGAGGTAGTCAAAACTCGCGCTGTCGGCCTTAACGAACGCCTCAAGCAAGTGAATGCTCGAAACACCAAGCATCGACATGCTCATCTTCACCTTCAGCGCACCGGGATCGATATGCCCCAGCCAAGCCAGTCGCGGCAAACGACTCGGCTCAGGGCTGTCGACATCGCCAGCAGACTTACTGAAATCACCGATGAACAAGACATAGCCGCCAATCATGATCATTACGATCAGATGGCTAACCATGACGATGTCGAGTAGGTGTAGCACTGCGATCAACACCTCAGTGTTGCTGGAAGAGACAGAGTTCCATGCAAGGTCAACGGTCTGCACGATGAAACGCACAGAGTACACAAGCAAGGCCACGCTCAACCCGAGGTACATCGGCAGCAGCAAGAACCTGCCACCGAAGACGATTTGTTCGAGAATTCGACTAGATTTCATTCAGTGCTCCCTTTAGCGACGACCGATTGCGTCGATAACTTGCTCGACCCGCAACCAAGCGTCACGGTTACTTTCTTTAATCGCCTCTCGCAAGACGATATCAACGACTGCCGGAGCAGTCAGTTCGTTGACCCAGAGCGTGCTGATGCAGGTGTAAAGCTGCTCAGCAGTAAGCGCATTCAAAACCACCTCATGGCCGACCTTAAGGTCACGGCGCATCAGGTAATAGAGATTGTCTGCCACCACATCGACAACCTGTTGACGCAAATTGGCATCGGCCAGCAATGCCTCACGGTCGAGCGACATGGCCGTGCGCACATAGGGAAACTTGCTCCAGAGCACGGGCGTCACCAGAGTGGCAAGATCGAGCCGCCGCAGGTGCTTACTAAGACTTTCGAAAGCTGCTGGGTGAGAAAGTCTCAAATCAATTAATTGAGTGACCAATTGTTTGATGACAGCGGGAAATTTATGAGTTGCAAAATCGTTCATTGTGTAGTCCTCGAAAAATGAGGTTAGCGAAAGCAGCGCTTAGCCTGAATGCGCTTGATGCGCTGCTCCAGATGGAAAGCTACCGTAGCGTCAGCGCCAGCAGCTCGTTCTTTGAGCCAATCAGCCACAAAGGCCAAATCGTGCTCGATGCCGGGATAATCAGGACCGCCGAAACGACCAAGAAGTTCAAGTGCCTTGGCTCGCTTGCGCAGCTCGTAGGCAAACTCAGGTCGACCGAACTTGCCGTAAAAATCGGCCAACGCTCTGAGATCTCTCGACAAATACGGGCTATCAGAACCCAATCCTTCCTTACCAATAACCACGGCCAAGACTAGCTCGGCGTGCCTTTGGTGACGCTCAACAGCAGCCTGGTTTTTTGCAAGCTTGGCGACAGCAACGATTTTACTGAGCTCTGTATAAAGCTCATCACTCGCACTGGCGGTTGAACCCACACTGGCACTTTCGCTAGAGCGAACATCGAGCAAGAGCGTCAAGCGTTTCTCCAAACTTGCAAGACTCTCCTCATAACGATGCTCAGACTGAAGAATGGCAGCCTGGAAGGCAAGATGAGAAAGCCTGAGTGCGGCAGTGTCCACCGATTTCTCAAGAATCTCAAGTACCTTACTTAAGCCATCGAGAGCTTCGACCGACCTGCCGTTCCTATAATGAAGATCAACCAGCCCAGAGAGCACCTCCGCGTAGCGGCGATCTTCCTCGGGATAGTTGTGTTTGACCAAGCGCAGAGCGTACCGATACCACTTCTCAGCCTCGGTGTAATGCCTCTTCTCGGTCAGAAGTTCAGCCAAGCTGACGACGTTGCGTACCCGGTTAAATGAATCTGCACCGTATATATTGCGGTCGCTCTTTATAAAGGAACGAAGGAAAAATTCACTTCTTTCTTCCGGCCCCATCGTTTTTGGATCTTTATAAGAGAAAGCCGACTTGAACACAGTGAAAACCACTGAGTCAGTCGGTTCATACCACGGATCGCGCCATTTTTTGTACAGCTCGATAACGACAAGAATTGCAATGCCATAAGAAGACATATCATCGACTCCAGTAAAAATGTAAGGTTAATGAAAGACTCTCGCTACTGAAGCAACTTGTACTTGAAAGGATAGCGAAAGATTGAGGGACAGCAAGGCTTTCCAGGCTCGACGCCAGGAATAATAAGCACTAGATATAAACCGTATTTGGTACTAAAAGAATTTTTGCCTCCGAGGCGACGCGAAATGGAAAAGAATATGTTTTCAGTTCTACGCTTGTCGCTAGGTCACAGTCAAACGGTAGAAAAACATGGCGCTACCCCAAATATCCAATCAATTAGCGCCACGACAAAAAGCCGCAACCAGCCCCAGATACAGCAACGCTGAAAGAAAAAGACAGCCGATCTCGCCCCCAAATGCGGTGGCACGCTACAAACAACTCTTTCCAAGAGGATTAATTGCTCCAATATTCAGCTGGCGCACCCTGCGCTCACACTTTCATCAAACCGTCAAAACTGCTGCTGGCAAGCATATGCAGCCTAATAGCATATACACGCCTGCGCTAAATCGAAAGCGCAGCGAAAGAATTAGCGCTACCATATACGCCACCACAAACGCTATCGCATACGCCACCACAACAGCCTGCAAAGACCAAACACAGAGGCGCAGCGCAGCAGCCACGAAGCCCTGAAACACTGACGCCACAAGCACTTCAAGACGACCAGCTCACGCAAAAAGCCTTCTACAAACATATCAAACAGACTACAAGAGCAGCCGCGTTTTAATAAAAACGCGGCACAGAAAAGCCACCACCAATAGTACCAAGCAAAAGGCACTATCAGAAGCCATCAACAAGTAAGAGAAAATAGACACCACTTGTGGTGTCAAACTATGTCTGACTGTTAGATGGAGCATTTGATTACGGCAAAAATACTAAATGGCGGTTAAAGCCGTAACTATGCTTTGGCAAGTGAAAACATCACTGCTTTGATTCTTTTTTTTCGGAACGAGAAACTAGAGCATTTCAGTTTCAGGTTCATGTGTTTCGACGGGCAGGCCCTTTGTATGGGATTCCGGACTAAAGGGTAGAGTGCCTCATGACGAAACATGGTAAGCAGATTAGACCCATTTTCCTTCAACGACCTTGCTAGGCAAATAAATCGGGCAAAGGCATACCAGTGCTGCCTTCCAAGTGGTCGCTATGGCTAGCTCGCGCGACCACTCGACAAGCCAAAACTGGCCAATAAAGCCGCTTATGCGGCGATTCCACCGATACACCAATGGAATATCCCAGCAAAAGGCTTTGTAATAGATGCGTAACATTAACCACTCTTCAAGACAGGGACTGACATAAAGCGGCCTAGCACTTGAATTCAAGAGTCCGGTTTAATAGGGTCAGATATTCTTTCATCACTCTTTCACCAAAGCAGTTACCCAGCCAAATATCCGCTCCAGCAACCCACCGCCGCCACTACCTTCTCGATCTGGGGAAGTTCATCTGTGGTGGTCACTTGCCGTGGCAATAAAGTGCGGGAAACAGCTCTGGATAATACTCCGGCCACCAAGGCTAACAAAGGAAATCATATGCTCTGGCTCATTGCCATCGCCGTTGTCGCCATCATTGTCGCACCGGTGCTCCTCGACCCCAACCGCAGCCGTCGCCGCAACGCCAACACCGCCGACAGCCTGATTGCTCAGGCTGGCTCTGAATATCTCCGCGGTCTCAACGACGAAGCTTTCATGCACTACAGGCAGGCCCGCGATATCGCTCGCGCCAACTCTGCATATATGCTCGAAGCTGAAGGCAACTACGGTATGGCTCAGATATATGAGCGCCGTCGCGACTACAACTCTGCTGCTCAATGCCTGCGCAGCATCCTCGCCACCCGCGCCCACTGGGAGCAGTATCACCCCAACTATGCGGCACTGGTGGAGAGATATCTCAGCGAAATCGAAGCGAAACTCGCTCCTTGAGCGAGTTTCTTGTCATTAAAAACTTAGAAAGGAAACCACCATGGAAGCAATTTTTGCAGCGGGACTCTTGGTAACGCTGGCCTATTTCGCACTCATCATCGTCCTCCTGGTCGCCTGGGTTCAGGGTCTGATTCTGGCCTTTCGCGCCAATATCTTTCTCGGCATCCTCTGCTTGCTTCTGCACATACCGCTGGTGCTGATTGGCCTGATCTACTGGATCTTCGGCTGCGACATTCCCGCAGTAGTGGTGCGCGCACTACGGAACTAGCCATTTGACGGCTAGGCCTCTTTCACCCATTCAACCACCACTTGGAGAAACAATGAAACCAGGCCTGCCCTCTTCCCCAGCCCAAGAAAAATATTTCTATCACGCCATTGATCTAGACGCGATCAGCCATTCTGTGCTGAGACCTCAAGTCGAATTTTCTGACAGCGAATGGGTGCCAGCCTACCAGTGGTTAGAAAAAGAGGTGGGCTTTTATCCACTCTTTCTGGCCGTCGGTGACGAAAGTGCTGCTTACGTCACCGGCTATCAGAATCAATGGCGAGTCAATATCGGTGGCACGTTCATTGATGGCAAGTACGTGGCCAGCAAACGCAAGGCCGGAGAGTTTCCCAACGTTGTGCTCCTTGCCTTTCGCCAAGGTGACATCCAGGGCTGCTTTACCGACTACCAGTGGTGGAACATCGTACTAACCGATGTTCTCTGTGGCCGCCCAATTGGCCCGGCCTTGTACCGCTACCTCTTCAAGAAATCCTGGTCTCGTAGCAAGTGGTTGCGGACAGCCAATGGCGATGGTCACCTGGTGCAAATGCTCGTGCCTGAGCTCGACTTGAGCAAGGCTGCGTTCCTTTGGGCACGCAATGAAAAGAGCGCCCAGGCTCTGCGAGCCATGGGTTTTGAAAACGTTTCAGTTAAGCGTCTCAAGCTTGAGCATTAACTGCTTTCACTCCTGCAAGAGCCCAAAAGACTCTTGCAGGAGTTTCTCTTCTTCTCCCGGCCGACTCTTCAAGATCTTTAGCAACTGTTCTTGGAGAGCTCTCTACAAGACCTCTTTCAAGACTTGTCTAAAGAAACTTCTCTAAAAAATTCAGCTAATACTATCTCAAGTAGCACTTGCGAGTAAACGCAGAGTGAGAAGAATAAACGCAGACTTATAAGAGTAAACGCAGAGTGAGAAGATTAGGGAATGACCTAGTAGTGCTCAATGCAAAAGTGTCAGAAATTCTGAAGAATTTCTGACACTTTTGCATTGCGAAAATTCTACCTGTTTGGTCTAACCCATAAGACCTTGAAGTTTGCGCTCACGCTCACGTTCTCTATCATTTCTACGCTTGCGTGAACGCTTCAACTCTTCTACCGGCAAGCCCATCTGAATCGACATCGCTTCTAAAATAACATTCTGCGAGCGAGCTTGTGCGCCAGCTCCAGCCAAGGCATCAGCCCAGGCATATCGCACTTTAACACGATGAGTAGAACAGTGATTGAGTGATTGCTCGAGATCATCAATCTGAAGCAACACTGGTTCAGCTGCTAGAACAGCCGCTCTATGCTCCTTCAAGGCAGCAATCAGTTGCGGATAAGCGACCAATTGTTTTTCTATCATCGTAAGCTCATCGCTTCCAGAATTTGGTTCAGCATAGCGCTTTGTCAGAGCCAACAAATTGACAGGCTCCGCACTGCCAGCAGCAGCAATTGACTCAGGTTCTTCCAACAGTTTCTCAACATTGCGCTCAGCTTTTCTGGCATCAATCAATCTTTTAGACAAAGTATTTTGCAAACTCGTCATCTCTTCTTGCACAATCAATGAAACCTGTTCATGTTCAGCATCAACAGCAGCAATAAGCTTCTCATAGGCCGGTTTGAGCTCAGTTAAGACACTCTTCTTATTAGCAGCTGCGGCAAAGCGTTCCACAAGATCCTGCAGCCTTCCAATAGCAGCCACAGAACTGGCTGCCAAATTCTCTTGCAGTGTAATATTTTGTTGCACTGGTACTGATACCAGATTCGTTGCATTCATATTTGTCCCGTACAAATTGCTCATATTTCGCCATCCGTGGGTTACTCGCCATGGCATTAAGCATCGCGGCGATCATGTGAAAAACCCGTGATAAAACAGCCTTGACAACCACGTAAGGCTACTAAGAAAGGCGTAATAAAACAGAAAAATCATGGGGAAATTCCCACTGCACTGCAACTTTTTTCAATTTGACCCAAACCGATCATGATCAACCCTAAGTAACCAAAATGCTTCAAATCACTAGCACCACTATCGGTCCGACCTAGCAGATTCGCGCCGTAATAACTACTGCAATGGCTTTACTAGTAACAACTCTAAACGGCTGTCACAGCTTTGTTAGCAGTAACACACTAGATTAGATGCTCTCTAATTTATAAGCCTGTCTCTTATACACATCTGACGCTGCCGACGAATAGAGAGGTGTAGATCTCGGTGGTCGCCGTATCATT
>CAJXZK010000138.1 GCA_913063055.1 uncultured bacterium
GTTGGCGACCAGGCCGTCAGAAGCAAGCCCACCACTAGTAGGGCGTTTCCTGCTAGGGCAAAGAGCTTTGCCCCAAAGCGATCGGCCAAGGGGCCGGTTAATAGAATTGCCGCTACCAGTCCTGAAAATGTAAAAGCGCCCAGTCTACCTAATTCTTCTTGGGATAGACCATGGCTTGTGACTGGAATTGGACCTGTACCTATTCCTGTGCCCGTTACTAATCCGGTGCCTATAAATGAATGCTGAATGGAGACGAGAAATATTGGCAGCAGATTGACGCCAATGGCCAAACTCATCATGGCGCCGTAGCAAAGGTAAGTCAGTAAGCGTGGTCTTATCCCTGGTTCTAAGGCTGACGATGTCAATTAGCGCCTACGTTTTTGTTTGCGTTTTCGTGCAATTCTTGCGAAATGGGGCAACCTAACTTTAGCCACTCGCGCACTTCATGCAATGAGTCGAATACTCCTTCGGCCAGTTCTCTCGATTCAGCGCTGGCTGGCAGTAAATCAGGCACTAAGCATGAGCGCATGCCACCGGCTCGGGCTGCAAGAAGACCACTATGAGCGTCTTCTAGGATGAGACAATGTTCTGCTGCCTTGCCTAAACCTGATTGGGCTAAAAGAAAAATATCTGGATTTGGCTTGCCCCGCTCGACCATGTCGCCACCAATAA
Organism: uncultured bacterium; assembly: GCA_913063055.1. Taxonomy (GTDB): domain Bacteria; phylum Cyanobacteriota; class Vampirovibrionia; order Obscuribacterales; family Obscuribacteraceae. Next base: position 673 of record CAJXZK010000138.1, read on the forward strand.
CTACTTCAAAGTAGTCAACTATTTCGTGGTGCACCAGGCGTCGTACGGCTTCTTCTTTTACTGTTGATGTGCCCACAGCGCAAGGAATATTTTGCTCTTTCGCCCAAGCTAAAAGCTCTTTGATGCCTGGCTTAAGGGGCAAGCCTTCTTTGTTATGTAGCTCCTCGTAAAGCTCTTGGGCGCGCACGTGGAATTTGTCTTTAGGGAAGGTTGGTCCAAATTCTTCAGCCAAAACATTTTCTGCGTCAGCAACGGTGATGCCAATTAAACGCAAATAGAGTTCGTCGCTTAAGTCAAAACCAAGTTCTTTTGCTGCTTTTGTCCAGGCGCGTTTGTAGTGATTCTCGGTGTCGAGAATCAAGCCATCCATATCAAAAATAAGAGCGTGGGGAAGCATGACTTTACCTCAAACTGGCAAAGCGACTGGTTCGTCTGCCTGGGGTGCTTGGAAGATATCGATGTCTTTATTGGCAAAAATGTTGTCAGTTTCTTCATTGCAGAAAGTACTAACTTCACCAATTACGCTGACGCCGTTGACTGGCACAAACTCGTGCCAAATTCCTGATGTCAGAGTTATTCTAGTGCCAGCCGGCATCTCAAATGGTACGCCCGATTGCCGAGTTTCCATTTTGCGATTGATTTTGACTTCAACTGTACCTTCGGCCTTATGCTCCCCTGGATTTTTAGACCAGAGTGTAATTTTCAGTGTGCCATGTCGACAAATAATGTCTTCTTTTTTCTCATAGTGAGTATGGGCTGGAGTGACCATACCTTCTCTTGCGTACATGATTTTTTCGCAGTATTCGGGCTCGTTGGCAAGAAGAACTTCAACTAAGCCAGCTTTTGTATAGTCGCCAAGACCAAAGTCTGTGGCTGACCATTCAGGTTGAGGTGGAAGCACCCAGTTGTGTTGTTTTAGACAGTCTGCTGCTTCACGACAAAGTTTATTGATTTCGCTTTGCTTCATAAGGTACTCCTGACAATTATTTCTTAGCTACTTATTTCTTGGCAGCAGCTACAGGTTCTTTGATATATTTCATGGCGCTAGAGGCACTCTCGCCATGGTGGAGAACCGCTTGGAGAGCCTGTGTCATCCCTTTGGGGTCGCTATGTTGGATGATATTGCGGCCGTAAATGATGCCGGCAACACCCTGAGCCACTAATTTTTCAGTGTGTTGAAGCACTTCGATATTAGAAGCGCGGCCACCGCCTCTCACGCAAACAGGTACTCCTGAAGCCGCTTCGATGACGCGATGGAATTCTTCTTCTGGTTCAGTTGAATCGGTTTTGATGATGTCAGCACCTAGTTCAGCCGCCATGCGGGCCAGGGTAACGACCCGAGCTGGTGTGCCATCGCCAACCATGCCGTCTTTGCTACGCTTGAACGAAAGTGGCTCAATACCCATAGGCATGCCGTAGCGATCGCAGACATTTTTTAAACGCAAGATATTGCGCACGCACTGGTTGAGCATTTCTGGGTATTCGTCAACTTGTAGCAGGTTCAATAAAATGCAGGCGGCATCAAGGCGTACTGCCACTTCGACGGCTTCTTCATAGGCTTCGCAGAACAACTTAGAAGAAGGCAGTACATCGTTGTAGAAGTTAGCAGTATCGGCTCTTAGCATCAGGGCTGGCTTGTTTCGTCCAGGCAGCTTTTGCAGGTGTGGTGCTTCGCCGGGCGAGAGCAGCATGGCGTCAGGGTTGGCATCTGTCAGGGTCGAGACAGTTTTCTCCATGTTCTCAATGCCTTCTAAGAAAGCAGCATTGTTGAATAGAGCGTGGTCAACAGCTACAACAAAAGTGCGCTTAGAAGTTGGATGAAAGAGACGGTTTAGACGATAAAGCATGGCAACACCCGCATAAGTTTTCAACAATAAACTGGGCTAAGCGCCCTTGGGGCGCTCTTGAATGATGGCAAATTCTATCATGTGCCTTTGGTTAGAGTTTGTTTGGGCGACCTTCAAGGGCGACTTTAATAAAAGGTACTGCTACATCGGTTATGATTTCTTGCCTGTCAATATCTTTAGGTTGGCAATTTTGAACTGTAGCCACGGGCTTCAAGGCGAGGAGTAATTGACTATGCAACAGCTTTGCGAAAAGAAAGATGAATTGCTCGCTGGTCTTGATCGTGGTGAAGCAATCCCGGCGCATTTCTACACGGATCCGGCAATTACAGCCCAAGAGATTGAGAAGATTTTTCGCAAGTCGTGGCAGTATATTGGGCCGACTCAAAAACTTTCCAAGGTCGGTGATTACATCACTGGCTATGTCGGTGAGATTCCTGTAGTAGTTATCCGCAACGAAAATGGTCTTGAAGGTTTTATCAACGTTTGCAGGCACAGACGCCATGAAGTGATGAAAGGCTGCGGCAATGCCAAAATTATGCAGTGTGCCTACCATGCCTGGACATACGATATCAAGGGTGCCTTAAAGGCCGCCCCCCGCGCCGACCGCGAACCTAATTTTGCTACTGCTGACTATCCGCTACTTCCTATAAAGGTGGACACCCTCGGCCCCTGGGTCTTCGCCAATGCTGATGAAAACTGTAAGTCACTTGAGTCATTTTATGGACCGGTGCTAGACATTATTGCCGCCAGCGGCCTTGATTTGAATACTCTTGAATTATACGAGCGCAGTGAATGGCAATCTGGTGCCAATTGGAAAACCATGCTCGAGAATTATTTGGAGTGCTACCACTGTGCGGTGGCTCACCCTGGATTCTCGGCTGCAATTGATGTCGATCAGGATAGCTATAAACTGACCTCCCATGATTGGTTCTTGAGTCAAGTTGGTCATGTGCGTGAATCGGCTTTAGAAGGCAAAACCAGAATCAAAATTTATGATGCTGCTGGCTCAGTTAAACAAGCTCAGTATCATTTGCTCTGGCCCAATTTTACGATCAATATCAATCCCGGCTTCCCCAATTTGTCTATCGATGTCTGGCTGCCGCTAGGACCGAATCAGGCCAAAGGATTTTCAGAGCAGTATTTTGCACCCGGTGTTGATAAGAAATGGGCCCAGGAGCTGATTGATTTCAATACCGAAGTGGGTCAAGAAGATGATGTTCTAACTAATTCTGTTCAACGCGGATTGATTGGTGGTGTACCGAGTGTGGGACGCTTCCTCACTAATAGCGAGCACCTCTGTATTCAATTTCAAAAGTTGATCGTCAAAGCCCTTTATTGATAATTTTGACTTTGATGAATAGCCTCGCTCGAAAATTTGTAGCCTGCTGTTTTTCACTGCTGTTTGTTTCCGTGCCCTCTTGCTCAGCCGCTAGTTCTGATGAATTGCGCATTGATGAGTTGGCCAATGAGATCCTGCGCAAAGAGATTGACTTAGAGCGTTACTACCTTCAGTATCGAGTGGAAGGGACAAAAGAGCCGAAGTATCGCCGTGCTCGTTATTTCGCTTTTCAGGTTTCGTCAGCCATGACCTCCATGGCCTCTAATATCACTAACGTAGCCCTCTGTGGCAGCCATACTAAGGTGCCCGACCGTATTTCGGTGCGTGGTTCGCGCCAGGGTCTAGAGGCTGGTTTGGTGGGAATTCTTCTCGATGGCGGCAGCTCTGCCGTTGAACTTTTCTCTAATGGATATACTGCCATTAAGCATATTCGCAATGGCACCAGTCCTGGTGCTGCGGTGAAGAATGTAGTGGCAAGAATTAAAGAGATCGACGCCATGATGGCAGAACGTGATGCCTTGATGAAGAAGAACCCAGATCTTCTATCAATCACTGTTTGTCAGGCGGAAGGTCGTGTGTTGAAGAGCTTTCGTGATTGGTGCTTGTCTGAGTTTGCCGATGTTTATGCTGATGTGAAGTCGACTCAGGCGAGCTTCAATGTGTATTACATATTGGATATTGCCGCTGACAGTGCCTACACAGCTTCGCAGCTTCTTGCTATTAAATCGTTGACGAAGCCGGAGTTAGGAAATGCTTCTGCCAACACTGGCATGGTTGGTGATACCCTTGGTATTATCAGCGCTCCTGCCAGTGCTAAGTCATACAATATGTTCTATCGCTACTGGCGCAAGCGTCTATCGGCTACTTTAAAAGAAGACCTGAGCAGCGCTGAAAAAGAAACTAAAGCGGCCATGGATGAGTTGAACAGCGAGCTTGCTTCGCGGGACATTACCATTCTTGAAACAGCTGCTTCTGTTCAAAACAGAGTTTCTGTCTATGTGCTCTGGTCTGCTCGCTATGACAAGTATATTGAGCAAGGATTAGTAGACCAGCGGCATCAGAACAAAGTGGCTTTGCAGGGTGTGGTTTCTGGACCCGCTATTTCAGGAACATATTTGGCCCAAGATATCTTGGCTTCAGTTGCTCTTAATCGGCTGCGCGAAAGGCCGAAGGCCGCTAATAATCTATATCTTGCTGGTGGTATTGCCTCCACCGTTGGTTCTGCTTCTTCTCTAGCGCTGACCAATTATTTGCTGATAGATCAGCTGCGCTATCAAAAGAAAATGCGGGCAAAAGGTTTATTGCCAGAGCAATTATTGGCTGCCAGGCTCAAGACTTTGGATGAGCTAGACGAGCGTCTTGTGGCTGCGGAGAAGTAGTTTTTCGAAATAGTTGTATATGCAACTATCTATTTTTCATGATCAATGGTTTGGGTTTCTAGTTGCGCGCGAATCGCTTTGTTCGCGGAAATGATAGCTCGGGTCATGGCGCTTTGGGTCATAAAACCAATTTGGCTCGTGCCAAACCAAAGTAATAGAACCCAAAGGAAAGACTTTCTGAACCACCTGTTGGTGAGCATGAGACCTACAAACGCTAGTGCTGGAATTAGATAGCACGCTATGAGGTATGCGCTAACGACGTATTGAAGGCCTTCATCTGAAACAAAGTACGAGGTCATTAGTGTGAATGGAACAGCGATTAGAAGGCATGCGAACGGATACCAAAGAAAGGACGAAGCAATTAGGGCTTGTAGAAGATTTGCAGCCATTGGCGTTGAACTCTCCAGCTTTTGCGGCTGGGAATTCCCACCCTCTAATGAATTACTGGATTCTTCAGAATTATGGTTTTGCTTCTTAATCATTAGATGCCAATTTCTGCAAATCTAAAATCTCCAATAGCCCTCACTTCCTGATGCTATCAGCTTTTGTAAATTAGGTGTATATGCACCTAACTTGCAAAGTCACTACCCTTTGGTGTTTTCATTTGAGAAATTGTTGAGTACTCAACTATTTCTCAAAACCACTCTTGGGTTCGCTCTGTTGAAAATGAATGTACATAATGGCTTTCATATCAGGACTGCCGATCATGGCCCAGCTTCCATCGGCCAGGGGGTAGGTCAAAATATGAAGGCCTGAGCCAATGTCGCTATGATGCGGACCAGCCAATTTGACTATGTCTTGAACCGTGGCGCTCTTTGGTAAACCTTCTAAAATCGCGCGATTTAGTTTTGTCTGCATTGTCGTTGTTGTTTTTGTTGTTGTTGCTGTTGAATTACTGCCAACACCAGCCTGACTAATAATTGCAGCAGTCTCTGGGTCTGCCTTGAGCCTATCTGCTAAGACTTGGAAGAAATGTTCTCCGCCCCTGGTATTTAAGTGCACTGAGTCGGTGAAATATTTTTGTGGGAAGATTTTAGGGTCGTTCAGGTTGAGCAATAGCGCCTTGTGACTGGTAGTTAAGGCCGTAACTTTATCTAGATAATTTTGGTAGAAGCCTGGTGGCATTAGGCCCATATTGTCTTCAGTTAGAGGCATATTGACTAAGACTATGCGAATATTTTCTTTTTCACTGAGCACTAAAAGACGCTCTAGAAAAGTAAGCTGAGTATTGAATTGTTTGAGATTGACTTTGCGATAACGGAAGCGATATTCATCTAGGTTCGCTTCATAGGGTTCTTGGGCTGGGCCAGGTGGATCGACAAATAGTGAGCCCGGTCCGTTGTCTTCTGGCAATTCAGAAAACGCCTGCTTGCGCACATGGTAAGGCGAATTTACTAATTCAAGTTCTTTGTAGCCCAGTAGTTTGCGAAAAAGCTCTTTAGCCCAGCGGTGCTGAATGTAGAGAAAATCAGGACGATGCTTGTAGGTAAAGCTTATTTTGCTCAGGGCATTTTCGCCTTGTTGCCAGAACGAGCTATAGGCATCTTTGTCTACGGCCGAAAGGTCGCCGATGCGGCTCATGTATTTATAGACCTCAGTTGAGGCCGCCGACGGTAGAGCTGAATCCATAAAGTCGCGCGGTGCCACGCCATAAATAATGACTTTGGGTTTTCTCTCGCCCTTGAGCAAGGTGTCGCTAATTGCCCAGGCATCCGATACCATCTCGCCCCCAAGAGCGAAGGCAAAAGTATGGTAATTGCGGTTGAACTTCTCTTGCAGCAGGTCTTCGAGCAGTTGGCTCTTGTGATGTAATGGTACGTTTTGGGCTGAATTTAGGTGAACGGCATCGCCACCATGTAGTGGCGCCATCATTAGCGATGAACCGAGCAGCACTATATCCGGTGCGGCTGTCAGCCTGCCAAAGTCGCGAACGTTCCACCAGACCCAGCTGCGGTTGGCACTTTTGTATGGGCTCAAGGCCAGAGTTTGGGGCGCGTAAGTGTTAAGGGCACTGCCAACCGCTTCAAGGCCCACGAAAAGGAGGGCGGCACAGATTACATAGCTGCTGAGAAGCTTTTTCACTAGTGGTTTTGGTTTGTCGTCTTCAGCAGTCATAAGGGGATGTGTAAGTCAATGTGGGAGTAGTACTTAAAATTGGAAGTATATGAAGCGGGGTGATTTGTCGGGAGAGAAAACAAGGACGACAAAGATCATGGCGCAGCACCAGGCGATCTTGGCGAACTTTGGTGTGCGTTCGATTAAATTGGTTTTGTTGATGTAACCCATTGCGATGTGGGCTAGAGCAAGCAGTGGCAGTAGCAAGAAGACTGATGGATAAATAAGAGGGTAATTGATTGTTGGCAGTAGCATGGCCACATCTTTTGTCTGGCCGGCTGATTGTTCGATCGCGGGCGCCATGGTGAGCATCTTGCTAAGCATTTGCAAGGCCAGTGTATTTGTTTCTGCCCTGAAGAAAACCCAGCCGATGCAAACTACATGGAAGGTCAATAGTATTGATGCGACTTTGCCGACCTGTGATTCAAAGGCTGCTTTGAGCCATGCTTGCGTTTCTTTAAAGGCTTGGAATTCTTTGTGAGCTACAAGCAAAATGCCTTGGTAGAGACCCCAGATCAAATAGTGCATGGCCGCACCGTGCCAAAGGCCACCGAGAGTCATGGTGATGATCAAATTGCGATAGTTGAGCCATTTGCTCAGTCTTGAACCACCCAGGGGAATGAATAAATAATCGCGCAACCAAGTTGAAAGCGAAATATGCCAGCGTCGCCAGAAATCTGAAATGTTGTTGGCTAGATAAGGCAAGTTGAAGTTAATTGGTACTTTGTAGCCAAACAAGTTGGCTGAGCCGCGAGCTATGTCGGTGTATCCTGAAAAATCAAAATAGATTTGGAAGGCAAAGGCATAGGCGAAAACCCAGAGATCCAAGCCGGAGAAAAGTTGCGGTTGTGAAAAGCCACCTTGAACAAAGAAGCTGAGATTGTCAGCAATCAAAACTTTCTTGAATAGGCCAAGCAATATCAGTGAAATAGCAGTGTCAAATTGTTTAATCGAAAGTTTGGCTGGTGCAAGAAACTGCGGAATGAAGTCTTGAAAGCGTTTGATTGGTCCGGCTATTTGTGTGGGAAAGAATGATGCAAACAGTGCAAATGCTGGAAACGACTTGATTGGTTGGTGGCCGCGATAGACATCGACGACATAGTGAATGAATTCAAAAACAAAGAATGAAATGCCTAAGGGCAAAATTATTTTGAACGGCAGACTTGCTGGTGGCAGCCCGAAGGGTTGCAAACATTGATTGGTCGTCTCGCAGAGGAAATAGGCATATTTAAAATAGGCAAGGGTGCCTAAGTTGAGCACAATTGCGAGAGTTAACCAGCGTTTTTTATGTTTTTCAGATTTGTGGACAGCAAAGCCGAGATAGTAATTGACCAGAGTTAGCCCAAGAATGAGCAATATGAACACTGGTTTCCAGGTCATATAGAAAATGTAGCTGGCACTCAACAAAATCCAAACGCGCCATTTCTGCGGGCTAAGCCAGAAGAGGGCGAATACTATTGGCAGAAACAGTGCGTATTGTAAGGTGTTGAAGAGCATTAGGAAGAGAGAATGAGAACGCTAATCAGTGGAAACCAAGCCCACGTATTGGGCGCTAGGTCAATGATAGCGGGCTCGAACTGGCTGCACCTTTAAAAGACAATTAGAAAAGGCAAAGAGACCCGCTTGTGGCGGGTCTCTCTGTCTTTGCGTAGCGTCGTTTTTTTAGGCCGTGAGTAGAGGACTCAGGTTTACTTCGTGCCACTTATGGCTGATCGCTTCACGCACATGCTCGAGACAATGCTGCGATTTAGCCGCAGCCTTATTGACCAATACTCCATTTATTCGAACTGTTGGCTCTCCCTCTTCGTTTGCGCAGTTCTCGACAAGTTCAACTGGTAGCGGTAGCCGTTCCTCGGCAATGATGTATTCAAGGGTGCTGAGGGCTTTCTTGTAGTTGCTGCAACCAGGTGTGTACAAGAGTTCAATACGCATAGGGATAAACCTCCAAAGTTTTTCATCCTAGTCAGTCTGACAATGTGTTCTTGTTCGCTATGTTCGAAGTGTATGTTCTCGCTATCTTTGTTCTAGCTAGTTCTGCTTTAGCTAGAGGTGTGTAGTTCGAAGTGTTCTAATAGGGCGTGTTAAAACAGCCACTAGAACAGCGACTATTTCGCAATGCCGATTGTTGATACCCTGGGATCTCTAGTGGAGTGTTTTTCGGTTAGGGGGAAGCAGGCTTTTATAATTTTCAAATCGCACTGATTCTAGGTTTTCCACATATACGCCAAACAGTTCTGCCGCACCAGTCAGGTGCTTCATTTGTTAGGGAAATATGAAGACTCCACGTAACAGAAGTATAAGCGTGTAACGCTGGATTGCAAAGTTAATAGTGGTCTGTTCTGAATAATATCCAGTTAATGCTTTTCCGCTATACCCGAGGTGCATCTTGAAACCCGCTCTGGACATTGTTTTCGTTACTTACGGTGATCTCAAGCAGGGTGATCCCGACGACCTTGACGCTCTCGAAATTCTGCGAAAGCGAGGTTATAACTGCTCCGTTGCTGACTGGCGCGACAGTACTTTCCCGTTTCAATCAAGTCGGCTTGTGGTCTTGCGTTCAACCTGGGACTACCATTTGCACCACAGTGAGTTTATGGCGTGGCTGAAGAGTCTTGCTAGCCATAGTATTTTGAAAAATTCGTGGGAGCTGGTGCAATGGAACTCTGATAAACGCTATCTTCGAGACCTGTCGGCGCGTGGAATAGATTGCGTTCCCACATACTACATAGAAGAGGGTGCCGAAAAAGTTACCCGTTCGGCTTTAGCTGAAATTCTGGCGACTCTGTCAGGCTCTTCGCCTGCTAGTTCCAATACTTCAGGCTCTTCTTCTTCTTCTCCTTCTTCAAAAGTCGTGGTTAAGCCGTCAATTGGTTTATCGACTTTTGGCGTCAAGAAGTTTGACTTGAGCTCAGAGGCTGGCGAAACTGCGGCCCTGGAGCATATCAACCAGTTAGCACGCGATTATTGCGTCATGGTGCAGCCCTTTTTAGCCGAAGTGGAAAGCTATGGTGAAAGGGCCCTGGCTTTTATTGATGGCGAATTTAGTCATGCCATTCGCAAGACTGCTTTTCAGCACTTGGCCGTAGCCGGTGAGGCCGGAGAGGCAATGGTTCCAGCCAGCGCTGACGAAATTGCCTTTGGTTACAAGACCCTCGCTGCTCTTAACGAAAAACCGCTCTATGCCAGAGTCGATATTATTCCTGACGCCAGTGGCGCATTGCGTTTGCTTGAGCTTGAATTAATTGAGCCTTCCTTGTTCTTGAAGCTGGCTGAAGGGGCTTCTGCCAAGATGGCCGATGCCGTAGAGGCTTGCTTAAACTAAATTCGACGGCAAAGCTAAACAGGCTCTAAGAATAAAGTTGTAAATAGCTGGTAGCCTTAGCCCTATGCAAATGACCGGGCCGAATTCTAGAACAGCAAAAGGCAGTGTGTTTTTACTGGCCTTAGGGCTTTTTGCCGTGGTCAATGCTGGTTTAGTAGCTTTGCAGCCCCTCCGCCCAATGCCCGTTGAGCGTATTCCGACCAAGCCAACTTGGGAGAGTCATCGCACTCGTGATTTCATGGCTGGAGCGCAGGCACCAGATGCGGTGCTATTTGGCTCGTCCTTGATGATGATTCCCACGGCCTGCCGTGATGCTGACTATCTAAACGTCACTATTGACCCAGTCGTACATCCCTATTCTCAATATATGCAAGCGAAAATTGCGGAGAAGACTGGCATGCAGTTGAAGTGTTTCAACTTCGCTCTGCCTGGCGGAATGATTTCTGATCACTATATGATTGTCAGTTCTCTTTTCTCAAATGAGCGCAAGCCGAAGTTGGCAATATTTGGTTTGTCTTTGCGTGATTTCATTGATTCTGGTGTGGAGTGCGCTGCTGCCACTCCGGCTTATCATTACTTTTCTCGCTTCAAATCAGAAGGCGAAATTGATTCGCTATTGCCTTTGTCTATGCCCAGTATCTTCAATAGAGGGCAATACCTGGCTGACAAATACATATATTTGCTCGGCAAAAGATTGCAAATTCAGGTAATGGCTGGCGATGCTATAAGTGCTGCTGTGACCGATTTGCTTGATTCTTCCCGTTGCAAAAATAGCGGCAGCGACGGAGCAGTGGCTACTTCTAATGCTAGTTCTAGTGCTAATTCTAAAGATAGCGCTAGTAATAGCTCTGGCACTAAACCCGATAGCAATCCCGATGCAGCTCTTAGTGGTACTGAGGTAGCTGAGGGCATGGTGGCCTTACAGCCAAATGCTTTTTATCCATGGCAAGACAACAGTCGTGAATATAAGAAGCGCTTCAAAGGCGCTAATGACTCAATGTTCAAGATTCAAACCGAGTATTTCAAACGGATGCTTAGCCAACTGAAGACTGAAGGCGTTGAAGTTTTGTTTGTCAATATGCCGCTTACCCCTGCCAATATGGCGCTGATGCCCCATGGCTCTTATGATAAGTATATGGCTTTATTGAAGCAGACCGCTGCCGAGCAAGGTTGTGGCTTGCTTGATCTCAACGATGGCAAAACTTTTGTCGCCAGTAATTTTAAAGATCCAGTGCACATGAACGGCTCTGGTGGCAAAATATTGATTGATCAAATAGCTGAGAATTTGAATAAAGTGAATTTGAGTAAAATCAATTTGAGTGCGAAAAGACAGGTGGCTGCTCGAGATAAAGCCGGTAGGCTTAGTGAATGAACTTTTCACTGGAGCCCTTGACCGGCTTTTGCTCACGCTGTGATTTCGATTGCTTACGGCGTTATACGGTTTATGTCCCGCGGGAAGAGAGCTGTTTGCTTCACTGAAGGCAAGCCCAAGAGCTGCTTAGCTAGCCGCTCTAGGCCTATTGCCAAGCCGCCGTGTGGTGGCATGCCATGTTTGAAGCAAAGCAAATAGTCATTGAAGTCTTCTGGGTTTAATCCGCGACTAGCAATTGACTGTTTCAGTTGCTCATACTCATGAATGCGTTGACCACCGGTGGTTATTTCTAGGCCGCGGAAAAGTAAGTCGAAACTCTTCGACCCGGCTTCGCCGCTCCTAAGTGGTGCGCCAGGCATGGCATAAAACGGCCTGATCGAATGTGGATAGTCAGTGACGTAAACCATGTCTATGCCTTCCTCCTTTTCAAAGTGGCTTGTGAGAAGCTTCTCGCCCTCGCCGTCGAGGTCAGCAGATTCACTTTCCCATCCATACTTACTAGCTAGAAGCTGTTGAGCGTCTTCTAGTCTAATCTGTGGCAAGGTGCTGCCTATCGTTGGAACGACGGCTTGGTACATCGCCAGTTCTCTCTGGCAGTTCTCTTTTAGGTGCTCCATAATATGCCGCAACAAGCCAATTTGCATGGCTATGACATCTTGCTCTGATTCGACAAAGCCCATCTCGATATCGAGGCTGATGTACTCGTTTAAGTGACGGGTGGTGTCGTGTTCTTCTGCTCGGTAGACCGGCCCTACTTCGTATACTCTTTCAAAAGCTCCTACCATTATTTGCTTATAGAACTGCGGGCTCTGAGCGAGATAGGCTGTTCTTCCGAAATAGTCGATTTTAAATAACTGGGCTCCTCCTTCTGTGCCAGTGGCCACGATTTTTGGTGAATGAATTTCGATGAAATTTTTACCGTTCAAGAAGTGACGGAAAGCTTTCAATATTTCTGCTTCTATTTTGAAGATTGCTCGAACTTTTTCGTTGCGCAAGGTCAGGGGCCGATAGTCGAGCAGTGTCGAAGCTGAGAGATTGTCTATTTTTGTTTGTTTGCCAATTTCAATTGGTGGCACATGTAGACCTGAGGCCAGGGCTTCTACGCGTGTCAAAACTAGCTCAACTTCACTTGTTGGCGAAACAGATGTTGCTTGTTGGCTTTCGGCTGATTCTTTTGTCTCTTTGCGCTTTTTCACTTGTTGAGCTTGCAGGTAGCCTTCGAAGTAGCAGGGCGTTTCGTTGGTTAGAAGACGCATTTGCTCTTGCAAGGAAGCTTCTGTCACAACTACCTGTATGGTCGCCGAAGCGTCACGCACAATCAAAAACATAATTTGGCCAAGGTCGCGCATTGATTGCAGATGACCTTTGATGCGCACTATGCTATCGCCAGCCTTTCCTGCATTGCTACCGGAATCTGCTACAGACCCGTGTGCGCTGTTTTGTGCCGACTGAGCTAGAAGCTGAGTCGCTTCCATTAGTTTGATTGACGTAACCATAATTTCTCCCAAAACAAAAAACCGCAACCTGGTTGGCTGCGGTCGATGACTTCTTCGTTGTTTCGTTTAGCTTAACTACGACATTGTCTTACGAGTGCAACCAGATTCTGGAGGCAATCATTATTGTCGTTATTATTATTGTTGGCGGAGTTGTAGCTAAACATCTAAGTTTCCAATTGAGAATCCATATGAGATTCCACGGAAGGTCCCGTATGAGATTCATGCTAAGCGCAAAGAAACCTGGCGTCAATGGAAAGTTAAGTAGATTAACTAAATTTGCGAGCTCTGGTACTTCTTGAGCTGTAGCAGTTATTGAGCTGTAGTAGTTCCAGCGGCTGCTTCTTGTTTTGCAGCGGTGTCTTTATCGACTACAACTTCTGGTTTTGTCACCAGTTCTTCTGTGGGCGGTTTAACCGGTTCTGGTACTTGCTTAGTTTTGGCAAGACTGCCGCCAATTTGATCAGAGTTGACCAAGTCACTTAAGATCCAGTCGAAAATATCTTTCTGGCCATCTTGCGGATTTAGTTCGTCTCTAAACTGACTGCTCACTGCAGAAATAATTGGATTGAGCGGTCTTATGCCATCGATGAAAGTTAAGTGATCGACATTGCGGAAAACCCTAGCTTTGCCAACATTGACTTTGTCGCGTACTTTTTCAAAATCGGTTTCTTTAGCAACGAATTGCGTGCGAGCTACTTCGTTAGGTAAGAAAATCGCGCTGGTGACCGGGCAAATGCCATCGTTCAAGACATAGACGAATGGCGTACCGGCTTGTTTTGCTATTTTCTTAGATACTTGCACATTGGTGATATCTCGATTGAGAAATTCTAGAACTGGATGTTCTCTACCAAAGTGAGCAGGGAAGGAATTGGACAGTAAAAACATGGGATAGAAAGCTGTGGTCTCGGCGTAGCGCTTGAAGCCCGGCGCTAAGTAGGGATTCACAATATACCCACCATAGGTGATCAGCTTTTTGCGATCCACGGGCACGCTGTTAACTTTGCTCAGGCGTGAATTAATGGTATCGCCCACAGTGAGGTGGCCCTTAGGTCCAAATGGCAGCTTTGACTTAAATTTGCCAGTTTCTGGAATGGCTTCGTCGGCGTTATCCCAGGCCAAATCTTGGCGCAAAATAGGATTGCGGTCGAAATAGAAGCGGTAAGAGAGGTTGTGGTCTACACGAGTCCAAGGCCAGGAGAGCCTTTTGTAAACGGTGTAGTTCATCCAGTCTTTGCAAAACAGCGGCGAGCCATGGAACGGTGTTCCCATGGTGAAGAGCAGGCGTACCTTTGACTCGATATTGGGATCGGTCAATGACTCATAGGCGATATTTCCACCCATGCTCAGGGCCACCATTGTGATCGGCCGTTGTTTGGTCGCACTGTAAAGGGAGGTAAGGGCATCTTTAAATTTCGGTAGAACATGGTCAAACCGATCGAGGCTGGAATAGCGCACAAGATAAATTTTGTACTTGCTGCTAAAAGCATCGCTCTTGGCTAGCTTCTCAGCTACTTTCTGCCAGCGAAAATAAGGGTAGTATTCGCCCCTTAGACCGTGCACCAGCAGTAGCGGACTGCGGTCACCGAGAGGCTTTTGGTCGTATTCGTAAATCTTGACATCGGCTGTCTCTTATACACATCTGACGCTGCCGACGAATAGAGA